>CAYGQC010000062.1:0-7070 GCA_964351875.1 uncultured Pseudomonadales bacterium
ATCTCAATGAGAGCTTCATCGCCGTGCGCGTCGAGATCGCAGGCGACGTCACGCTGGTGCGCGCTGCACTCGCGGACCGTACGCCGTCCGCGGACGTGACCGGTACGGCGGATGATGTCCAGGCGCTAACGTTCGAGGTGGCTGACTCCGTGCTGACAATCGGTGCTCGGGAGAATGATTGGCGCTGGTCGAGTGAGCCGGTGCGTATCACGCTCTACTACGACAGCGTTGATAGCCTCACGGTTGCGGGGTCTGGCGACATCATGGCGAGCTCGCTTGCGGGCGAAGCGTTGATGCTGGCAGTTCAGGGTTCCGGTGATATTGAGATCAGTAATGTCGACGCTGATCGCCTAACAGTCCAGGTTACGGGTAGTGGCGATATTGACGTGGCGGGCAAGACCAACGAACTCCGAGCGTCGGTTACGGGGTCCGGGGATATCGATGCGCTCGCGCTGTCCGCCCAGAAAGCGGTGGCCTCCGTCGCGGGTTCCGGTGACATCGAGTTACAGGCGAGCGCTCATCTGGATGCCAGTATTGTCGGCTCTGGCGATATTCGATATTCGGGCTCGCCTGAAATCAGTCAGCGGGTGACCGGCTCCGGAGACGTGGCGCCGGCGTCCTGACCCTGGCTGGCTGTTTCCTCTGCGGTGTGTGTGCCGGGAGACGCGGCCTTCGGCAGTAGCCACTGACGCAGGGCTGCTGGCGCGATGAACGGCTGCCATTCGCTGGCGGGTTGAGCCAGACGGTCGGCCATCACATAGACCGCCCCAGGGTGCATGGTCATGCCGCAGTGTGAACCGATGATCTCAATGTTCTGGCTCTGGGGGCCGTGGTATTCGAGGCAGCTGCTCCAGTGCACCACGCCGTCCGACTTTGAATACACGGCGGTGCTCGGTACCGGTATCGGCGAGCGGGCGTCATGCTCACCGAGCCGCGCTTTCATGTCATCGACGGACTGCCCCGAGATTCGCTCGAACAGGTTGCCTACGACGGGGTGTGTGTTGTCCGGACCGCTGGCCCCGAATGGGCTGCCTAGCGTGATGACCTGGCGAACGTGCTCTGGAAACTCGCGGGCCAGCTCCCTCGCAAACACACCGCCGAGTGACTGGCCTATGAGGCTTATGCCGCCTTTATACGCGACGATCAGCCGCATGAAGCGCCGGCCCAGACGTCGCTGAACCCTTGCTGAGCCGTTGTTGGTGCCCATGAGCCAGGGTAGGGCGCGGTAACCCTGGGCATTCAGGTAGCGTCTGAGTAACGCAGTCGAATCATCGCCAGCGAGAAACCCGGGCAGCACCAGCACAGGATGACCATCCCCTTTAGCGGCGCGGCGCAGCAATGGGTAACTGGTGGCGAACGTCGCTGCCTCGGCAATCATGCGCGGCGCTTCAAACAGCGAGTGCAGCAGGGATGGCCCGTGGGATTGGTAGTCTTTAACGTCGAGTACGTCGTACACGGTGTGCTCTGGCGCTGGGCTGTCTTGCAGCCGGAAGGTTGAGTCTGGTGCAGAGTGCTGTCCGATTCAACGAGCGATATGCGAGTGAAACGTAAGCGGGAAGGGTGTCACGGAGGCGCCCTGCTTCTTCGCCGGCCGGCTCGATGGGATGGCTCGAATGGATGGTTCTAGCACGCTGGAACGGGGCTTGTAGCTCTGCTCAAAGAAAATGTTGCAATGCAATATGCTGTGGTGCACAATGCATTTGTGCGGTGCAACATTGGCTTCGGCCTGAGCACGCTAGATCGATAACCAGCTCAGAAGCTGACATCGGGTCGACCGTTTCCTCAGCGGTAATCGAGGAACGCGCCCGGGCTCTGAGCAACCACAATGAGGAATTTGAAATGAGCTTTATCCAACGTCAGATCCAACTGGGTCGTGAACTGTTCGAAATCAACACCAGCACCATTCGCCGCGTTGTTGAGCAAGATGCAGAGAACCTGCGTCGCTACTTCGAAATGAACTCTGAGTTCGCCAAGAAGGTGCCCGAGATTCGCGAGGTGTCTTCTTTCGTCGAGCTGCAGCGCGAGTACGGCGCCACCATGTGGGAAGGCGTGAAAGAAGCCGCCCAGGAACGTGGCCACGTTCTTCGTGAAGCAGTTGAGCACACCGGCACCGCAGTTCGCAGCGCCTGGTCTGCTGAAGCGCAGGAAGCTTCCGACGTCGCAGAAGCTGCTGCGTAACTGAAGACTTAGCCCTGCCGAAGCCCGGCTATCGCCGGGCGACCCTATCGAGCCCGTGAGACCAGAGAGAATCCTATTCGCTCCGGCTCACGGGCTTGCTCGTTTCTGGCTTGCCAGTATCTGGCTGCCTTGTTTCTGGCTGCCTTGTTTCTGCCATCCGCTCCGCGCACGCTTGCCCGGCGCTCGACATTTGCGCAGGATGGCTGTGTCGGCAAGGTGTCTTTGATCAACCTCGTTGGAGGTGCAATTTAGCCCTGACGGGAGTCTGTCGGTGTCGCTAATGAAGGCGCATTCGATTGCAGGCTCTACTGATCGATACTCAACAACGCTAGAAAAAATGGGACTCGACCATGACTGATTCGACGCCGGACCCCAAGTCCAACCCCAGCGCTGCTGAGCTGGCTGACAATACCGGTGGTGCGGCAGCGTCCGGAGCGTTTGGCGTCGATGCGCAGTCGTTCATCGATACGTGGGGTGAGGTGGCGGCCCGGGCAGTGTCTCAGCCTATGGGTGCGCTGCGGGTTTCCGGTGAGCTGATGCGCAACTGGGCTGGCATATGGCTCGGCCAGGGCGATGAGTTTGATGACGTCTTCGCAGACAAGCGTTTTGCCGATGAATCCTGGCATGACAATCCCCTGTACCGGCGCGTCGCGCGTTCATACAACGCCTGGACCCGGTCGCTGGATACCTGGCTGGCCGAGTCCGGGTTGTCCGGTATCGAGCGCGAACGGGCGCGCTTTGTCCTCGATGCGGCGAAAGACGTGCTCGCACCGGTCAACGTGCTGCCTGGCAACCCGGCGGCGATGCGTAAGGCTGGTGAGACGAATGGCCGAAGCGTCTGGGCCGGGATCCAGAACTTTGTTGACGATCTCCAGCACAACCACGGGTACCCAGCGGCTGCGGATCGCAGAGCTTTCGAGCTCGGCGTGGACGTGGCGGCAAGCGAAGGCGCGGTGGTGTTCCGCAACGAGATGCTGGAGCTGATTCAGTACAAACCGCTCACCGAACAAGTCAGTAAAACGCCGTTGCTCTATGTTTTCAGCCAGGTCAATCGCTTCTACCTCGGTGACCTGACACCGGATCGATCGCTCTTTCAGCGGTTACTGGAAGCGGGCATTCCGGTCTACGCGGTGAGCTGGCGCAACCCGTCGGCTGAGCACGCCAACTGGAATATCGACTCATACGCGGACGGTGTGATTGCTGCAATTAGCGCGATTCGCGATATCTCGGAGTGTGAAAAAGTACACCTGATGGGGCTCTGCGCAGGAGGCCTGGTCACGACCGCGGCCGCAGGTGCGCTGCGCGCTCGCAAGGAAGACTGGATCGAGTCTCTCTCGCTCTTTGTCAACGTTCTGGATTATCGTCCGGACGACAGCGATTTCGGTTTGTTCGTTAGTGATCGCGGTGTGGATGCGCAAAAAGCCATGGTGCGGCAGCAGGGCGTCTTTTCGGAAAAGAATGTCTACGAGATGTTTGCGCTGCTGCGTATCGAAGAGAACATCATGTCGTTCCTGCGCAGCAACTACCTGATGGGCGATGCGCCTATTCAGCACCCACTGTTGTTCTGGTCGATTGACTACACGCGAGTGCCGGCAGAAATGCAGTGTGATTTTCTGGAGCTGTCACGAAGCAACCGGCTGGCAAAAGCAGAGCAGCGCATCCTCGGCAAGCGAGTAGACCTCAGCAAAATTAAGTACCCGGTGTACATCATGGCCGGCAGCACTGACCACATAACGCCGTGGAAAGCCTGCTACCGCTCAACCCAGTTGTTTGGCGAAGATCCAACTTTTGTCCTGACCAATCAGAATCATACCCAGACGATCTCTGGTCGGCTCGATAACAAGCACCTGAAGTATTGGGTGCCGAAAAATCTGCCGGAAGATCCCGATGCTGCTATGGCGGAGGCGGATGAGAACCCGGGTTCCTGGGTCTTTCACTGGATCGACTGGCTTGCTGATGTGCAGCCGGAAAAGCAGGCCGCATCCATGGCGCTCGGTGCTGACGGGTATCCTGTTATCGAACCAGCCCCCGGCAGCTATGTGCGCGAGAAATAGCGCGCTCAAACTCTCCGTGAACCCCGAACATTCATAGGACAACGTCGCGTGACTTTACTGATTCTCCTTTTGCTCGCTGCCGGACTCTGGTGGCTGACTCGAAACTGGCTCGACGGCGAAGACCTCGAGGAGTTTCAGCGACCGAGACCTGCGCTGTTTCGCGACCGGCCCAGCGCGAGCCCTGAACACAAGCAAGTCTTTGATCGGCTGAATGCACTGCGAGTGACTGCGGAGCAAGCCAAGGGCGGCAAGCGCCTGACGGCAATGCGAGACATGCTTGAATCGTTCTTCGGCGACCGAGAGGTCGATGCTGTGATCACGCCAGTTAGCGAACCCGGGTTGACCGGGGAGTGGGTGCAAGCGCCGGGTACCAGCACGACTCGCCGTCTGCTCTACATACATGGCGGCGCTTTCACTCTGGGTAGTCCACGCAGCCATCGAGGCCTGACAACGCGTTTGTCTCAGATCGCGGACGCCGCAGTTTTCTCGGTGGACTATCGGTTGATGCCAGAGCATCAAAGGCGGGCGGGAATCACCGATTGCCAGCGCGCCTATCAATGGCTGCTCCAGACCGGTCCCGATGGGATATCCCCTGCCGAGACGATGCTGGTGGCAGGCGACTCCGCCGGCGGCAACCTAACGCTCATGTTGATTGCATGGATACGTGATCGTGGCCTGCGTGCCCCGGACGCCGCGATCGCATTGTCGCCGGCAACGGACAGCACGTTCCGCAGCCCCAGCATGAAAGGCAACATCGAGACCGACGTGATGCTCGGGAGTAGTATTGGCAAAATGATGAAGTTGCCGCGCTTTCTACTGTTGTGGGTTGGCGTGCTGACGAATCGAATGCTGCCGTCGGATCCGCTCCTGTCGCCGGCACTCGGTGACTTGTCCCACCTGCCGCCGCTGCTCGTGCAGGCGTCTAGTGCGGAGATGCTCTTCGATGATTCGGTGCGCTACGTGAACAAAGCGCGCGCAGCGGGTTCAATGGTCGAACTGCAGGTGTGGCCGCACACGTTGCATGTCTGGCAGGCTTTCGAGGAGCTGCCGGAGGCAATGGAAGCCCTTGCGGCGATAGGCGAGTTCATCGAGCGGGTTGCACCATCGAATCGTGATAGCGACCGTGAGCAGTCTGCGGGTTGACGCGACTGGCAAAAGCGTTGACTGTCATTGCACAACAAGTAACCGCGTTGGGGGAATGCGGTGCGGCCTTGCTTGCGCGATTTGCGAAGCGGGGCGAAGAGGGAACGCGAGGTGAGTAAAACCTCACCGGGACGGCGCCGGATATCGGCACGCCCTGGCGATCGCGTGTTGCGAAAGCACAATTAGGGGAATTTAAGATGGCGACCTACGTCATGATGTCGACGCTAACCGATGACGGCCGCAAGACACTCAAGCAGCGGCCGGACCGACTTGGCGAAGTAAACAAGGAAGTCGAGGCTATGGGCGCGCGCGTCACTGCACAGTACGCGGTGCTTGGTGGCTACGATTTTGTCAATATCATCGAAGCGCCCAGCAACGAAGCCATGGCTCGTATCGCGCTGGAGCTTGGCTCCCGCGGCACCATCAAGGTGACGACTTATCCCGCCATGCCGATTGGCGAGTTTATCGAGCTGATGCAAGGGGCCGGACCCGGCGGGAGCTGATCTGTGCCGCACTACATCATGCTGCTCAAGCAGCGCGTGGATGCGCACAAGGCGATCAGGAAGAACCCGGAGGTTCTGCGAGAAGTCGAAGCTGCGCTCGGCCGGTGGGAAGCCAAAGTGGTCGGCAACTGGTGGTTGATGGGTGACTATGATCAGTGCACCATCTTCGAGGCGTCTGACAACTTCCGCGCGTATCGAGCCTCGTTTGCGGCCGAGATCGGCAGCACATTCCAGACCGAGATCATGCCCGCCATAGACCTTCCGTTGTTCGCCCGGTTGATGACCCGGGAGCAGGTCGAAACCGGCGGGCCGCACCCCTGGCAGAACGCCTACTGGGCCAAACTCGTTCGTTTCTCGATGCGCTGGTATGCCTACGATCGTTGGATTCGACAGTACTTCAAGCCGCTCGACGTCCGCGGCATGGAGAAACAGAAGGCCATCAAAGGCGGCTGTGTGGTCATCGCGAACCATCGTAGCCACATGGACGGCGTAGCGGTGCATGGAGCGCTGACTACTCGGCTTCGTTTTAGCCTGTATTCAGGGGCGGCTGCCGACCGATATTTCGTTAAAGGCCGCGATGAGCTGACGATGCAACCTTGGTGGCAGTCGCTCATCAACGGCACCTTCCCGATTCAGCGCGGCGGCGGGTCTAAAGCGCTTGACTACCCGAAGTGGCTTCTAAAAAACGGCGGCAACATATTGATTTTTCCTGAAGGAACTCGGTCCACCGCCAAGGGGATGGCGCAGTTTCGCCACGGCCCAAGCATCCTCGCGCTTGAGACTAACGCAACCGTCCTACCCATCTACCTCAATGGCGTCGACAAGCTCCGGCCGAAAGGCTCCCGGGAGGTTTCGCCCGGGCCTGCATCAGCTCTCGTACTGGATCCGATCACGTTCCCGGCGGGTACCGAAGTGCCTGACGCCACATCTGCGATGTACAAAGCGCTCAACGACGTGAGCAAACGGGTGATCGCAGAGGGTATCGACGCGGTGAAAGAGGGGTGGGTCTAAGCGGCTAGCTGGTTGGCTGGTAGAGCTGGCCTTGTAGACGTTGCAGACAAGCCAGATTGTCTCTACAGCAGGTATTTGTAGGTGCTAGCGAACGCCGGCCTCTCCGCGATGACAAGCCTTACGCCTGTCTTCGCGAGGCGTGGCGAAGCCACAACGCGGCGATCTCCTGATGCATGGATTG
>CAYGQC010000062.1:7170-19451 GCA_964351875.1 uncultured Pseudomonadales bacterium
GTCTTCGCGAGGCGTGGCGAAGCCACAACGCGGCGATCTCCTGATGCATGGATTGCGCCCGTCGTACGGAGATCGCCACGCTGCATCGCTTGCTACGCAAACGATTGGCTCGCGACGACGAATATTTTTTGCGGCGCGCTGGCCTCTTCGCGATGACAAGCCTTACGCCTGTCTTCGCGAGGCGTGGCGAAGCCACAACGCGGCGATCTGAGCTGGTTTTGGAAGGCTCGTACTAACCGTCTTCGCGAGGCGTGGCGAAGCCACAACGCGGCGATCTCCTGATGCATGGATTGCGCCCGTCGTACGGAGATCGCCACGCTGCATCGCTTGCTGCGCAAACGATTGGCTCGCGACGACGAATATTTTTACGGCGCGCCGGCCTCTTCGCGATGACAAGCCTTACGCTCGTCCTCGCAAGGCCACTTGCTTGCCCTGATCCATCGAGCCTATGCTCTGTCTAGGCCGTTCGCCCCGGCCTCCCTCCCTCCGAATTCACTTGTGAAGTGGGGAAGCAATTGTCCTGCAGGGTCTACAGTCTTAGTCAGGCCTTCGTTTGAGTGGCTCGCATCAGGAGGGGTTGCGCACGCGCTCGTAACGAGGTTCTACCATGAAGCTATCCGTTCCTATCTATCGTCTGAAGCGTAACGCTCGTGTGGCTGCACGCCAGCAGGGCATTCGTCTTTCCGAAGCGCTCAACAATACTGCCCGTCAGGAGGGTTACGAATCCTGGAGCCTGCTGGCACGCCATTATGCCAACGAGCCCGTTGGGGCTCGCGTCCTTGATCAGCTCGTGCCGGGAGAACTGGTTCTGCTGGCGGCTAGGCCTGGTCAAGGCAAGACGTTGCTGGCTCTTGAGCTGGTGGTTGAGGCTGTCCGTCGTGGATTGGGCGGCGCATTCTTCACCGTCGAGTACAGCCGTCGCGCAGTGGATGCGCGTCTTGCGCAATTGGGTTTTGACGGCCTGGACGCACCGATCGCGGTTTGCGACTCCGACGATCTGTCCGCTGATGAAGTCATCGAACATTCGGGATCGGCGCGACCGGGTGATCTCATCGCTATCGATTATCTGCAAGCACTCGATCACCGGCGTTCGAACCCGGCGCTTACCGATCAGGTGTCGGCGCTAAAGATGTTTGCGCAGGTCAGTGGGGCGATCGTCGTGCTGGTCAGTCAGATCCATCGCAGCTTTGATGAACACGCGGGCTTGCTTCCTGAGCTGGCGGATGTCCGGCTGACAAACCCGCTCGATCTGACTCTATTTGACCGAGCCTGTTTTGTTAACGATGGCGACGTCCGGCTTCAGGCAGTCGGGTAGCGCTCGAACGCTGAGGCCTGTCTGCGGCCTAGCCCGGAAGTTCCCTGCCCATGGCGTAGAACTCGGGGTTAGGCCGCATCGACGTGAAGTTAGCCATGCGATTGCTAAGGCCAAAGAAGGCGGTGATGCCGGCGATGTCCCAGATGTCTTCTCGGCTGAACTCGAAGCTTGTTAGTCGTTCGAAATCATCATCGCCAATCGCGCCTGCGTCGTTCGACACCTTCATAGCGAAATCGAGCATGGCTTTTTGCCGGTCGGTGATGTCGGCCTTGCGGTAGTTGATGGCAACCTGATCCGCGATCAGCGGGTTCTTCGCTCGGATCCGCAGGATGGCACCGTGAGCGACGACGCAGTACTGGCAGTTATTGTCGTTAGAGGTCGCGACGACAATCATCTCCATCTCGGCCTTGGTCAGGCCGCTGTCCTTCTCGATGAGCGCATCGTGATATGCGAAGAACGCGCGGAACTCATCCGGGCGATGGGCGAGCGTTAGAAACACGTTAGGCACGAATCCCGACCGCTCAGAGATGGCGACGATACGCTCTCTGATGTCCTCGGGCATGTCGGAAAGCTCGGGTATGGGGTAGCGGCTGATGGCGTCGTTGCTCACGGGTTGCAAACCTCCTTCGCTAGTCGGATTTTGTGTGGGTCACTTGAGCGTGTTGTTCAGCCAGGTGATGAGATCGCTCGTCACCTCATCACGATTTGTCTCGTTCAACATCTCGTGGCGACCGCCGGGGTACAGGCGGTAGGTGACGTTGGTCAGTCGCTCGCGATACCGGGCAAGCAATCTGGACAGATTCTTCTCCTCGCCGTGTACCGGATCATCACTGCCCGAGAACACGTAAACCGGCAAAGCCTCGGGGATCGCCGCGATGATGGCCGGTTTGGAGGCGCGCCGCGCACCCTGGAAGAGATCGACCAGCGACCCCGCCGTCAGCACAGCGCCGCACTGCGGATCGTCGATGTATTTGCGTACTTCAGCGTCGTCCCTGGACAGCCATTCGAAGCCTGTGGCTTCTTCGCTATCGAATGGCTCGTTAGATTTGCCGAAGAGCAGGCCTTGAAGCAGATCGCTGTCTGCGTCAGCACCAAGCCGCCAACGCTCAAAGCGGGCGATGGTGCGTGAGAGGAATGACTGAAAGCCGCTGCTGAAGCCCGGTGAGCCGGACAACACCACAGCGTCGATGCTCGTGCCGTACCGACAGATGTACTGCTGGCTTGCCATGGAGCCCATTGAGTGTCCGAACAGCACGACGGGTACGCCCGGGTGGCTCTTGCGTTCGGCACGAATCATCTCGCGCAGATCGGTGATCAGGCGATTCCAGCCGTCGTCCCCAAGCCAGCCCTGCTGTCCCGGCGGCGCGGTCAGGCCGTGGCCGCGATGATCGTTGGCGTAGACCGTGAAGCCGCAAGCCGTCAGGGCGCGGGCGATGCGATCGTAGCGCGCGGCGTGCTCTCCCATGCCGTGGGAGATGTGAATGACCGCTCGGCAATTGTCCGCCGCCCATCGATAGCGTTGGATACGGGCGCCGTCGCTGGCCGTGAATGGACTGTCTTCGCGCAGCGCGGTTGCCGTGCTCCCGTCAGGGTTGCTCGTCTCAGCGGACATCGGGCAGATCTCCATGATCCAGAAGGTGATTAATGGCATAGGCAACGCCGTCGTCGTCATGTCGGCGTGTGATGTGGCTGGCGGCGGCCTTTACGTGCGCTTCCGCTTGCCCCATGGCGACCGATTGGCCTGCAGCGGCGAACATGTCGATATCGTTGTCCGCATCACCAAACGCGATAACGGCTTCCGGTTGTATACCCAGATGGGTGCAGGCGGCGTTCAGTGCTGCGCCTTTGGTGGCGGCCGCGGCGGTGATTGCCACGATGATCTTGCCCGTCGGGCCGATGGAATCCTTGAAGTGAACCTTGTCTCGCCAGCGTGGCTCCAGCTCGGCTCGGATGCGAGCGTTGGCTTTGCTGCCTTGAATCGCTGCGACTCTGGGCAGGCTTGGGTCAGCGCCGGTAAGCGCTGGCACCCAGATCATCTCCTCGCTCAGTAGCGATGGGTCCGGCTGGCCATCGAGTTTGAGTAGCGTGCGGTCGCTGACGGTAACGGTTGCAACGCAGCGTTCTTGATCGCAGAGCGCATAGAGCTCGCGCACGAAGTCTTCGGGCAGGCGCTCATCGAATAAATCGCATTGGTTTGCGCTGTCGTACACCTGTGCACCAGAGCAGGCGATCGCCGGCCCCGTGACGCCAACCTCTGCCATTATCCGCTCGGCCATCTGACGCCAGCGCGCGGTGGCGATCATGATGTGTAAACCGGATTTGGACGCGCGCCTCAGAGCGTCGGCGTTAGCAGCCGGGAGGTCTTCACCGACCAGCAGTGTGCCGTCCAAATCGAATACGAGGGCTTGGGCTTTCATGCGGTTGATATCTCTTGAAGCGGTATTGGTTCGCTGTCGAACAGCACTGCAGGCTTCCGGCGGCTAGGGCAAATGCAACAGCGGTTTGATGACGTGTGCGGAGTTGCGCTCAGCCTCTGGGTTGCTAGTTTTCTTTAGGCCGGAACCAGCCATGTTAACAGTGAAATTGACGTTGTACCCGCTCGCGGCGAGCCTCGTTTGCGGCGTAGTCTCCAGCCGAAGGCCAGCCAGAAAGGCTGGCTGGGGGAGGGCCGGCGAACGGGTGTAGATGAGGCGTTGTTCGCTTTTGTGACCGGCGTCTCTTGACGGTTTCTGGGTGCAGGCATAAAACGCATGTGTGGCTTGAGTTGTCTACGCAGCGCGAGCGCCGGTGAAGCGGCGAAGTGCCAGCGGAATGCGCATTTGCGCAGTGGCGACGAGAATGGCTATGGCAAATGGCAGTAAACAACGAGCGTCGACACGCTCATCGAAAGTGACCAATCAATCAGGTCAAGGCAACGCGAAGGACGGCGACCCCAATATGCTTGATGCACGAACAACCTCTGGTAACCAGCACGACAAAGCGCCTCCGGGCGAACTCCCCGACGACCTCATTGATGACGCCGAAGCGTCGGATCTGGAAGACTTCGACACCCCGGTCGATGCGGCTAACGAAGACACCGCGTACGCCGAGGCGGACAACGATGATCTCTTCGATGACTTCGCTGACGATGCCGATGAAGACCCTGACGTTCGCAATGCGAGCCTGAAGGCTGCTCCGGGCGAGGAGATCTGTTCCAACGAAATCCGCCGTCGCCTGGAAGAGCGCATGGAGTTGCGTCGGTTGTCCCAGGATCTCGACTATCTCGATATCGACATATAGCCGGTAGCTGTTGGAACATCCGATGGCTGCTCAATAGTTACGAGGTCTGATTCGCGCATCAGACCACGCTGGGACTCACGACGTGGCGCAGCTATGCTTCGCCCGTGCAATCCGTCCCCTCTCATACGCCGTTCGTGCGCGAACTTGTCCTTGTCGGTGGTGGCCACGCGCACGTGCAGGTACTCAAGCACCTGGCCATGAATCCGGCGCCGTGGCTGCGAACGACCGTCATCGCGCGAGAAGTCAATTCACCCTATTCGGGCATGCTGCCAGGCTATGTCAGCGGGGCCTATTCCAGCGACTCACTCCATATCGATCTGCTAAAGCTTTGCCGCTTCGCCGGTGCGCGCTTGATTGCTGATGAGGTTGTCGGGATCAGAGCCGATGAGTCACTATTGAGTCTTTCCGGAAGCGCCGACTGTCGCTATGACGTCCTGTCAGTCAACGTCGGCGGCGCACCTTCTGCGCCGGCCGGAGCCATTCCAGTCAAGCCAATCGGTCAGTTCGTGCCTGCCTGGGAAGCAATTGCGCCGGCACTTGATGCAACCTCCCGCCTGGCGGTGGTTGGAGCTGGCGCCGGTGGCATCGAGCTGGCGATGGCGATGGCCAATGTTGTCCCCGAAGGCGCCCAGGTGTTTCTGGTGCACCGCGGCGATTCCCTTTTTGACGACGCACCAGCGAAGGCTGCACAGTTGTTGAGTGCAGCGCTCGCTCGTCAGGGTGTCGGCATCATCACGAGCTTTTCCGCCACCGAGTTCATCAACGGTTTACTGCTAAGCGACAGTGATGCTGTGTTGCACGCCGACCACGTGTTCTGGACGACAGGAGTTGTCGCACCGACGTTTCTTGCCACGAGCGGCTTGCAGGTAAGCGATGCTGGTTTTGTCAGCGTTGGCGAAACCTTGCAGTCTTTGAGCCACGCCAACGTCTTTGCGGTTGGTGATTGCAGCCACTTCGCGCCCGGTGGGCTGGCCAAGGCGGGCGTATACGCCGTCCGCCAGGGCCCGATTCTGGCGCGCAACCTGGTTGCGCTGGTGGCCGGTGAGCCGCTGGTACGTTATCGCCCTCAGCGACGGTTCCTCACCCTGATTGGGACGGGCGACGGGCGCGCGGTTGCTATGCGCGGTCACTGGGCTGCAGAAGGCAGTTGGGTCTGGCGCTGGAAAGACTGGATTGATCAGCGTTTCATGGCGCGTTTTAGCGATCTACCGGCAATGCCGGCAGAGGAAGACGACGCCCAGTTGCCTGAGCACTTGCTCGTGGATGCGCCGTCATTGATGCGCTGCGCAGGTTGCGGAGCGAAAGTTGCTGCGGATCCGTTGAATCGGGTGTTACATCGCCTGGATATTCATGTCGGCGAAGACGTTGTCATCGCGGGTGGTGACGATGCGGCGCTGTTGCGCTGGCCAGATGATCAGATTCTGGTAACCGCCGATGCGTTCAGGGCGATGCTTGATGACCCCTATCGATTTGGCCGAGTTGCGGCCCATCATGCCCTGTCGGATATCTTCGCCATGGGCGGCGTTCCTGCCGCGGCGCTGGCGCTTGCCACCGTACCCGCGATGGCCGACGCGCTGATGGAAGACGATCTTTACCGATTGATGCGCGGCGCGCTGGACGTGCTCGATGAACACTGCGTTGCACTGATCGGCGGTCATTCTGCCGAGGCGGCAGAACTGTCGCTTGGTTTTGCCGTGCTTGCTCGGCCCGGGGTTCGCACGCTGACCAAGGCAGGTATGCGTCCGGGTGATGTCTTGCTACTGACCAAACCTTTGGGGAGTGGTGTTCTGCTCGCCGCCTTGATGCGCGGAGAGTTGCCCGCGCGACACTACGCGTCGTTGCTGGCAACGCTCGATGCGAGCAACGCGCTAGCTGCGGCTCTGCTAGCTCCGGTCGCAACAGCCATGACGGACATCACCGGCTTTGGCGTTGCCGGGCACTCGCTTGAGATGGCCGATGCAAGCGGCTGTGGATTACGCATCGACCTCTCATCGATACCCAGTTTGCCTGGTGCAATTGCGGCACTGGAAGCGGGTGTCCGCAGTTCGTTGTTCGCGGGTAATCAACAAGCCCTGGATCGATTTGAAGGCGGTGGGCTCGACGCGGCTGCGATCCTCGCAGACCCTCAAACCAGCGGCGGGTTGTTGGCGGCGCTGCCCCGGGAACACGTCGAATCGGTTCTGCGCGATCTTCCGGGAGCAGTCGTCATTGGCGACGTGACAAGCTCAGGCTTTCTTATCGGCTAGATTGGTCCTGGTAGGCTTTTTTGCCAAGCGGCTAGAAAAAGCGCGCGATGGTTGGCCTGAATCGGTCCATATCGACGAGAAACGAATCGTGCCCCTGAATCGAGGGCAGCGGTGCAAAATCGACGCTGGTCACGTGTGGTATCAAACCGTCAGCGAGTTCCTTCTGTTGGTGCAGCGGAAACAGAATGTCTGTTTCGACGCCGATCACGAGCGCGCGTTCGAGTTCCAAACGGGCCAATGAATCATCCAGAGAGCCGCCGTGGTCCGTCGCGTCGAACAGATCCATCGCGCGCGACAGGTACAGGTAACAGTTGGCGTCGAAGCTGCCGGTAAATTTTTGCGCGTGGGCTTCCAGGTAACTTTCCACTTCGAAATCGATACCGAAGATCGCATCATCAGTGAGGTCGTCGGTAGCACGCTCTCGGCCGAATCGTTGTTGCCACTCGCTAGCTGAGCGATACGTAATCATGCCGAGCTTGCGCGCCAGTTGCATACCCATGACCGGCCCGGCTCCATCGTAGTCGCCTTTCTTCCACGCAGGATCTTTACGGATTATCTCGCGTTGCAGCGATCGTAGAGCGATGGAGAAGGGTTGGGAGCGCGCCGCTGATGAGATAGAGACAAGCGCGCGTGCGCGCTCAGGATGCAGCAAACAGAAGGCGAGGGCGGTCATACCTCCCATCGATGCGCCGACAACCGCGTGCAGTTGCTCGATACCGAGCGCCTTGATGACTTCCAGCCCGGCGTTGGCGATGTCTTCAAGGCACAGCACCGGAAAGCTCAGGCGATAAGGGCAACCCAGAATGGGGTCGACACTTGCTGGTCCCGTAGAACCGAAACAGCTACCGAGTGAGTTGACGCAAACGACGTAGTAGCGGTTGGTGTCGATTGGCCTGTCTGGCCCAATCATGTCCTCCCACCAGCCGGTGGACGGATCTTCCGGCGACGATGCAGCATGGGCTGATGGCGAGAGCCCCGTGAAGATCAGAATGGCGTTGTCCGCGGTCGCGTTCAGTTCCCCCCAGTGCTCATAGGCAATGGTGGGGTTCTGCAGGATGCCGCGGCTCATTCGAAACGGGCCGTTTAAGGTGTGGGACTGGCGTGCACTCATGGTGCGGCAGTCTACCGTAGCCGGTGGCAGGTGCTACCGGGTTA
The DNA here is from genome assembly GCA_964351875.1 of uncultured Pseudomonadales bacterium. GTDB lineage: Bacteria > Pseudomonadota > Gammaproteobacteria > Pseudomonadales > Azotimanducaceae > JANSWO01. The sequence goes on from CAYGQC010000062.1 coordinate 15,166, forward strand.
TGCGTTTCCGCGCTAAGAATCATCGGGGACAGGACCAAGTGCCAGGTCCAATTGGCCCCGAAACTAATTCCAATTCCCTATGATCATAATTGGACCTGGCACTTGGTCCTGTCCCGTTACCTGCTGTCCCCTATGATTAGTCAACCAGCAGCGACACCGACGAACTGCGTATTGATGACCAGGTGAACCCAGATGCTCGCGAAGTAGCCCACTGCGATAACGGGCGTCCAGCGTAAGTGCCCGAAGAAGGTATAAGCGCCGCGCGCTTGCCCCATCAGCGCAACCCCGGCTGCGGAACCAACGGACAACAGGCTGCCGCCGACGCCGGCCGTCAGGGTCACGAGTAGCCACTGGGCAAGATCCATCTCCGGGTTCATCTGCAAGACAGCCACCATGACCGGAATGTTGTCGACCAGGGCGGACAGCAGGCCAATGGCTGTGTTCGCCACGGTCGGCCCAAATTGCCCATACAGAAAACCAGACAGGTCGCCCAGGTAGCCGATGAACCCTAGGCCGCCCACGCACATGATGACGCCGAAGAAGAACAGCAGCGTGTCCCACTCGACGCGGGCAACATGCGCGAAGCTGTCAAACGGCGCGATATCGCCGACCTGCCCGTAGTTGGGTGTGTCTGCGGGCGTTGCCGTATGGGTCTTACGCAAGTAGAAGCCAAAGAACTTCAGATAGGCGAGCCCTGTCATCATTCCCAGAAATGGAGGCAGGTGAAGAAAGTGATGGAAGCAAACCGCGGTGCCGATAGTGCCTGCGAAGAGCAGCATGATTCGTCGGGCGCCGCGTTTCATCGTTATGGTCTCGCCGCCGGTCTCTGGTTTCGTACGCTCGATCACGAAAGACATGACCAGTGAGGGAATCAGGAAGTTCACCAGCGATGGAAGCAGCAGTGAAAAGAACGTGCTGAATTCGACGATCCCCTTTTGCCAGACCATCAGGGTAGTGATGTCGCCAAATGGAGAAAAGGCACCGCCCGCGTTGGCCGCGACGACTATGTTGATGCACGCTACGCCGACAAACCGAGGGTTCTCCTTGCCGACGGCGAGAACCACGGCGCACATAACCAGTGCCGTGGTCAGGTTGTCTATCACAGGAGACAGCAAGAAGCTGATTGCGCCGGTTATCCAGAATATCGTACGAAAGCTGAAGTCGCGGGAGACCAGCCAGGAGCGGAGGGCATCGAAAACCTGACGCTCGCTCATCGCGTTCACGTAGGTCATGGCGGCGAGCAAAAACAGGAACAACTCAGCGAATTCAGTGAGGAATTCCCGGACAGCTTCCTCGACCAAATGGGGTGAGCCAGCGGACACGTATTGGAGGGCGATGAGAAGCCAGATGATCCCGGCCGCGAGCATCATTGGTTTGGATTTTCGAAGGTGCGTGAACTCCTCCGTGACGACCAGTGCATAGCTGGTTGCGAATACCAGGATGACTGCGTAGCCGGTCCAGTGCGTCGTTAGGTCAATCATTTGATTTACGCTCTCAATGATCCCGCCATAGTACGCTCTAATCTGGCGTCGTTGAGCTTACTCACTGCTGACCAAAGCGTGATACTCGATCATTCTGGTCACACGAAATAGAGGAATTCGAGTATGTCTTCAGTTGTCAGCCACGGGGTAGACATCTATTTCGAAACCCATGGCAATCCGCAAGCGCAGAACTGGATCGTCTTTGCCCATGGCATGGGCGGCAATGCGGCGAGCTGGTATCAGCAGATACCGTTCTTTGCCGATCGCTACCGCCTGATTAGCTTCGACCATCGCTACTTCGGCCGCTCTCGTTGTGACGTGAGCCAATTCGATCCGGCGCTCTTCTGCGATGACGTCCGTGCTGTGATGGCAGTTGCCGGTTGTGCTCGAGCAGCATTCGTTTGCCAGTCGATGGGCGGCTGGACCGGCAGCCAGATGGCGCTCGGCTTCCCCGATCAGGTGCAGGCCCTCGTTATGTGCCACACACCTGGCGTGTTCGAGCATCCGGATGTGCTCAATGACCTTGAGCAAACTGGCAAGCTTATCTCCGAGAGTCTGCACGCCAACCGCTCGCCGGCGCTTGCCTATGAATTCCCGGACAAGAACCCGACTGGCGCGTTGCTCTACCAGCAAATCAGTGCGTTTAATGACATCGACCCGACGGCCGTGCCGCGCGCCATTGGCGCCGCCAATCTCGGCGTCAACCTGCGAGATGTGCCGAACTATGACCGGCCCACGCTGTTTGTTACCGGTGATCAAGACGTGCTGTTTCCGAGTTCGTACATTGAAGCACTGGCCGCAAAGGTCCCAGGTGCGCAATTTGCCAATCTCGGTGAGGTAGGGCACAGCAGCTATTTCGAGCTGCCTGATGCGTTCAACTCGACGGTGGACGAGTTTCTGCAGAGCGTGCTGTCAGCGTGAGCGCCGTTGTGGAGGGTAGAAAACGAATTCTTGCAAGTCTGGCTCTTGCCTTCGGTGTCGTGGTTGCTGCATGCACGCCCAATGCAACCAACTCCACCGCCCGCGGTATTCCTGCGCTGTCAGAAGGCGATATCGACAGCGCGATAGAACGGTTGATGGCAGCCAATGACGTCAATGGCCTCGCGGTTGTACTTATTGAAGCCGGTGGTGTGACTTTTGCGAAAGGCTATGGTCATAGAATGGTTGAAAAGGACCTGCCGCTTGAGCCAGCTACCATCATCTATGGCGCATCGCTGACTAAAGCCACATTTGCGTATCTGGTTATGCAGCTTGTTGATGACGGTGAAGTCGAGCTGGATAAACCCATTGCCGACTACCTGCCCAGACCGTTGCCAGACTATGAGAACTACCGCGATCTTGTTGGTGATGTGCGATGGCGGGATCTGACCCTGCGCATGCTGCTCAGTCACACGCCGGGCTTTGCGAATTTTCGCTGGTTCGATCCCGCCGGTGACGACACGCTGCGCTTTCACTTCGATCCCGGCACGCGCTACGCGTATTCGGGCGAAGGTTTTCGCCTCGCCCAATTCGTGCTCGAAGAGGGTCTCGGCATGGATGTTGGCGAAGAGATGCAGGCTCGAATATTTGATCGGTTTGGAATGAGCAAGACGTCTATGACGTGGCGGGAGGACTTTCTCGAGAACTACTCGCACAACTACACAATGACTGGAGAGAACATCCGCCACACTATTCGGGAAACTGTGGGTGCCGCCGGCTCCATGGACACAACGCCCGCCGACTGGGCAAAGTTCCTCGCAGCCGTTGTCCGGGGCGACGGTCTTAGCGCGCAGGCGAAACGGCAAATGACGAGTGCTCAGATCCGAATTCACTCCGCGACCCAATTCCCGACACTCAGTGCGCAAACGACCAACGAATACGATGGCATTCAACTCAGCTATGGCTTGGGCTGGGGCGTCTTCGAATCCGTTCGAGGGCGTGCATTCTTTAAGGAAGGGCATGATGACGGAACCGCAAACTACGCTCTCTGCATCGAACAAGAGGCGAGCTGCATCTTGTTAATGTCCAACAGCGTCCGCGCGGAAGGAATATTCAAAGAAGTTGTAGATACGTTGTTCGGTGAAACTGGATTGCCATGGCGTTGGGAAGGCTATGTCCCCTATGACTATTCAGTGGAGAAGATGGCGGCGGATCGATAGCGTTGGCTCGAGGCTGTACTACTCGAGAAACAGCCGCCGCAAGAACTCAGTTCGCTCGCACACCGGTTCTCGCTAGAGTGTGGAAACCTAGGGGACAGGACCAAGTGCCAGGTCCAGATGCTCCTGACACTTGTTCCAGTTCCCTATGATTCCGATTGGACCTGGCACTTGGTCCTGTCCCCTATGATCATGCGGCAGGTCGGGAAGTATCGGGTTTTCTCGCCAGCACATAGAAGTTGCAGCTCGTTGGTTCGGCTGGGTTGCCATTGAAGTCCCGGATCTGTTCAACAGCGAAGCCGGCCTTCGCAAGCATTGTGAGAAGCTGGGTCTGTTGGTACCAGCGCAGTATCCAATTGCGCTCTACTTCGTCGGTGATCTGACCGCCTTGCTGAACGCGATAGCGCAGACGAGTCGTCACAAGCTGTTCCTTTGCAGACTCTTGCTGCGACACGCTTTGAACCGAAATGATCGATCCGTCTTCGCGTTTTGATGTGCGTTCGACGCCGGGCTGGTTCTCAAGCTTTGGTCGAAACACCGAGAATAGAAAAGCGCCGCCCGGTTCTAGGTGCCTGATCACGCGATCGAGTGTGAGCTGGGCATCACTGGAGTTGACCAGCAAACAGAACGAAGCATTGGCGATATAGCACGTTCGGAATCTTCGCTGCAG
>CAYGQC010000063.1:0-4434 GCA_964351875.1 uncultured Pseudomonadales bacterium
CTCTCTTCAAGGCTCTCTTCAAGGCTCTCTTCAAAACACTCGTCAACTCGCTCTTCAATACGCAAGCTGTATCCAGGCCATTCGACCGGATGTGGCAGCTCAAGCATCAATGGCTCGAGCGTTGTTGGAGTAACTCTCCGGGGAACCAAAGCACAGCTTTGGCATCAAAAAACCTGTTAGTGATACCGTAAGCCTTGGCCAGCAATCGATCGAACATTCCAGCGGAATCCGGTGGGATATGGAAGCGGCCAACGTGAACAGCAACTGAACAAGAGCACGCAAGCGCGCCAGCAACAGGTACCCGATGGACAATTCAGAAACTCTATTCCGACGCCGAGCCTGGCGCCTGCTGAGTGTCCCGACACGAGCGCTGGGCTCACTCACGTTGTGTCTGGCTTTGCTGGTCAGCCCATCGAGCCGGGCGATCACAATCGACGACCTGCCGGAACTCGGTGACACCTCGTCAAGCCTCTTCTCGCCGGAAATGGAACGCCGCATCGGCCGTGACTTTCTCAAACAGATTCACGCTGCGCTGCCGACCGTGTCCGATCCAGTGCTGAAGTACTACGCCGAACGTCAGTTGTTCGACTTGACCGAACACTCGCAGCTTAAAGAGAAAGTGCTGTCCGTCGTGCTGATCGACTCGCCCCAGCTCAACGCATTCGCTGCGCCCGGCGGCGTCGTTGGCATCAACCTGGGCCTGTTTCTCTACGCGGAGGACGTACACGAGTATTCCTCTGTCATCGCCCACGAGCTGGCCCACCTGTCCCAGCGCCACTTCGCCCGCGGAGTGGACCAACAGCGCGCCTCAACTATCCCAAACATCATCGGCCTGCTCGCTGCTATCGCAATCGGTGCGGCTGCCGGTGGCGATGCCGGACTCGCCGCGATCAGTGCAACCCAGGCCGCCGCACAATCAAACGCTCTGCGCTATTCGCGCGGACGAGAACAGGAGGCCGACCGCATCGGGCTGTCAACGCTGCAACAAGCTGGCCTGGATCCTGATGGGATGGCGCGCATGTTCGAGCGCATGCAGCGAGCGTATCGCCACAGTCGAAAGCCGCCGGAATTTCTCCTCACTCACCCGCTGTCAGATACCCGGGTCAGCGATGCGCGCAACCAGGCCGCCGACTTGAACGCGAGAACGGCGGCACGCCAATTTCAGGACTCGCCTGATTTCCAGCTCATGAGAGCCCGCGTGGAAGTGCGCTACGCCGATACGCCGCAAACCGCTGTTACTGAGTTTCGGCAACGCCTGCGACAGCGGCCGGACGACACCGCAGCCGCGTATGGCCTCGCACTCGCGCTGAGCGCTGCCAACAAACACGTCGAAGCACTGGACACGTTCAAGCGCATCTTCGAGTCAGCCCCTGGCCGCATTCTATACGCCGCGGCCCAGGCTGAACTGCTGATCAACGCCCGACGTTATACGGAAGCCGAGCAGCTAATCAGCCACCAGTTGGTTCTGAACCCTGACAATCCGCCTCTGGCCACGCTGTACGCAAAAGCGTTAAACGGCCACAAGCGCCATGCCGACGCGGAGCAGGTGCTTGAGCGGCAAACCCGGCTGCGACCGGAAGACGTGGATTTGTGGTACGAACTCGCGGAGACCTCAGGACTGGCGGGTAACGTTCTGGGCGTGCACAAAGCCCGCGCCGAATACTTCGCGCTGCACGGTGCCTACCCCAAAGCCATCCAACATCTGGAATACGCGCGCCAACTGGTCTCGCGATCCGACAGCAAAACCGTTGCGAAGCTCGAAGCTCGGATTCTGACACTGCGCGACGCGCTGGAAGAAGCCCGACGCGCTTGAGGCCAGCCCATCTGCGCGATAGCCGCTGAGTAACCGACTGACGCGTGCTGCTAGCCAGCCTGAAACGCCAGCATTCGTTCTAGCGGCAACATCGCCCGTTCGCCGATGGCCGGATCGACCAGGATCTCGTTACTACCTGAGCGCAACGTAGCAGCCATATTTTCCAGGGCGTTCATCGCCATCCAGGGGCAATGCGCGCAGCTTCGACAGGTCGCACCATCACCGGCTGTCGGCGCTTCGATAAATCGCTTGTTCGGATTCTGCTTGCGCAACTGGTGGAAGATGCCCCGATCTGTTCCGACGATAAACGTATCGTTAGGCAGTTCCCGGGCAGCTTTGATGATCGCACTGGTTGAACCCACTCGATCCGCGATATCGACCACCGCAGCGGGCGATTCGGGATGCACGAGCACACCGGCATCCGGATAGACCTTCTTCAGATCGAACAGCGCTTTCGCCTTGAACTCCTCGTGCACGACACAAGCACCCTGCCACAGCAGCATGTCCGCGCCGGTATTCGTCTGAATGTAGTGGCCGAGATGTTTGTCCGGCGCCCACAGAATCTTCTCACCACGATCTTTCAGGTGGTTAACGATATCGAGCGCACAACTGGAGGTAACCACCCAGTCCGACATCGCTTTAACCTGCACCGATGTGTTGGCGTAAACAACAACCGTGCGATCGCTATGCTCGTCGCAAAACGCCTTGAACTGATCCGGCGGACAACCCAGATCCAGCGAACACTCCGCCTCCAGCGTCGGCATCAACACCGTCTTCTCAGGCGACAGAATCTTCGCGGTTTCACCCATGAACCGAACACCCGCCACGATCAGCGTGTCAGCCTCATGGTCTCGACCGAAGCGGGCCATCTCCAACGAGTCTGAAACGAAACCGCCCGTCTCTGCCGCGAGATCCTGTATGTCAGGATCCACGTAATAGTGCGCCACGAGTACGGCGTTCTTGGCCTTCAGAAGCTCGGCAATCTCAGCCTTGAGCGCATCGCGCTCAGCATTCGTGCGAGCAGGTTCTTCTTGGAGCGGCACCTGTTCTGGCTCGAGCGTGTAGTCTGGTAGGTTCATATCCGGTCAAAATCCAACGTTAGTATTAGCCTCAACGAGAGGCCCAGTATACATTGGGACAAAAGCAAGAATTTCAATATGGAATCAGACACTTACACCCTGTACGAGATGGCCGACTCGGGCAATTGCTACAAGGTCCGCCTGTGCTGCGCACAGCTCGGAATCCCGCTCGAACGCGTGCCCATCAACATTCTCAAGGGCGAGTCGCGCACCCAGGACTTCCTCAAGCTAAATCCGAATGGCCGCATACCACTGTTGCAGCTACCCGACGGCCGGTTGCTCGCGGAGTCGAACGCGATGCTTGGCTATCTTGCTGCCGAGTCCGGCTTGCTACCGACAGACCGATTTGAGAATGCCCTCGTACATCAGTGGCTGTTCTTCGAGCAGTACAGCCACGAGCGCTTCATCGCGACCAATCGATACTGGCGCCACATCCTGCGCGAACCCGAGCGTTACGCTGAGCAAATTGTGGCAAACGAAGGACCGGGATACGCCGCACTCGATGTCATGGAGAAAGTGCTCACCACATCGCCATACATTGCTACGCATCAGTATTCCGTCGCTGACATCGCCCTCTACGCGTACACACACGTGGCAACAGAAGGCGGCTTCAACCTGTCCGCTTATCCAGCGATCCTGGATTGGCTTGCCCGGGTCGCCGACGAGCCGAATCACATCCCAATGACGGCGTAGCACACGTGCGCAATCTACTGCTGCTGGCTCCGCCAACCGGCTCGAGCGCAAACGACAATGTCGATCGCATTCCCCCCGCATTTTCCAGCGCGGGGTGGCGCGTTTCAGTCGCGTCCCAGGCGGATCTTTGCGAGCACAACGGGCGCGTAAAAGTCGGCGACCAAGAGCTCGAACCGAATACGCTGATCTGGCATCTGGGTCTCGGTTCACGCGAGTCATTCCTGGATCGCTGTCAGATGCTGAGCGTGCTGCCAGACAAATGCTTCGTCACAAGCCCTCGCGCACTGCTCGCGCTGCACGGCAAATTCCACTGGCAGGCTTATGGTCCGGAGACCTTCGTCAGCGGCAACCCCCATTGGCTGTTGAAACAGCGGACCAGCGACCGTCGCTGGATCGCCAAACCCAGCGCCGGCAGCTTCGGCCGAGGCGTGACCTGGCTAACAGGCGACGACGACGAAGACCTGGCAAGCCTGCAGAAAATCACGGCTACAGGGAGCATGGCGATCCTGCAGGAGGCCATGAACGAGGCGCGTGACGGGGAAGAGCACGAAGAGGAGCGCGGTGTTGGGCAAGGCGAAGTACGCACACTCGTCGCGGCCGGCACGCCAATTGCCAGCTACCGACGCACCGGTACGACTGTGAATAACCTGGCCGCAGGTGGTGTCGCGGCGACAGCACAGTTGACCAGCCGTCAGAGCGAGGTGGTAGCCCGGATCAGCAGGGAGCTGGTGGGCTCAAGAGTCGGTTTCGCAGCGATTGACCTGATCGGGGAGATGCTCCTCGAGGTGAACATTGCCAATCCGGGCGGACTGGCCACGCTGGCAAAGCTGGGTGACATTGAGGCGGCGG
>CAYGQC010000063.1:4534-8115 GCA_964351875.1 uncultured Pseudomonadales bacterium
GCCAATCCGGGCGGACTGGCCACGCTGGCAAAGCTGGGTGACATTGAGGCGGCGGGTCGCCTGGCTCAGGCGTTCGACAGGTGGTGAGTGTCGCAACCAGAGGCAACGCGCCGGGCTGATAAGGGAGATAACGGATAAGGGATAAGAGGCCCTCGTCCGAAGGCCTCGATTCAGCGCGTTGGCTTGGGCCGGTTTGCCTCAGCCCGCTTGTTTCACCAGATCGCGCATCTCATCAAGCGTATCCTGACGCCGGTCGAGCGCGTCAACGTGCATACGCATGATGTCTCGGCGGTTCGGATGCTCGGAATCCCGGTAGATCTCAAGCGAGCTTTTCAAACGCTCGATCTCGCGTTCCAGCAGCACAATCACGTCATCGAGGGAGTCATTCAGGGCGTCAAACAAAACGTCTCCGGGCAAATCGTGTCCTGTTCGGGGGTCCACACCAGACTCTCGAACTAGGCCAGCGTCGTCAACAGCCCGATCGAACGTAGCACCGTGTGTCCCGCGCGTTTGCGTTGGATCAATGTCGCCTCCCATGTTCCGGGATGCCCATCGTTTGTCAGACTCTTCTGCCACGCTCTATTCCTACTTATCCAGACCATTGTCTCGACGTCGCCGAGATCCGTCCTGTATCAAACACGCCGGACGGCATTCACTAGACAACGCCTTTTCAGGTCACTCCATTAGCCTAGCACCATTTCGCGCTGTTCAACTGCGCGCCTGGCGCCACGTGCTAGCTCGTACCACCATCGACGCGGATCACTGTGCCCGTTGTAAAGCTGGCGCCAGTGCTCGCCAGGTACAACGCGGCGCCCACCACTTCTTCCGCCTCGCCGCCTCGCCCTAACGCCATTGTCGCCTTGGCCCGTTTGTTGAACGCCTCGAGGTCCCAGGCTTTGGAAATGTCGGTAAGAAAGGGCCCGGCCGCAATGCAGTTAACCCGCACCTTCGGCCCATAGGCGAATGCAAACGAGCGCGTGATTGCATTCAACCCGGCTTTGGCGGCCCCGTAGGGCTCCGAGTTTGGGCTGGGGCTCAGCGAGGCAACCGACGAGATATTGATGATCGCGCCGCCCTCACCCGCTTCCATCCGCTCGCCAATCGCGGCGGAGAGCCGAAACGGGCCTTTCAGATTGATCGCGATCACCTTGTCGAACAGGTCCTCGCTGACCTCCCCGAGTGAGGGGTATAGCGGCGACAAGCCCGCGTTGTTGATCAACACGTCAACCCGGCCAAACTCGGCATAAGCTGCGTCGACGAGATCATTGCAGGATTGCCACTGACCGACGTGGCAGGCGACCGCCAGCGCCCTACGGCCTTTGGCTCGAACCTGCTCGGCAACCGCTTCGCAATTGTCGAGCTTTCGCGACGCGATAATGAGGTCTGCGCCGCGGTCCGCAAACGCCAGCGCCATGGCCTTGCCGAGCCCGCGACTACCCCCCGTGATTAGCACTACCTTGTCCGTGAAATCCAGCAATGGATCGCTCATGTCTTCCCCTGTCTACTCACCGTTAAGGGCGTATCGTAGACTGCATTGGGGAAGCCGGCCACGGGACGAATTTGAAACGCGGTGGCCAGTTACACGTTTGACGGGATGGGGAGATCGCTATGGGAATGCTTGACGGCAAAGTTGCATTGGTTACGGGCGCCGGCGGCGGTCTCGGCAGAGCACACGCACTGCTGCTCGCGAGCGAGGGCGCTGCGGTTGTCGTCAACGATCTAGGCGGAGCTCGAGACGGCACTGGCGCTGACACGTCGATGGCAGATGGCGTCGTCGATGAGATCAAGGCCGCCGGCGGCCGGGCGGTCGCTCACTATGGTTCCGTGACAGACAAAGATGCCGCTGACGGCATGATCGCCATGGCCATAAGCGAATTCGGCAAACTCGACATCTGTATCTGCAACGCTGGAATTCTGCGCGACAAATCGTTCAAAAACATGACCGAGGACATGTGGGACATCGTCATCGACGTGCATCTGCGGGGCACTTATCTGGTCAGCAAAGCCGCGTTCGATCACATGATTGAGCAAGGTACGGGTGGCCGAATTATCATGACCAGTTCCACGTCAGGGTTGCTGGGTAACTTCGGCCAAACCAACTACGGCGCTGCCAAAGCAGGGATCGCCGGATTCATGCGATGCCTGTGGCTCGAAGGCATAAAATACGGCATCACCGTGAACGTCCTCGCACCCACCGCAACATCACGGATGACCGAGGATATTCTTCCCGAGGACATTCAGGACAAATTCCCACCGGAGATGGTGTCACCACCGATTGTCTGGTTGTGTAGCGATGAAGCCAAAGAGATCAGCGGCAGGCAGTGGCTGGTGGCGGGTAACAACGTCTCGATGCTGTCGTGGCAACTGACGCCCATCGCCAACAAGGATCGGGACGAAGGCCCCTGGGGTGTGGCAGAGATCGGCGAGAAGATACTCGCCAGTCGTGACGCGTGGCCGCCCATCAACCCGATGCGGGGTTAGCCGGTGTCAGGGCCGCTCAGCGGTTTCCGCGTTCTCGATGTGTCCGCCGTCGTGTCAGGGCCACTGACCGGCGCGCTGCTCGCGGATCAGGGTGCTGAGGTCATCAAGGTGGAGCGGCCCGGCGGCGATATCCAGCGGGCTGTGGGTTCCAAACGCAACGGCTATTCCGGCTTCTTCCACGTTCTGAATCGAGGCAAGCGGTCTATCTGCCTGGATATGAGTCAGCCCGACGGGGTCGACATCGTCAAGCGACTCGCTGCCGATTGCGACGTGGTGATCCAGAATTTCCGGCCGGGAGTTGTCAATCGGCTGGGCGTCGACTACGAGAGCCTCAGCCGTGACAACCCGGGGTTGGTCTATCTGTCCATCAGCGGCTTCGGTCAGACCGGCCCGAGGGCCGGCGACCGCGCCTACGATCCCATCATCCAGGCGTACTCCGGCATCACGGCGGTCCAGGGCCGCATTCATCGGGAGCACCCCGATGTGCCCGAGCAGGTCAACATGCTGCTGCTCGACAAGTTGACCGCATGGACCGGGCATCAGGCGATTACCGCGGCGCTCCTCGCGCGCAGCAAGAGCGGACGCGGCCAGCATGTCGAGCTGGCCATGCTCGATGTGGCTGTGTCGTTCATCTGGTCGGATGTCGCTGCGGACATAATCCTGCAGGACGCGGACGAAGATCGGCCGCCTATCGGCGGCAGCGGCACCGTTGGTGCGTATGCCGACGGCTGGGGCGCAACGATGACTCTGCACCAGGCGGAATTCGAAGGCATGTGCCGGGCCTATGGCCTCGATCACATCGCTGATGACGAACGATTTTCCTCGCTGTCCAAACGCGGCAACAATCGTCGGGATCTCGCCATACTGATGCAGACAGAGTTCAAGGACGCGATGGCGAAACTGCCTATCGCTGAAGCCGAAAAGCGTCTCAAGCAGCATGACGTACCGTTTGCTGTAGTGCGTAGGCTAACCGAGCTTTTCGACGATGATCAGATCAAACACAACGAGCTGCTGGAGGAGATAACGCACCCAGTTGCCGGTCTGCTGCGCCAGGCGAGGCCAGCGGCACGCTTCTCACAGACTCCCGCCAAGGCAGGCGC
>CAYGQC010000063.1:8215-19342 GCA_964351875.1 uncultured Pseudomonadales bacterium
ATCATGGGCCGAGTGATCTGGTCGCCGGAGGTGTTCAACTGCAACGCTCCGGATACCGGCAACATGGAAGTGTTCATGAAATACGCCACCGACGCCCAGCAGGCGCAGTGGCTCACTCCGCTGCTCGCCGGTGAGATTCGTTCCTCCTATGCAATGACAGAACCCCAGGTTGCCTCAAGCGACGCAACCAACATCGAGCTGCTGATGCGACGGGACGGTGATGAATGGGTGTTAAGCGGCCGCAAATGGTTTATCACCGGCGCAATGAACGAGCGCACGAAGATCTTCATCGTCATGGGCAAGTCCGACCCGGACAACTCGAATCGGCACAAACAACAGACTCAGATTCTCGTCCCGAAAGGAACGCCAGGCCTAGAGATCATTCGGCCTTTGTCCACGCTCGGTTATGACGACGCCCCGCTGGGTCATGCGGAGCTGCGTTTCAACGACGTTCGCGTGCCCTACGACAACGTGCTACTCGGCGAAGGTCGCGGTTTCGAGATCTCTCAGGGCAGGTTGGCCCCAGGCCGTATGCACCACTGCATGCGGCTGATCGGCTGCGCCCAGCGCGCGCTTGAGCTGGCCTGTACTCGGGTGACCCAGCGCAGCACCTTCGGTAAGCCTCTGTCGAAACACCAATCCATTCGCGAGGACATCGCTCGCAGCTTCTCCGAGGTGGAGATGGTTCGCCTGCTGGTACTACAGGCCTGCGAGAAGATCGATCGCAACGGTGACCAGGCGTCAAAGGACATGATCGCGTCAGCCAAGACCACCGTTCCCCTGATGGTTCAGAACATCATCGATCGCTGCATGCAGATGCACGGCGCCGGCGGGCTCACTGAAGACTACCCAATGGCTGAGGCGTTCAACTACGCGCGCTGGTGTCGCCAGGCTGATGGTCCCGATGCGGTGCATCTGATGAGCCTGGGCAAACAGGTTATCGAGCGCTACGCCAACTGACACAACGGCAACTTCGAGTGCGGCCATGACAGACGACGACGTCCACGACTATCTGCTGAGCAAACCGGACGCGTGGCTCGACTATCCGTTCGGACCCGAGGTGCGCATATACAAGTTGCGCAAGAAGATGTTCGCAACACTTGGCTGGGAAGAAGGCGTCGGCCGCAGCAACTTAAAGTGCGATCCCGATATGGCCCCGGCGCTACGAGAGCTGTTTGACGGCGTGTTGCCCGGCTACCACATGAACAAGCGGCACTGGAACACGGTGGTGCTCGACGGCAGCGTGCCAGGCAGCGAGATCGCGATGATGATCGATCACTCCTATGCGCTCGTGGCCCGCTCGTTACCGAAACTCGAGCGGACCGCTCTGCTGATCGCCCATGGCGAAGACGAGGTGTATCGTGGCCTCAACCCGGGTGTAAACAGGCCTGGCTAGACAGGAGCCGAACCAGCGCCGGAGCAGAAGAGATGGCAACAAGCACAAGGTCGAGCGACAACAAGACGATACCGACAAAGGTTCGCGTGGCAGATTTTGTCAGCAGCATCGACAAGCCTGCGCGACAGGCTGATACCAAGATCGTGCTGAGGCTAATGCGCGCCGCGACAGGCAAACGCGCGCAGATGTGGGGTGACAGCATCATCGGCTTCGGCCGGTACGAGTATCGCTACGCGTCCGGCCGCGAAGGCGAGTTTTTCCTTACCGGATTGTCGCCCCGCAAGCAGTCCCTGGTGATCTACATCATGGGCGGTTTCGAAGCCCACGAGAAACTCCTTGCCCAGCTCGGCAAGCACAAACGCGGGAAAGCGTGTTTGTACGTCAACAAGCTGTGCGATATCGATGTCAAAATACTGGAGCGCGTGATCGCCAATTCGGTGAAGCTAATGCGCAAGAAACACGGAGTAACCTCATGACCGAATGCATTCGAGTTGGCGCTGTCATGGTGGTCGCGCTGTTGTCCGTGATCTTCACTGAAGTATTGGTCGGGGCTGGGATTGGCCTTGCACCCCTGAGCGTCGACATTACCGCATACACCTTCGCCCTGGTTGTGCTGCCAGCAGTGACGCTGGTCGTGCTGCTGTCCACGCTGATCCTCCGCAAACGCTTCCGCGAGCACTACGGCTATGGCGTGGTCTATTCCCTGACCTACGCGATCGCCCACGCGCTCGAGCTATCCGCTTTTGCCAACCCAACTCGGGATATCGCGATCTACGTGGCCATCATTCTCGCCGTCTGCCTCGTCATCATCGGCGGTTGCTATCAGCTATGGTCGCGACGTAACACTGCGTCACCGGAGCCCAGCTAGTGCCGATGATCAAAATTCCCGAGTGGGCATTCCCCTTCATCAACCGGGTTGTGAAGCTATTGCTCGCATCTCCTGCTCACGGCTTGATGAGCGATTCCATGATGGTGATGCACTACCGCGGTCGCCGCAGCGGTCGCGAACTCGCCACGCCGGTGCGCTACATTCGCGACGGCGAGGTAATCATCGCCTCCACATCTAGCAGCACCAACTGGTGGCGAAACCTGGAGAACGCAGGCGTAGCCCAGCTCCTCATCGCTGGGGAGAACGTCAAGATGAAACCGGAAGTGATCCGCAACAACGATCAGATCGTATTGCCCATCCTGCAATCTATTCTCGCGAAACACCCAGCCGATGCCGTTTACATGGACGTCGGATTGAAGGGCGGCAAGCCCATTGAACAAGAGCTTCTCGACGCTTTGGCCTGGATGGTTGTCGTGAAGTTCCACCCCACAGTCGACTAACTCACCAACAAAACAACCGAGATTCCCATGCTCAAGACCGGGTCAAAAGCGCCTGCATTCGAACTGCCCGACCAAACGGGGACCAACCGGTCTTTAGAGGAGTGGCTCAGCAAAGGACCGTTAATCATCTATTTTTACCCCGCAGACTTCACCCCGGTGTGTACCGCGCAGGCCTGTGCAATGCGCGATATGGGGGAATCCATCGAGGACGCTGGCGTTCAGATCGTCGGCATCAGTCCCCAGGCGCACAGCTCCCACGCCCGGTTTAGCGACCGCTTTGAACTGAACTTTCCCATTCTTGCCGACCCGCAGAAAATCGCCATCAAAGCCTACGACGTAGACGGCCCGCTGGGCATGGGTGTTCGGCGCGCAACGTTCTGGGTGAGTCAGGAAGGGGTTATCGAAGACCGCGTGCTCGCCGATCTTTTTGTCGGCTCCCACACGGCTTTCGTGCGCAAGATGATCGATCGAATGAGTGCCGCCTGAGGCGAGCAGTTGCCCGGGTGGAGTTGCGTATGGCAGAAAACGAGTTTTTCGAAACCTGGAACGAGGACGGCACAAGCGCAGGGCTCGTGCCTCGAGACGAGGTTCATCGAACCGGCGTGCTGCACCGATCCTGCTACGTGATGCTGACAACCTCGGCAGGCGAGCTAATCGTTCAGCATCGAAGCGAAGACAAGGACCTGTACGGCGGTTGCTGGGACTACACGGTAGGCGAACACCTGTTGCCAGGCGAAGAATTTGCCGACGGCGCGAGGCGCGGGCTCTTCGAGGAGCTCGGCATAACGGATGAGATTGAACTGACACCGCTCGCGCCGCCGTTCCGAACGCGCTGGCAGAACCGCGAAAGCTCTGTCATCGACTTCGAGGAACAGCAGGGGTTTCACGGCATCTACGATGGCCCCATCGTCATCGATCCAGTTGAAGTTCAAGCCTGGGCTCTCTGGCCACTCCAAGCTCTTGCGGAAGTAGCAGGCTCTGAACACGCGATTCTGACACCCAGCTTTGAACACGTTATCGTCACTGACCTGCCGACTATCATTGCGCGACTGTCCGCCTGAACGCGCGGCCACACCGCAACACAAGCTGCTATTCACAGAGAGATCATTTTGGACGAGAGCCAGGAATACTACTTCGAGGAAGGCTGCTTCATTCTCGAGCTGTCAAACAGCGAATACGACCCGGAGCTGTCCATCGCCCGGGCTCGCGTGCCGGCTGGCGTCACCACCAAACGCCATCGCCTCAACGGCATTACCGAACGCTACGTGATGCAGGCAGGCCGCGGTGAAGTCGAAATTGGCGACGTTCGCTCAGAAATCAGCGCCGGCGATGTCGTGATTATTCCCCCGGGCGAATCCCAGCGGATTCGCAACACCGGCGATGCCGACATCGTCTTCCTCGCCCTATGCACGCCCCGCTTCAAATTCGAAGCCTACGAGAACCTTGAGCTTGACTAAGCAACGGGGGGCAGCCGACCCGGCAGAGCCCGAGAGACGGCGGAGATAGAATTCATGAACACCCCTGTGCAAAAAAACGCGCCGGCCAGCAAACCGGGACTCGGTGAACGGCTTTTTAACCGCCTGATGACGCTGCGCAATCGTCTGGGAATGGCACCACCAACGCTCTTCGAGCTGGACGTCGTTGGGCGCAAGAGTGGCAAAGTCCGCTCCACACCAGTCACACTGTTATCCGTGGACAGCGGGCAGTTTCTCATCGCGCCGCGCGGTGAAGTGCAATGGGTCATCAACGCGCGTGCGGCCGGAGAGGTCGTGCTGAGACAAGCCAAGACTGAAGAACGCTTCTCGCTTGAAGAATTGCAGGACGGCGCGAAACCCAACCTTCTTAAAACCTATTTGCAGCGTTTCGCACCGGCTGTCGGCCAGCATTTTAGCGTCGATGCGAATGCCAGCCTTGAGGAGTTTTCGGCCATCGCCCACCAGTACCCGGTTTTTCGGCTGATCAAAGTTACCCCTTGAATCGCTGGTGGGCGCTACTGTCAGTCCTCGCAACGGTGTCGCTGGCGGCTGCCCTCGTATTGACGGATCTTGGCCCACTCAACAGCTTCCCCGAACAACGGGAGCTCTTTGATTCGGAAAACCGACTTCGGCTTCTCGCCGCCGTTAGCCTGGTCGCTGTCGTCGCCGTTTTGATTCGATCACGGCCGGCACTCGCGGTTGCGAGCGTGGCGTTCATCTGCGCACTCGTTGCACAGCTTTGGTTGTGGTGGCTGCCCTACTTGTTCGGACCGACACAATGGCACAGTGATTTCAGTTGGTACTTTCGCGATGGCTTCCAGAACACCCTGCATCTGTTGCCGCAACGCCTGGACAGGCCCGTCCCCAACGTTGCACACATGCTGCTGCAGGCGCTAACGCTGCTCAGCAGCTACTGGCTGATCAGGCTGACGTGGTCAGTACACAAGCGTCACAAGGTGAAGCCAAAGCTACTGCGATGACAAATCGCGCCGAGGCAGGCTATCGCACGGGAAATCGTTTGCTCAACCGCCCGGGCTGGGGCGCTTCGAGAGGCACGGCAGGATCCCCTGCTGCCGGCGGCGGATGCTGAAACTGGGGCTGGGAGTGAGACTGAGAGGCGTGTGTCCGGTGCCGGCCATTCAATCCATACGGATAGGCGCTTACCCAGGTTCGCTCCCTTACGCCCGCATGCCGATCTCCATTGTCTGGCACAGGATCTAGCGCCGATGCCCGACGCTCATTTCTGACCCGCTCCTGCTCGCGCCTCTGTTCGGACTCAGCGCGCCGGTCAGCAGCCAGAAGCAACGCGAGTTCGAGTATGTCGGTTGCCGTTGATTTCGCTTCATCTGCGCCTGGCGCGTCGATGCATATCGCGGCCAGTTGGTAAGGGTTTTCACCGGCGGGCGTATCCGAGAAAACACGCTCGCCGTGCTCACCCACGCCGGCAAAGATTGCGTATGGCTGTTCGCAGTGTGACGGTGACTGCGCGTTCGCAGGTGAGCTTACGGTAAGCACAACCAGAGCGAGCGGAACCGCTACCGCACGCTGCCACGAAAATCGCCGAACAAAGTTGATCATATCGATACTCCTGGCTAACCAGATTCGCGCGCCGCGTCCAGCGAGCCGCAGCCTCCCGTGTAGCGTGCTTCCAGTTTTCTGATCTCTTGAGCAAGCCTCGCCTCGGACCAGTAAACCCGCTCGCCTCGCTCATCTAGGTCGTAGTAAACGGTGCCACCCCTGCGATAGTCCTCAATGTCGTTAAAAAGGTCCCGGCAGGCGGTTCGATGTTGCTGCCGGGCAACCAACCCCGCTTCAACTTCTGCGCTGCGTCGCTCGGCCACACGCCGCCTCTCCGCAAAGTCTTCCAGGGCTGCCTGTTCGCTGGCCAACGCCGCCTGGCGCTCTGCGATATCCGCATCAGACGGTTTCTGCGTCACGACTTCAACGGGCGACGCTCTGCTGCCGGGAGGAGGGTTATGGCTGAAATGCGTCACGCCATCGGCATCAACGTAGCGCATTAACTTGCCGCCGCTCATCCGACTTTGCTCATCTTTCGGGGTCGTTGTCGATGACGACGGCTCGCCTTTAACACCTGCGGGCTGCTTTGCTTGCCAACGCTCCCGATTCTGTTTCTCCAACGCTGCCATTCGCTCGCGCGCAGCAGGATCAGCTTGCTCAAGCACCGCTTCGCTGAAAATCGGCTTGTATTCCTGCGCGTGCGGCGATAGCGCTGCGAGTACGAGCACAAGGCCGATTAACGCGACGAAGAGTTTGTCGTGCGTGGGAACGGTCATGAATACGGCTACCTCGATGAGCCAGTCTACAGCAGCCGGCCGTCCCGCAAATCGACCTGTCGGACGGACGGCAGGAGCCAAAGCGCAAGGATACTCACCGCGAGCAACGCGCCTCCGGCCATGATCCCGGCAGACACGCCGCCGTACTCCGCGATTGCCGCGATAGGCAGAACACCCAGGGGCATCAGTCCGTGGCTCATCATATCGATGGACATCACACGCCCGCGCATATGGTCATCCACCTGCATCTGAAGCAATCCGCGGTTCAGGGACATGTTCCAGCTTCCTAGCCAGCCGATAATCGCGAGCGCTGCCAACGCCAGCAGTAGATCTGACGTCATCGCCAGCGCCATGATGACCAAGCCCCACAACAGGGCACTGAAGATCAGCGACGCGGCCTTTCGTCTCATCCGACCCATCGAGGCCAACATCAACGAACCCAGAATCGCGCCAACACCTGTGACCGAGGTCAGTAGGCCAAGCTCGTCTGGTCCGCCGCCAAGCACGTCATGATTGAACGCCGGCAGCAGAGTATTGAGAGGCATACCAAAGAGAAACGGCATGATCGACAAAGCGATGAGGCCGGTAACCGACGGACGCTGCCAGACGTAACGCAGGGCATCAGCCATGTCGCCCAGCGGGCTTCGACCGTCGGGTTCCTTGATCAATCCCGGGCGTGAGACGCCGAGTACGGTAATGGCGGACATGAGATACAGGCCAGCAATCACGAAAAAAACGATACCCACAGCCCACGTAGAGCTCGTATCGCCGGCGGCAAGTATCGCGATCAGAAAACCGGCAAGCGCTGGACCGACGATGCGTGAGAGATTCCAGCCGGTGGTGTTCAACGCCATGGCTGTAAAGATCAATCGCTCTGCAATCAACTCGGGAACAAACGCCTGCCGCGCCGGCATCGATAACGCAAGCACAGTGCCGTTGAAGAAACCGAACCAGATGAAGTCCCAGAACGTGACGTTGCCGGTGATAACAATGAAACCTAGCACAACGGTCGCGGCAAAATTCAGGAACTGACCGAGCGCGATGATCCTTCGTTTCGGCAGACGATCAGCCAGCACTCCGCCGAGTAGCGAGAAAATCACCGTCGGTAGCATGAAGGACAACGTCACCCAGGCCAGATCCATGGGTGATTCCGTGAGCTCGTAGACCAGCCAGCCGCGGGCAATGATCTGCATGTTCATCGCAAACGACGAACCCAGGCTGCCTACCCAGAGAAACGCAAAATCACGCCGCCGAAGAGCCTGAAAGATGTCTCGACTAGCCACGCTCAGCTCGCACCATCGTCACCGCGATCGCTGGGTCGCGCCCAGCGATACACGATCACGCGTTCTTGATGGTCAACCCACCGTCCACTGGCAACGCTACGCCAGTCGTGAAACCGGCGGCGGGCAGGGTAAGAGACAACGTCATATGCGCCACCTCCTCCGGCTCCGCATAACGTTTGAGTGCAACACGCCGCTTGGCGTAAATCGTTTTGTGCTCTTCCGAAATCGCATCCGTCATGCCGGTGCGTATCGGACCGGGGCAGATGCAGTTTACGGTAATACCTTCGGGGCCGAGTTCCACCGCTAGCGAACGCGTCAGACCAATCACACCGGTTTTCGCTGCCGTGTACGGGGCGCCGAACGCGGTCGCACCCAGGCCTTCCGTAGACGCGATGTTAACGATCCTGGGATGCTCAGCTTTGCGCAGCCAGGGCAGCGCCGCACGAATCGTACGTGTGTGAGCCGAGAGAAGTACTGAGAGAGACAGATCCCAGGCATCCTCAAAGTCATCGCTGTCAATCGGTGCGAAACGGGAAATGCCGGCGTTGTTTACAAGTATGTCGATGCCCCCGAAGTGCTCAGCGATCGACTCGATCGTTGTGCGTGTCGCGGCCTTGTCGGTGAGATCAAGCGGCCAGCCATTGGCCGTGCCGCCCGCCTCTTCGATCGCATTGACCACGTCACCCAGAGGCTCTGCGTTGATGTCGATTGCGGCGACACGCGCCCCAGCATCGGCAAACACCCTGGCGCTCGCTGCCCCCATGCCGGACGCCGCGCCCGTGATGATGGCTACCTTGCCTTCGATAGATCGAGATAGTGTTGACAGTTTGCTCACAGTTTCCCCTCCGTTATGTCATCGCCAAAACCCATTCGTGCGAACGGCTCTACGTCTGGCCCCCGGCGCAGATGATGGCCGCCGTCCACGGACAACGATACACCTGTGATCCAGCTCGCCTCATCACTGCACAGAAAAGCGACCGACGCTGCGATGTCGTCAACCTTACCCGTGCGTTGCAACGGCATGCACTTCATGTAGTCCTCATGCACAGCGTCGGTGGCGAACAACCCGGCGGCAATCTCGGTATCCACCAACCCAGGGCACACCGAATTCACCCTGACCCCCGCAATGCCCAGCTCATCGGCCGTATTGCGAACCAGCATATCGATACCCGCCTTGCTGACGCAGTACGGCGCCATGAAGCGATGGGTTCGAACCCCGGCGATCGACGAGATCGCGCACATCGCGCCGCCTCCCGCTCTCGCTGCCAGCCTGGCTCCGTGCTTGAAGGTGTAGAACGTGCCCGTGAGGTTAGTCTGCATGATCTTCTGCCACTCATCGTCCGTGGTGACCGCGAGCGGCGACAGACCACCGATACCGGCGTTCGCTACGACGATGTTTAACGGCGCGCGCTCATTGGCCTTGTCCATCGCGCCGCTAAGACTGTCTTCGATGCCAACATCACCAGAGAAGCCCGCGAAACGCTGCTCATCCCCGAGCATACGGAGCGAGGCCAACGCGGTATCGAGTTTGTCCTGGGAACGCCCGAATATGGAGACATGTGCGCCACCCGCTGCGAACGCTTGAGCACACGCCAAACCGATACCGCTACCACCCCCGGTGATAAATGCGTGTTTGCCGGCGAATCGTTGGTCTTTGGAGTTATCCAAAACTGCCTCCCTTTCAGATGACCCGCTCAGAAACCAGGCGGGGGCGAACGACGATAACGAGGGCCTGAAGCCGGCGCAATCGCGGCCTATACTGGCCCATCCAAACCGCCACCGTGCACGGACAGAGCCTGCCTGCCATGAAGCCATCTCTAGCGATCAGCATCGGACAACCGCTCGCCAGCTACCTCAGCAAAACGTGGTCGAGCGACGTTGTCGTCAGTGACGTCAACCAGATCTATGGCGGCGCTTCCCGGCAGACCTACCGCGTGGCCATGAGCGTCGACGGCAACCCGAAAAACGTCATTCTCCGGCGCGATCCAGCCACAAGTCTGATCGATACCGAACGACGCCACGAATACCTGACCTACGAGGCGGTCTTTGCTCGCGGCTTGCCCGTTCCCGAGCCGCTGTTGCTGGAAGAAGACGCCAGTGTGCTGAACGGTGCTTTCTCACTGATGGCGGAGGTTCCTGGCTGCGAGTCAGCACCGGCGATGCTTGCAGAACCTCCGTTCCAACAACATGCCGAGAAAATCGGGGTTCGCTTCTGGACATTGCTAGGCGACATGGCAAAACGCAGCCCAGCCGAGTTGGGCGTCGATGCGTTTATGGAAACGCCGGAGCACCCGGCGGCCCATGAGCTTGCCTACTGGGCGAACGTCATTCGAACCGACGCACTGCACCCGCAGCCTATCGCCGAAGCCGCCATACGCTGGCTCGAACGAAACCTGCCCGCGCCGTCGACGAGACTCACGTTAGTGCACGGTGATTATCGAAGCGGAAATTTTCTATATTCGGAAGATGGCGATATACGCGCGATTCTCGATTGGGAGATGGCTCACATCGGCGACCCGCTGGAAGACCTTGCCTGGTCGCTCGACCCGCTATGGGGTAACGAGCCACACATCGCAGGGAATCTGCTGCCACGACAGCAGGCAGCGGACATCTGGCGCGGGGCCAGCGATCAGCCTATCGATACCGAGGCTTTTCGCTGGTGGCAGGTGTTTGCGTCACTGAAAGGGCTTGCGATCTGGCTGTCCTCAGCGGAGGACTTCCACAACGGCGCATCGAAAGAGGCAATTCTGGCACTCGCCGGCTGGGTGATGACGGACCGACAGAATCGCATTCTGCTGGATCGAATCAGTCCGTGCCCCACCGGAAACTGGGCGGAGCCTTTACTATGAACGCCATCGCGACCGTTGGCTCAAGGAGGAAGTCGTCTTGATCAAGGAACTCGGAAAAAACCTGGGCTTCATCGCCTACAAGCTCGGCATGGACATCGCACCCGCGACAAACACGAACTACGACGCGTCAAGCGCAGGCTCCTTTGCCATGTTACTCGGCGCGTTGGCCCAGGAAGCTGATCGAGCCGTCGCCACCCGTATGGCCGACATCGAAGAGATCCGTGCACTGCTCAATGAGGCAACATCGCTACCGCAAACGCCGGCTAGCTGGCACCTGGACGACGTAAACGCGCTCCATGCCCAAGCGTTGGACGCGCTGATCGAACGGCATCGATGGGCGGAGGAGAATGACGCCGATCTGAATCAGGCGATCTGGCAATTCCTGAACGCCCATGCCGAACGGCACGCCTTGCTGCTTGGCTAGCCGAAACGTTCGTACGCTAGGCTGCCAGACCGCACCAAAATCCAAAGCAGACGCAGGCGCTGGGTTTTCTACTTCCG
>CAYGQC010000064.1:0-8391 GCA_964351875.1 uncultured Pseudomonadales bacterium
CTTGGACCTGGCACCGGGACCTGGCACTTGGACCTGGCACCTGGGCCTGGCACCGGGACCTCTCATCGAATTTCATCTGACCTTGGCTTCACTTGGGTGGATCTGCGTCGTGAAGTTGTCGAGCCATTGACGCGGTGTCGGTCAGTAACCACTCTGCAGTGATGCGCTCATCTACGATTTCCAGCACGACAACGCTTGCGACTGAAATTCTCCTGCCAGTGGGTGCGACGCCCAGCAGAGGCCCGGCGTGGGTGCCACTTGCGTTTAGTCTCAACCAAACTCGCTCGTCTGCGACGGCGCTGTCTACTACGCTGAGCTGATAGTTTGCCAGCGCAGCGTGTGCGCCGAGAAGAAACTGCTTCAGTGAATCCCGGTTACCGATTTCAGTTCCGTCCATCGCTCGTGATACGAAGCCTTCGGAGACGACCTCGTCAATCACTGCAGCGCGCGTTTCAGCCTCGCTGATGCTTTGCGCGTCTATCCAAGTCAGGACGGGGAGCGGGAGGGCGGCTTCGGAATCTGCATGAACACCGGCAGCGCAGAAGGCTATCGCGAGTAGCAGGGTCTTCATGTTGGCTCTCGAATCAGGCAAAACCCATTGCCAAATGGGTCTGCGCAATGGGCTATCTCGGCGCTACCATCCGCGTTATAACCTTCCACGGTCCCGCCGTGCCGCCTCACCGCCCCCATCTCTGTTTGAACGTCGGTAACACCAAAATCCAAGTGGATTGGAGTCCAGTGTCTGGCGTAGGAGCGCTCTTGGTTTGCAGCGCCGATGGTGCCAGCTAACTGTTCCTGGAGGTGAATGTCCAAGCCATTCATTGTGAGTACCAGCCAACGGGCTGAATGCCTCACCTTTCTTTCGCAGCCTAGTGCGCGTTCGTAGAAGTGTGCCGCTCGCTCGACTTCGCCCACGTCGATGCTTATCGATAGTGCTTTGGACATGTCCGATCTCGTTATTACCGTCTAAATAATATAGATGGTAATAAACGGCATTACCATCTATTGCAATTAGAGGGTGGTATTCTTTGGGCATGAATACTGAAAATTCAGCTCTCATGAGAGTTGAGGGACAGCCTGCCCCTGGAAAACTGTTGCTGGTCCACGGCTTTTTGAATACCTGGTCAGATGAGCTTGGGATCGAAGACTTTGCCACCGCCGGTGCCACGGAATCCTGGCTGAGAGACACCGGGTTATGGTCGGGTTCGAGCAATCTCTCATCGACGCAGCACAGGAGAATGCTCAACTTTCGCGAGGATCTTCGAGCCTGGGTTCGCGATAGGCAGCACGACAAGCCAATCAGCCAGGCGCTCTCACGCCTATCCTTCCGAGTCGAATTGTCTGAGTCGAGTGGCGTTGAATTTCACGCCAGCGGAGATCAGTGCGACAGAGTCATCGGCACGCTGGTTGCCGCGATTGCTGAAGCTGCCCTGGTAGGGACGTGGGATCGCCTGAAGTGCTGTGATCTCACGACGTGCGGTTGGGCGTTCTACGACGCGACCCGGAGTAGGACTAAGCGATGGTGTTCGATGAAGACATGCGGCTCGCGGCACAAATCCCGCGCCTATTACAAACGCACGAAGTAGTCCGGGTACGATACAAGACCGAGGAGGACACACGCGCAGTTTGGCCCGTGGTCACCGACTGTCGCCTGCGCACTTCTCACACTTCTCGCACATACCGTCAGCGTCGCCGGTCATAGCAGGTCGTTGATTGCGTTCGCCAGCTCGCGGTACGAGCGAACGACGATATCCGCGCCTCCTTCGGACAGCATTGCTTCGTGGTCAGGCGGACAGTGACTGGCAGCGGTGAAGCCGATGGTTGTCATGCCAGCGTGTTTCGCCGCTCTGACGCCGTTCAGGCTGTCTTCCACGACAAAACACTCAGTGGGGCAGAAGCCCATGGTCTTTGCGGCAAGCAGGAACAGGTCGGGCTCTGGTTTGCCTCTGGTGACGAGGCTGGTCGAGAACAGGTGCGGCTCGAAGAGGTCATCGAGTCCTGTGTGGGCGAGTTTCCACGCAAGCAGCTCAGGCAGAGAAGAGGAGGCGACGCATCTGGGCAGTCCCAGATTAGCAATAGCATCTCGCGCACCGTCTACGGCAACCAGTTGCTCTTCGAATCGCTCTCGCACATGGCTGGCAAGCGCTTGGAAGAAGCTTGGATCGAGTTCACTGCCCACGCGCTCGGCGTACAGCTCAGACAGGCTGGCCTGCCATTCATCGGGCGCCATACCCATATATGTGCGCATGTA
The DNA here is from genome assembly GCA_964351875.1 of uncultured Pseudomonadales bacterium. Taxonomy (GTDB): domain Bacteria; phylum Pseudomonadota; class Gammaproteobacteria; order Pseudomonadales; family Azotimanducaceae; genus JANSWO01. Next base: position 2,252 of record CAYGQC010000064.1, read on the forward strand.
GGCTTCTGGTTCGAACGTGAGGCCAACCCGGCGCAGGAAATCGACTTCTGCGCTGAGGTAAATGGCTTCGCTCTCGACCAGCACGCCGTCACAATCGAAAATCACTAACGGCACAGACGACGCCCCCGTTTTTGGAGGGTCGCGAAGCTAGCCACCGCCGCTGTAGTCCTCGAATCGATACCATCGCTGCCCGTGAGCCGATTTGACCAGGGCAATATTGCTGTCCGGGTAGATCACGACGTCGTCAGTCTTACGCTCGCCGAACACGAGGTAGGCAAGAGGGTCGGAGGAGGTGTTCTCGATGTGGTGTGCGGTCTCGTCACCCGCTGGGAACAGGATGTGATCACCTTTGCGAATGTCAACGCGCTCGTCACCGAGATGCAGAGTTCCGCGGCCGTCCGTTATCAGCACGTGTTCCTCTTCGGCGGTGTGGTAGTGGTGGTAGCTGGATGTGCCTCCAGGTTGGAGCTCCTCCATGCGCACACCGAGGTGCTCGCCGCTCAAGTCCAGGCAGCGGAAAGCCGGTTCGTCCCGGGGCGATTCTCTGAGTTCAAAGCTCGCATCTTGAATCTGGGTAACACGTGAGTTCATTGGTGATGCACCTCTTCGTAAACGTTGCTGCAGAGCGTTCGCGCGTCCTAGGGTCACGGGGCTATTCTGACAACGTGCGCGTTGCGCCAGTGCGAGGTTCGGTAACGCAAACGTGGCGCGGGTGTCTAGCCGAGCCCGATTGTAATCTGCTGTGGATTCGCTTGCGCCTGGGAATGTCAGCGCGCCACCCCAATTCTCGAAGACGGCCTCTGCGCATTATTCCGCGCGGTGGCCGCCGAGCAGTAGTGGGTTAAAACGCTACCGCGTCGCCGTTTGGAGAATGTCTGTAACAACCAGGGCCTAAGTTTCTGATCAATATGGGTATTGATGAGGCCGATTGATGCGTGATTCTCATTGCCTGTAGGGCAAGCCCTGCGAGCGGAAAATTTAATTTTTGTGAATTGTCGTTCTCCTAAGTGATTGCAACAAAAGGGTCACAAAAACCCTCTACGGTGCGCGCGTTTCCAAGGGAGTTCGACACATGTCCTTTTTGCTCAAAGCGAGAGCAACCGCTCTTGTTATGGGGTCACTGGCGCTAGCAGCGTGCGGTGGCTCTTCCGATAACGTCTCGCCTGGCTCAGTCGTCGTTGAGGTTCCAACCTCTGGCGGCGGCGGTGGTACCGGTGGTGGCGGCACTGGTGGTGGCACCGGCGGCGGCACAGGTGGTGGTACCGGCACCGATGTGCCTTCTACCATTCCTGCTTCTCTGAACGCGGTTATCACCGATTCAGGCAATACGGCATCTGCCGCTTTCGGTAGCAAGCCAATTTTCACGATTGACGTTGCGGCCCTCACGGGTGGCGAGCTAGACGCGGACGGTCTGGTGGTCGGCAAGGACAATATCTTTGTGGTCAGCGGTGGAGCGCTTCGCGTAACCCCGCCTCCCGGCACGGCGCCAATCACCACGACGCCTGCAACGGCCAACGCGGTCGAGCCGACCTGTATCCTTGAAATCGCACCGGGTGCTGTTATTGCGGGAGAAGACAACGAAGACTTCATCGTTGTTGAGCAAGACTGCGCACTGGATGCGGACGGCACGTCAGACGAGCCGATTATCTTCACGTCTCTCGCTGAGGTCCAAGGCACCGTCGAAGACGGCGATCGCGGCCTCTGGGGCGGCCTGGTCATCAACGGCCGCGCGCACATCAACGATTGCCCGGAAGGCGTCGACGGCGGCACCGCTGAGTGTACGAAAGAAGGCGAAGCCAACTCCGGCACGTTCGGCGGCGACATCAGCAACGACAATAGCGGCACGCTGCGCTACGTCAGCGTTCGCTATGCCGGTTCAAACGTTGACCCGGAAAACCAGCTGAATGGCATCGCGTTCCAAGGCGTGGGTTCAGGCACGACGGTTGAGTACGTGCAGGTTCACAACAACCTGGACGATGGCATCGAGTTTTTTGGCGGCACGGTCAGCGCCAAGTACGTCGTTCTCACTGGCAACGCCGATGACAGCCTCGATTGGACGGACGGCTGGGTTGGCGATATCCAATACTTGTACATCGAGCAGACAGATGCTGGTGACAGCGCGATTGAAGCGGATAACCGCGAAGGTGCTGAGACGTTGACGCCTACGTCCAACCCCCGCATCGCCAACATGACCATCATTGGCAAGTCCGATGAGCGGGCATTGCGGCTTCGTCGAGGTACCGGTCTCACGTTATCCAACAGCTATGTGGATGGCTCCGAGCGATGTATTCGTGTCGATGGGGATACGTCCCGTGGGCTGCTTGGTTCCGCGACTGACCCGACCATCACGATTCAAGGCACAAGCTTTGCCTGTGCTGAGACTCACGAAAGTGATGCTGACAATGCGGTAGCCAACTACCTGGATAGCGCGACGAATGTCTCACAAAACGGTGACAACGTTGATCCGGTTGCCGTAGCAGACACGTTCTTTGAAGACACTGACTTCATTGGCGCCTTCGGCGCCACCGACTGGTCTGATGGCTGGACCCTGGCGGGCTCAGTCAGCCAGCCTGGTCAGGCTGACTTCGGCTGCCCGGACGGCACTACGACCAGCGCTGAAACGATCGACGGCAAACGCATTTGTCAGCTCTCGGGCACGGTCACTCAGGATCTTCTTCTAACCAGCAACAACTTCTACCAGCTGGTTGGCAAGGTGGTGATTGGAGGCGATAACGCGGACAGCGCCACACTGACGCTGCAAGCGGGTACGACGGTTTACGGCGGATCTCCAGAATCGTTCCTGGTGATCTCTCGAGGCTCTGAAATCATCGCGAACGGCTCCCGAACGGCTCCGGTTACGTTCACTTCAGAAGATGACCTGCAGGGTCTGGCTGACATCGATGTTGACCGTGGTCAGTGGGGCGGTCTTGTGATCAATGGTAACGCGCCCATCAACGATTGCCCGGAAGGCCAGACTGGCGGAACGGCGGGTTGTACCAAAGAAGGCGAAGCCAACTCGGGAACCTTCGGTGGTGACAATGCGGAAGACAGCAGTGGCGTACTCAACTACGTTGTTGTCAAGTTCGCCGGTTCCAACGTTGACCCTGAAAACCAGCTAAACGGCATTGCGTTCCAGGGCGTAGGTTCAGGCACCGAAGTCGACTACGTCCAAGTGCACAACAACCTCGATGACGGTATCGAGTTCTTCGGCGGAACGGTAAACGCTAAGCACGTTGTTCTCACCGGTAACGCGGACGACAGTTTGGATTGGACGGATGGCTGGAGTGGCAGCATTCAATACCTGGTGATCAATCAGGCGGCCGATGCAGGCGACAGCGCGATCGAAGCAGACAACCGTGAAGGTGACGAGACTGCGCTGCCGCGCTCACTTCCCGCGATTGCCAACATGACGATCAACGGCAACCAAGATCAGCGTGGTATTCGCCTGCGTCGAGGCACGGGTCTCAACCTGTTCAACTCAGTGGTTCAGGGTAACGGCAACTGTCTGCGTATCCAGGGTGACTCGCTCAGCCAGCTCGGCACAGGTATCACCTTTGGTGGTGTGACTTTCGACTGCGCAACTGTGATCGAGGGCGACGACGTTGCCGCGATACAGGCCGAGTTCGATGGTTCTGAAAACGTCTCGTCAAATGGCGATTTGGTGGGCTCGGTTGCTGTTTCTGGCGACTTCTTCGAGCAAGCCGATTTCATCGGCGCAGTTCAGAGCGATGCAGATGATTGGACCATGGGTTGGACCGTTGGTATGCCCAGCGCGTCAGCGGCCTTCGGTTGCCCATCAAGCACGACTGAGCTGGCTGCGCTTGACGGCACGACCACGACCTGTGAGTTGACGGGTGACATCACGTCTGACCTGTTCCTTGCTCGCGGCAACTTCTATGTGCTCGACGGCAAGGTAACGATCGGTGGTGACAACGCAAACAGCGCGACGCTCGGCATCGAATCCGGTGCGACCATCGTTGGTGACGACCCGGAAGACTTCCTCGTGATCTCTCGAGGCTCGCGAATTGAAGCACGCGGCACCGCAAACGCTCCGGTCACACTGACTGCTGCCGATGACGTGCTGGGTAACGTCGCGAACCCGGATACGACTCGCGGCTTGTGGGGTGGATTAGTCATCAATGGCAACGCGCCGATCAATGACTGTCCTGAAGGCGAGACCGGTGGCACTGCTGGTTGCACCAAAGAAGGCGAGGCGAACTCGGGTACGTTCGGCGGCGATCAGCCCGGTGATAGCTCTGGTGTTCTCAACTATGTCGTCGTCAAGTTCGCAGGTTCCAACGTTGACCCTGAGAACCAGCTAAACGGCATCGCGTTCCAGGGCGTAGGCTCAGGCACCGAGGTGGACTACATCCAGGTGTTCAATAACCTCGATGATGGCGTTGAGTTCTTTGGCGGTACAGTGAACGCCTCTCACGTCGCGCTGGTTGGCAATGCGGATGACAGCCTTGACTGGACCGACGGTTGGACCGGCTCGCTCCAGTACGTGCACATCGTGCAGGGCTCGGACGCCGGTGACAGTGCGATCGAAGCAGACAACCGCGAAGGCGACGAGTTGGCTTCCCCGGTATCGAACCCGGTTATCGCCAACATGACCATCATCGGTAACGCCGGCGAACGCGCGATCCGCCTGCGTCGAGGCACGGGCCTCAACCTCTTCAATTCTGATGTCACCGGCAGTGCAACCTGCCTGCTGGTACAGGGTGAATCGTTGAACCTGCTGGGCTCTGGCATTACGTTTGACGGGGTCAGCCTCGGCTGTGCAACGGTCAACGAAGGCGACGATGTAGCCGCGGTTCAGGCTTTCCTGGACGGCTCGAATGTTACCCAGGATGGTTCTGCGGCAACGCCTGCTGGCTTGCCCGCCGGTCTGGACAGCGACGGTGCCGAGTTCGTCGGTTCCGATGTTGACAGCTGGTCTGCTGGCTGGACGGTCGGCTTGTAGGCGAGACCGATCTCGCAACGAGTGGAAACGCTGCCGGGCGCGTGAAAGCGGCCTGGCAGCTTTTCGTTTGAAGCCAAGATATTGAAACGACACAAGAAATAGAGATAGGTAAGCACATGAACCGCATGAAATGGCTGCTTGCGGCCGCTGTAGCGGCTGGCGGCTCGGCGGCTAGCGCCCAGGAAGAAGAAGCCGCTCAGATTTACATACCGCCGCCGAACGTTGTGGAAGAGGTAGTTGTACTTGGACGCTACATTCCCGATGAAAAGCGCACCACTTCCGAGATTTCCAACGTGCTGGACGAGGAAGCGTTGCGTCTGCTTGCCGACAGTAGCGTTGGTGACGCCCTCTCGCGAGTGACTGGCCTCAGCCTCGTTGGCGGTAAGTACGTCTACGTTCGAGGTCTTGGCGAACGGTACTCGTCGACATTGCTGGACGGATCGAGAATCTCCTCACCGGTTCCCTTTCAGAAGACGGTTCCGCTCGACATCGTGCCCAAGAGCATTGTCAGCAATCTGTTGGTTCAGAAAACGTACTCCGCTCAGTACCCCGGTGACTTTTCTGGGGGCCTCGTGGACATCCGAACGCGTGCAACACCAGATGAAAACTATTTCAATATCAGTGCCAGCGTTCAGGGCAATTCGGAAACTACTGGCGGTGATGGTCTTAGCTATCGCGGCGGAGATCAGGACAACTGGGGCTACGATGACGGTACCCGGAATATACCTCGCAACATCTCGGGCCTGACCAGTGAAGAGTTTTCCGACATCGACTTCCCCGATGATCGTGCGCTGGGTGCGAGCTTTTTCAATCGGTGGGATATCCAGCAGAAAGAGCTGAAACCAAATCTCGGCGGTGATGCTGAGCTTGGGCTGCGTTTCGACTTCGACAACGACATGTCGCTGGGGATACTCGCTGCTGGAAAATACTCCAATGACTACAATCAGCGGGATAAAGAGTTTGCTCGCTATGAGTTCACCGGCGTCAACGGTGGTAGCAACCAGACGGTCGATTACGATCAGAACACGACTCGACAGACGGTAAGCGCCAGCACGTTCTTTAACATTGGCCTCGATCTCAACAGCGACAACTCCATTAGCGCAAGCTACGTTGTGCTTCGTCAGAGCGACGACGAGACGCAGCAATTCAAGGGCGTATCGTCCGAGGATGATGTCAA
>CAYGQC010000064.1:8491-9769 GCA_964351875.1 uncultured Pseudomonadales bacterium
GCTGGATACCTGACGGTTCGCGATTTCTCGGCCACGGCGGCCAATGCGTCAGGTATTTTCCCGTTCGCGAGCTCAGGCGAAGAAACCTCGGCCTACTACGTTGCATTTGATGCACAGGTAACGCCGCGTATCCGTATTCAGGCGGGTGTGCGCCAGGAAGATACAACCTTGTTCGCAGATGCCTGGGGCGGCAACATCGAGCCGGGTACCATCAACGATGTCAGCCGGGATTTTAAAGATACGCTGCCTTCGGCCTCGGTGACGTTCGAGTTTGTCAACGACATGCAGCTTCGTCTCGCCTATTCGGAAACGGTTAACCGGCCCAGTTTGCTCGAGATTACCGGTACGACCCTGCGCAACCCGGAAGATTCGAACCTCTATCGGGGTAACGTCTTCCTCGAGCCAGCCGACCTCACCAATTACGATCTTCGCTGGGAGTACTACTTCGGTGATGCCGACAGTGTATCGGTAGGTGTCTTCCAGAAAGAGTTTGATAACCCGATCGAGATCGGCAAGGTTCAGGCGCAGAACGACATCTTTACCTGGTTCAATGCAGACGAAGCTGAGCTAAAGGGGATTGAAGTTGAGCTCCGAAAAGATCTCTACCTTGGGGATTGGCTTGGAGCCAACGACGCCTGGAACTACTTTACGCTCAATGTGAATGTTTCATTGCTTGAATCGGAAGTGACGCTGCTCGGTAGTGGCGAGACCGCATCGAACGTTCCCCTGACCGGTGGCAGACAGATTGCCCGGCTGTTCAGTAACCAGCGCGAGCTGACAGGGCAGTCCGACATCCTTGCGAATCTCATTCTGAGCTATAGCAACTACGATCTCGGGCTTGATGGCTCGCTCGCCTACAACTACACGGGTGATCGGATCGTGTTGGTGGGCGCGGAGAACTCACCCGATATCGTCGAGCAGGCGCGGGGCAAAATGGATTTGCTGTTGAAATACATGTTGCCGGTGTTCGGCCGTGATATGGAAGTCGAGTTCAAAGTGCAGAATCTGCTGGATGATGAGGTTGAGTGGCTGCAGGGTGGACGTTTGTATGAGCGCTACAAGCCCGGTATCTCTTACAGCCTGGGCGTCAGTATGGAGTTCTAGGGGCGTCGGATTGACTAAAAGCAAGCGATGCTTGCGATTAGTTGGCGCTGACCACTGGTCGAGCCATCCGTTGGGAGATTGCTTCGTCGCTTCGCTCCTCGCAAAGACGGGTAGGTACGCTCCTCGCAAAGATGGAGGATTGGCTCCTCGAAAAGACGACTAAAACCTGTCTTC
>CAYGQC010000064.1:9869-19322 GCA_964351875.1 uncultured Pseudomonadales bacterium
AACCTGTCTTCGCGAGCGAATTGATTGCGTAGCAATCGATGATGCGCGGCGATCTACCAATGCACCGATAACACGCTCGATCAGCCAGCTTCCGCAAGCTGGCTTTCGAGCTTCTGTTCGATCTCTTTTGGCGAGCCGGTACGGCCTGCTATCAGGCTGTACAGTACGGGCACCACAATTAGCGTGAAGAGCGAACCGGCAAGTACACCGGCGAAGACCACGACGCCGAGGACGTTACGACTCTCAGCTCCGGCGCCCACGGCTAACATTAAGGGCAGCGCGCCCGCAACGGTAGAGATTGTGGTCATGAGTACCGGCCGTAAGCGAATCACCGCACCTTCGATAATAGCTTCACCGATCTCCCGGCCAGCGTCGCGGAGCTGGTTGATGAATTCGATGACGAGCACACCGTTTTTGGTGGCAATGCCGATAAGCATCAGCAATCCAATCTGGCTATAGATATTGAGTGATGAGCCGTTCAACCACAGTCCAACGAGTGCGCCAGCGATCGCCAGAGGCACCGTTAGCATGATGACAACCGGTTGCAGAAAACTCTCGAACTGGGCGGCCAGAACCAGGAACACGATCAGCAGAGCCAGGCCGAGTGTAAACAGCATCGAGTTCGTCGACTCTTTGTATTCGAGTGATTCGCCTTTGTAGTCAATCTGCGCGGCTTCAGGCAACAGGTCAGTGACGGCAGTCTCAAGAACCGTGAGAGCGTCACCAAGGCTGTAGCCTGGATTGAGCGATGCGGAGATCGTGATCGCACGTAAGCGGTTGTATCGGTTCAGCGTGCCTGGCCCAGCAGTTTCAACCGTGCTGATGAGGTTGGCGAGGGGAATCAACTCGCCGGATGCGTCCGAACGGACGAAAATGTTTGCAAGGTCCTGAGCGGACGCACGCTGGTCAGCCTTCGCCTGCACGATCACGTCGTATTCCTCGCCGTCCTGTACGTAGGTAGTCACCCTTTGCTCGCTCATCATGGCCGCAAGGGTTTTGCCGACGCTTTGCACGGATACGCCGAGTGCAGCGGCGCGCTCCCGGTCAATCGATACCATCAGTTGGGGCTGAGTTTCTTTCAGATCGGAGTCGAGCCTCGAGAAGCCGGGCCAGGCCTCGGCGCGTTCGACGATGATGTCGCGCCAGTCTGCGAGCTGTTCGTAGTTTGTACCGCCAATCACAAACTGGACCGGAAGGTCGCCACCACCTCCAGACAAGCCTGAGCGAGCGAAGGCGAATGCGCGAACACTCGGTACTTGCTGCCACTGTCCTGTCAGTTGCTGGGCAACGGTGCTTGATGCGACGGAACGCTCCTGCCAGGGACTCATCGTGATGAAAACGATTCCTGTATTCGGGCTAGTCGACCCGAAGCTTGGAACTCGGGTGAGCAGGCGTTTCACGGAGCCGTCTTCCAGATAGGGCAGGACAGCCTCTTCGAGTTCCGTCATGGACCCGCGCATACGCTCAATAGACGTGCCTTCCGCCGCGATCACGCGAGCGAAGATCATTCCCTGATCTTCGTTTGGCGAATACTCCCTCGGGATTTCGCTGGCGAGCCAGAATGCGCCGGCGACGATGCCGGTGGTCAGCAACAAAACGACCGCGCGAAAGCGTATGGCGAGACCGAGCATGCTTCGGTAGCCGCCCTCTAACCTGTTGAATGCTCGATCCAGAAATTTTGAGAAGCCGCCTTGCGCGTCGCTGCTCTTGAGAATCTTGGAGCAAAGCATCGGCGTGAGGGACAGAGCCAATACTGACGAGAAGATGACAGCCGCGCTGATCGCGACAGCGAGCTCGCGGAAGATGACGCCCGTGTTGTCGGTTAAGAACATGATCGGTGTAAAGACAGCGACGATCACCGCGGTAGTCGCGATCACGGCAAAGTGCACCTGGCGGGCGCCGCGATACGCGGCGAGCAGTGGCGGCTCGCCTTTCTCGATACGTCGGTGGGTGTTCTCCAGTACAACGATCGCGTCGTCCACGACGAGGCCAATCGATAGCACTAAGGCGAGCAAGGTGATCAGATTCACCGAGAAGTCGAATGCGGCGAGGGCGATGAATGCTGCTGTCAGACAGACCGGAATCGTGATCGCAGGAATGATCATCGTTCGCAGGGTGCCGAGGAACGCGAGGATCACTAGTGACACCAGCGCAATGGTGATGGCGATCGTCTGATAGACCGAGTCGATAGCCTCTCGAATGAAGATCGAATCGTCCGAGCTCGCGATGAATTGCATGTGCTCTGGCAGGGTCTCATTCACGCGGTCGATCTCCGCCTTCACGGACTCGAGCGTTTCGAGCGTGTTCGCGGTGGATTGTTTCGATATAGCGATGCCGACGGTTGTGCGTTGATTTACCCGGAAGGCCTCGCGCGTGTTGGCTGGCGCGACTTCTATCTCGGCGACTTCGGCAAGCCGTACCGGGTAGCCGTCTTCGCCTCGGCTGACCACCAAAGCGCGGAAGTCGTCAGCGCTGTCGTAACTGCGCGCAAGACGGACTCGAAACTCGGTATTCGCAGACTCAATACGGCCCGCGGGGAGTTCGAGATTTTCCCGGCGCAATGCGTTCTCTACGTCGACGACGGTTAGCCCTCGCGCAGCCAGTGCCAGCCGGTCGAGCCAGATGCGCATCGACGCTCGGCCATTACTGGACACCGTCGCGCTGGAGACGCCGGGAATGACTGAGAATCGATCAACGATGTAGCGCCGCGCATAGTCGTCCAGAGCCATCATGTCGAACTCGTCACTGGACAGAGATATGTACATGACCGGCCTGGCGTCCGAATCCTGTTTGGCAACAACCGGAGGCTCGACGTCGTCCGGCAGGAAGCCGACGATGCGTGAGACGCGGTCCCGCACGTCATTGGCCGCCTGATCGATATCGCGCCAGAGTTCGAACTCGATGTTGATTCGTGAGACTTCATCACGCGACGACGAGCGTATGTTCTTGATTCCCTCGATGCCGCTGACTTGATCTTCGACGGGTTGGGTAATGCGCGTTTCGATCACATCGGCCGATGCACCCACGTAGGTCGTGGACACTGAGACGATGGGTGGGCTGATGTCCGGGTACTCCCGTACCGGCAACGTGTTGTAGGCCAGGATTCCGAATGCAACCAGTAACAGCGAGAGAACCGCGGCGAAAACCGGCCGCTTCACGGAGGTGTCAGATAGCCACATCTCAGCTTGCCTCGCTTGTGTTGCCCGGTAGGCGTGATTGCGGCTGATTGCGAAGGCTGGCGAGGTTTGCCTCGCCAGTTGCGAGTTCCGTTACGGGAGCACCGTCGCGTACCTTGATGGTGCCCTCGATGATAACTCGCTCGCCCAGGCTCAGGCCGCTTAGTATCTCGGCGTAGCCATCGCTGCGAGTGCCGATGACAACAGGCCTCATGACTGCGGTTTGCTGTCCCGCATCGTTGTCACTGACGATATACACAAAAGCTCGGCCTGACCGTTGCACAACCGCAGTTTCGCTCACGGCCAGGGCGGTGCGTGGCCGGGTACTGAGGGCGACGGTAAGAAGCATGCCGGGTTTCAGGCGATGTTCGGTGTTGTCGATCATGGCTCTGGCTCGAGCGGTTCGGGTCGTCGGATCTACGCGCGTGTCGATGCCTGCGATAGTCGCGATAAACGTCTCATCCGAATACGCACTGCTATAGGCTCGGAGGTTCAATCCGACTTTCAATTGAGCGAGATAGACTTCTGGTATCGCGAAATCGAGCTTTATGAGGGATATGTCGTCCAGTGTTGCGATCGCGGTGCCGGGGGTAATCAGCGTACCCTCGCTGACCTGGCGGAAACCCAGAGAGCCTTTGAATGGGGCCCTTATCAGCCGGTCGTCCAGTCGGGCGATGACAGAGTTGTAGCGAGCGCGAGCGGCGTTGGCTCGGGCTTTTGCTTCGTCAACCTGCGAAAGCGGGATGGTCCGCTGCTCATATAGGTTGTTGAGTCGTTCGAGCTGGGTTTCGGCGTCGGTTCTATTGGCCAGTGCCTCATTGAGCAGAGCGGTCTCTTCGGCGTTGGTGAGCTCAACGAGCACATCGCCGGCGGCGACGAGTTGGCCGTCTTCGAAGCGGACCTTGCTGACGGTATCGGTCACTTTGGCGCTGATCGTGACCGACTCGTTGGCCTGGGTGTTGCCGATCGCATTGATAACGTCGGACAATTCCCTTGTCGTAACAGCCTCGGTTACCACGGGTGTTGGCGGCCGCTTAAAGCTCGCCGCAGGCCCCGTGCCAGCGCTTTCTCCGCCGCAGCCAAAGGCGCTGAGCAGTAAGCATAATGGCGCGATTGTTCTCAGTAGCGCTCTCCCGGGAAACAGACGCCCCGCGTGGCTGGCTTCTCGGTTCGCGGTGAGCTCGTTGATGTGCAAGCGAATGCTCCTTCGCCATATCGGGTTGGTGCGAATACTCTACTCAGGGCGACTGCAAGCCCAATGGCTATTTATCAGTCCATGGGCCGGATGTCAGGCTTATGGCCGAGTAGTCGGTCGCCGAGTATTTTCGCACGTAAAGAGTCAGTTGATCAGATGGAACAACACTATGTTTTTAGCGATGAATCGATTTCGTATTGCCAAAGGCTTCGAGGCCGGTTTTGAGAAGCTCTGGCGGGAACGGGAGTCTTACCTGGATCAGGTTCCAGGGTTCAAGGCCTTCAGCCTATTAAAGGGTGAAGAGCGTGAAGATCATGTTCTCTACGCCTCTCATAGCGTTTGGGCATCCAGGAAAGAGTTCGACGATTGGACGAATTCTGAGCACTTCCGTGCGGCGCACGCGAGGGCCCATGCGCCGAAGGGTACCTACATGGGGCATCCTGAGCTTGAGCTGTTCGAATCTGTGCTTTAGCGACCGCTCTACATTCGCCGCCAATCGACGGCCCGCCTCGTTAGTGTGTGGTCAGGAGATAGTCGGGCGGCCCGCAGGGGGAGCCTGACTGTCGATGCGGCGGGTCTGCCTATTCCTTGATGAACAGATAGGTGAATCGATCGGACTTCCCACGCACGGACTCATCGAAAACGCTCAGCTCCAGATTGTCGTCCGGCCGCCGCAGCACGTCGGATTCAGTGCTGTAGGCAAAGCCACGTGACGTGATGTCGGCGCGTGCGAAAGCCGGCTCTATTCGATGCAGGTCCTGGGCAGCGGATGCACCCGTGCCCGCGCCTGCGACGTGATCGATAATCGCCAGCTTGCCGCCGGGTTTCAGCACTCGGTGAATGCCGGAGAAGAGGCTGTCGGCGGTAACGTCCCAACCGTCCGTCTCAAAATAGGCATCGTGATAGGCCATGACGAGAAAGACAGCATCGACGCTGTCGCTCGCGAGGGGCAATTCATCGAGTTCGGCATCGACTCGTACGATCTCAGCTTGCCCGTCCGCAGTTTCCGTGAGGCGAGCCAGGCGCTCTTCGAGTTTCTGGCTGGCGAATTTGAGGTAAGCCTCGTTATTGTGGGCGTAGATGCGGCCCTTGGCTCCAACCGCGTACGCCAGTAGCTCGCTCGTATAGCCCTCGCCTGCGAAGAGGTCGAGAACGGTGTCGCCCGAACGGATGCCGAAGAACGCCATCGTCGCTGCCGGCTTGTCTCGCGCGTCGCGCTCTCTATCTTCAGCAGTTCTGTCCGCGGATGACAACACCTGTGCGAGTCTCGTGCTGGATTCCAGTGTCGGCGAGTTGGTTGCACAGGCGGTGAGCACTATGCCGACGAAGGCCAGGGTGATGCCCTTGCGCAGGTGGCGGGTTGTTTCCATGTGGCCACAAAGCTTGTGCTTCGTCTGGGTATGCATGACTGGATCTCCCTTGGTCTTGTCCTGATGATCGTCCGGGCATCATGGTAGCAGCGCCTGTGTCCCTGGGGTGTTGTCGAGAGCCGCCTTTGCTGAGCATTGAACAATGGATTCGCATATTGCTGGCAGTTCTTTTGCGCCGGCTGGGGTAACCTGTTACTGACTCTGCGTTGCTCTGAGTTCTCAAGGGCCGATATTCGCGGCCCTGCAGAGTATCGACAGCGGATTTCCGTTTGAACAAACAGGAGTTTGACATGACCCGACGCTTTTCCCCCCAGCACATCCTATATCGATCAATCCACCGTCCCCTGGCAGCCGTTGCGATTGCTGCGGGATTGCTCATGGCGCCTTTGGCGAGCGCTAACATCGGCGTACCAAGTGGTACGTACGTACTGGAAGAGACCCACGCCTACATAACGTTCAGCTATCAACATCTTGGTTTCTCGACGCCCCATGTCGGCTTCAACACGTTCGACGTAACGGTTGAGCTCGACGCGGAGAATCCGGCAAAGAGCTCGCTGGGTGTCAGCATCGATGCCGCGAGTATCGACAGTAGAGTCGATGAGTTCGACAAGCATCTGCGCGGTGACAATTTCTTCGACGTCGCTGCACACCCGCGAATCACCTTTGCAGCCACTTCGATCGAGATGGGTGAAGGCAATACCGCTTTGATCACCGGTGATCTGACCATCAAAGGCATTACTCACCCGGTCACGCTGGAAACAACGCTGAATAAGGCGGCGAATCACCCTATGCGCAAAGTCCCGACACTGGGTATCAGCGCCTTGGGTAAGCTCAAGCGGTCGGATTGGGACCTAGGCGCTTACGCACCTGCCGTAGGTGATGACGTGGATCTCTTCATCACCGCCGAACTGATCAAGCAGGACGACGAGTAAGCCAGTGCGCCGCATCGCTGGCTTCAACTAAGCAGGCGGTGCGGCAGTTTCTTCCCGCTATTTCTTCAGAAGATGGATAGGCATTTTCTTCAGAAGATGGACAGGCTTTGTCGCCCTTGTGTCTTCGCGGGTGCGCATTCGCGCGCTTGCTTCCTGTCTCCGCCCGTCGCTTAACTCTCCCGTAAGTTTTGCTGTCCGTTGTTTGGCGTCATCCGCGCCTGTCGGCACTCGGACCACTACTTCTCCAGCGCAAATTCACCTGCTGCCAGCCGGCTAAAATACGAACGCGCGGCCTGACGAATCTTTGGCGCCAGGAGCAGGGTTGAGACCATTGTCGGAATCGCCATCAGCGCGAAGCTGCCGTCGATGAAGCCGATTGCCGTTTCTAGCGACACCACCGCGGCGATGACGATGCAGACAAGAAAGATCGCTCGGTAGATTCCTTCGCGCTTCGTGCCGAATAGATAGGCGAAACACTGACTTCCGTAAAAGCTGTACGTGAAGATTGTGGTAACGCCGAACGCGAGAACGCACACACTGATGATGATCAGTCCGGCGTTGCCAAGCGTCGCACCGAAAGCCTGGGCAGTGAGGGTTACGCCGCCAGCGTCGCTGGATTCGTGTACTCCGGATATCAGGATGATCAGTGCCGTCGCGGTACAGATGATCAGCGTGTCGATGATCGGACCGAGCATCGCAACCAGCCCTTCGCGTATAGGCTCGTTTGTTCGCGCTGCGCCGTGTGCCAGTGCTTCTGTGCCGATGCCGGCTTCGTTTGAGAAAGCGCCACGTTGCACACCGTAGAGAATAACGGCACCGATTGCGCCACCGCTAACGGCGTTGCCGGTAAACGCGTCGACGATGATGTCGGCGAATATTCCTGGAACCGCGCTGATGTTCATGGCGATGATCAAGGCTGCCGTTGCGAGATAGACGATCGCCATGAGCGGCACGATCCTCGTCGCTACCTTGGCTATTCGCTGCAGGCCGCCAAACATGATCACGGCCGTCAGCACGGCCAGGACACAACCCGCGATGGCGTCGAATGCGAAGTGATCGGCGCCGACCGTTAGCAACCCCGCGGGAACCGCGATCACTTCCCGGCTGATCTGCACGAGCTGATTGGTTTGAAAGGCAGGCAGACAGCCAATGAGTCCGGCAACACAGAATAGATTGGCCAGCCAATACCAACGCGGCTTCAGTGCGGTCCGAATAACCCACATCGGACCACCGCGCACGCGTCCTTCCTCGTCGGTGCCGCGAAACATCACGGCGGCCGAGCAGGTAAAGAATTTGGTTGCGATGCCGAGGATGGCGGTTACCCACATCCAGAAGATTGCGCCTGGTCCTCCGACAGCAATGGCGACCGCGACGCCGCCTATATTGCCCATCCCGATGGTTCCGGCCAGTGCTGCTGACAGTGCCTGGAAGTGGCTTATCTCGCCTGGACCTCGCTCATGGTCGAAGCGGCCACGAATGAGATCCCAGGCGTGCGGCAGATAGCGAAATGGTGCGAAGCGACTGTATAGCAGGAAGAACAAACCGCCGCCGAGCAATAGCACGAGCAGCGGGTAACCCCAGGCGTAGTCGGAGAACGTTGTGGCGATGGTCTGAAGGGATTCGAGCACGGCAGCAGCTTACCAGCTAACACGGCCGGACCGGTGGCTGGCGCGTTTGGGACAAGGAGTTTTTGGCAGAGGGCTGCCGGGAAAATCAGTTTTTAGTTCAGTCGGTTAGCAAGTTCGGCGCCGTGCTCGGCGCGCTGTTCAAACCTCGTTTGAGGTGAGCAAAGCGAGCTGGCGCAGACCGTGTAGCGTGTCTCGCTTCTGGGTAGTCTGCGGGAAATCGATGTCGTAGTAGAAGTTTTCTTCAGCGGCGCTTACCGATTTTACGACGCCACGTAGCTCTTCCACGCGAAGGTCGTGGGCCTGGAGATCGATAACCAGAGATTGGCCGACTTTGAAATCACCGCCTGTCCGGATTTGCATGCCCGAGGTGCTGAGCTGCATGCAGTCTGCGTCGACCGTGCGCGCAAACAGGCCGAGTATGCCGGGGCGATGGAGCTCGACACTTAGCGTGCCAGCGCAGCAGATGTTGAATTGACCGGTGCTCGCCACGAAAGTTTGTGCGCCTGAGGTTGATTGGTCGAGCGTCCGAGAGTAGGGGCGTCCGGTGTGACTAGCAACAACAATTGTGTTTCGTAAGTGTTTCATATACCTCGGTTTGAGCCCAAGTCGCACAGCGACTCGGGCTCAAACCGAGGCATATCTTGTCATTCTAATCGGCAGCGGCAGTGCATTACCTGAGCCCCTCACGGAGTGAGGATCTCGGGTAATGCTCGAGAGCGGTGTATGGATTCTTTAGGTCGAGAGCGGTGTATCGTCTTTCTAGAAGCCTTGGGTAGTCTATCGAAGGCATCTTTGCTCGAGAGGGCGCGCCGCTGATGGATGTCGTCGCTGGGTGGGTTCCGGGGTTAGGCATAGCCCTGATTCGCGGGTTCCGGGGTTGGGCACTTGCTCTTTACTTGGGCCGATTGCGACTGCAATCGGTCACCCGGCAGTGCATTCGTGCAACGAATGCTCGAGAGGGCACGCGGCCATCCGGGCCGCGAAGTCAGTGCGACCGGCGGAGTCATCCGCCGGCGGCTCGCACATCCCTGTGCTCGTGGTTCCTCCACCGCTTCCTGGGGTGCGCCATGCTCGCGTGCGCTGAAGCACTGTCCGGTTGCTTCGACATGTGGCCTATCACCGTCATCGCGAGGCGTTGCGAAGCAACGACGC
>CAYGQC010000065.1:0-844 GCA_964351875.1 uncultured Pseudomonadales bacterium
TGCGGCTGGTACCTGGCCATCTGTATGGGGCCGACGGTAATCCGATCGCAGGACTTCCGCTGGCACAACCGGAATCAACCGACGTTTGAAGGCTATCGAGGCCCGCCAATGGAATCGCCCGTCAGATCGAATAATTGACCGGGTCTAATATTTAATATCCATATTTATCAGCGATATATGGAATCTTTCCCCGGCGCTCAGGCGCGAGCCTCGATCACGAAAACGCTGATCACCCAACCTTCCCACTCCCGCCAGTAGCCACTTCCGCTCTCTAATCGCTTGCTCTCGGCATGCGCGCCCCGGTAGCGCATGGAGAACGATTGCTGAGCCAGGTCGAACTCGCCCTGAACTTCCTGAAAACCGATAAACACACCCGCAATCGGGTTGATGGCTTTGTACACCGCCTCTTTCGCACTGAAGACAATGGCAGGGTCGAGCCCGTTGATCGATCGCTCCTGCGGCGTGAGCAGTCTCGGCACAAGGTCCGCGGAGACCCGACCCAGGCCTTCGATATCGATCCCTAGCCCGGCGTATCGCGAGGCTGGTGCCACGAGCGCGGCCGCCAGTCGATCGGTGTGGCTAATGGCACCGATGAGCGAGGCTGGCCACAAGGGGCGGCGCTCGGCGTCCGATAGCAAGCTGGGGACCGGCGCGCCCAACTTCTCACAAGCGAGGTGAGCACATAGACGACCGCTGCTGTATTCCGCCCGCCGTGAGGCAACCGAGTTCGCAACTTGTGCCGCTTCCTCCGTGGACAATTGGGCCATGTAGTCCGCGACGGGCGCGAAGACCAGCTCCGCGAAAGCAGGCCCAGGCCAGTCGAGCCGTTTCAACTCGAGGTCTT
>CAYGQC010000065.1:854-19272 GCA_964351875.1 uncultured Pseudomonadales bacterium
TCAGTGAACCCAGCGAGCGTTGTGCTGGGAGAAGCGCTAGAGAATGTATCGGGCATACGCGAGTCGTTCTTGGTCAAAGTGTTCGCCAACCACCATGCCGGGCAACTTTTCCACGGCTGATGCTGGTCGTCGCAATCCTGGCAAGGTTACTATCTTGCCATGGCAGTCATCTTCTTAAACGGCTCGTCGAGTTCCGGCAAAACCACCCTGGCCCAGGCTCTGCAGCAGGTGTTACCTGGTGCATGGCAACACATGGCGCTGGATCAGTTTCGTGACGGGCTACCCGGACGCTATCGGGGTCTCAACGCGCCCCCGGGCACACCGGGTGACAGAGGCTTGAATGTAGTCCCGATCACCCGCGACGGCGAGCGGATGACGGAGATTCGTTTCGGCGACGTCGGCGAGCGCGCGCTCGCCGGAATGCGCCGAGCGATTGCCGCGTTTGCGTCGATGGGCAACAACATCATCGTCGACGACCTCCTGTTCAAGTCCGACTATCTGACGGACTACGTTGATGTCCTTCGAGGTATCGACGTGACCTTTGTCGGCGTGCGTTGCCCGCTCAACGTTGTCAACGAGCGCGAAGCTCAGCGCCCAGGACGATTTCCCGGCACCGCCACCAGCCACTTCTACAGCGTTCACGATCATCCGCTGGCCTACGATATCGAAGTGGACACCAGTCGGCTTGCGCCACGGGAAGCCGCGGAGAAGATCGCTGACGCACTGGATCGACAACCCAAGGCCTTTGCCAGCCAACCGCTCACCTGCACACAGGCTTGAGCTGTTACAGGCTGCCGTGCCGCATCCCACAAAGCTAAACCCAAGCCACGGCCAATTCGCCGCGTTTTGAAATGCCAACGTCACCCATTGAGAGAACACCATGATCGATCTGTACTACGCGCCCACGCCTAACGGCTGGAAAATCACGATCATGCTGGAAGAATGCGGAATGCCCTACACCGTCTTCCCGGTGAACCTCGGAGCCGGCGACCAATTCAAACCGGAGTTCCTCGCCATATCACCCAACAATCGCATGCCGGCAATCGTCGATCAGGACAACGGCCAGAGCGTATTCGAATCGGGTGCGATTCTTGTGTATCTCGCCGAAAAAAGCGGCCAGTTCATGCCCACCCAGTCGAGCGCGCGGATTAAGGTTCTGGAGTGGCTGTTCTGGCAGGTAGGAGGCCTGGGGCCGATGGCGGGCCAACTGAGCCACTTCGTTAACTATGCTCCCGGCGGGCCCGAATCAAACGACTATGCCCACACGCGCTACGCCGGCGAATATGACCGTTTGTTTTCTGTCATGGAACGATCGCTGCGCGACAACGAGTTTCTCGCGGGTGATTACTCCATCGCGGACATGGCGTCCTGGCCATGGATTGTTCCCTACAAGCACTTCAAGCAGGACATGACGCCCTACCCCAACGTTCGGCGCTGGTTCGACGCGATGAAGAGCCGGCCTGCTGTGCAGCGCGGTATGGATGTTGGCAAAGCGGCGCGCAGCGATCCCAGCAAAATGACGGACGAACAGCGCAAACGCATGTTTCTTCAGACCGGAGCATCGGTCGCTGCCGAGACTCAGGACAAAGCGACGTAATAAATACCGCTTCGAGCGCACGGTGCATAGGAACAATCACTCAGCCAATCAACGATAAGGACTTGGGTTCAACATGAGCGAGAAACAGCCATTGCAAAGGCTTGCCGGGAAACGGGTTCTCATCACCCAGGCCGATGACTACATGGGGCCGGCAACCAGCAAACTGTTCACTGCCCAGGGCGCTGACGTAGTCACCGATACGGGTGAGCTGACAGACCCAGGCCATGCCGATGCACTCATCACCAAAACCGGCCGCGTGGACGTCTTGATCGCGAACCTTGCGAGCAGCAATTTTGCTGGCATTGCTGCCACCGACCTGCCGGATGAGACGTGGCATCAAGCGTTCGACATCATGGTCCACCCGCTACACCGCTTGGTGCGGGCCGTGTTGCCGCAAATGATTGAGCGCCAGGCGGGCAAGGTGATTGTCTTTGGCAGCGCCGTTGCGCTGAAAGGTGCCAGGACAGTGGCGGCTTACAGCGCCGCACGAGCCGCCCAGGTGGGCTACGTGCAGTCAGTCGGCGTCGAAGTCGCACCGCACAACATCCAGATCAATCTGATCGCGCAGAACTATGTCGAAAATCCTGTGTACTACCCGCCGGAGCTGCAGAGCAACGAGCGTTTCCAGGCTTCCCTGAAACGCCAGGTGCCACTGGGCAGGTTGGCTACCGCCGAGGAAGATGCCCAATTCGCGCTGTTTCTCGCCAGCAACGAATCCGACTTTTTCGTCGGCCAGGCCATTCCGTTCAGCGGTGGCTGGGTCCAGCGCTAGCCTCCCGGGGTGCGGGCTACGACAGCCCCAGCGCTCGTCGAACCAGGACAACACGGTCGTTGCCGAAGTACATATCCGCGCCGTTGACAAACATGGTTGGTGAGCCGAAGCCACCGCGCTTGATCAGCTCATCGGTTGCGTCGAACAGTTTCTGCTTGTTGTCTGCATCGGTGATGTAGCGCTGGAAATCCGCCTCGTTCAAGCCGAGGTTTGCCAGGAGCGGCAACAGGACAACGTCCTGGGAAATGTCCTCACCCCTGCCCCAATAAGCTTCGAAAATCGCCCGGGCGTAGGCAACGATAACGCCTTGCTCAATCGCCATGAACGCACCGCGCATCGCTTTCACGCTATTGACCGGAAACACAGCAGGCGAGGTGATGGTCAGGCCGCTTGCCTGGGTCCAGTCGCGCAAGTCTTTCGCGTAGTAACGCGCCTTGGCCGGCACGGGTTTACTGCGGTTTTCGTAGACGCTGGGATTGACGCTGTTGAATATCCCGCCCACCAGGATAGGTTTGAATACGACGTCCACATTCGGCTCGTCCAGGATAGGCGCGATAGCCTCGAACGCCAGATACGTCCAGGGGCTGGAACAGTCGAAGAAAAACTCAAGGGTATTCATACTGGCGGTAGCCTTTGGATTGAAGCCACGCAGTTTGCCAGCGTAACCCAGGCACAGCCATTCGTTGCGCATTACGGATGCAGGCTATGGCGAGCAGACACTGGCGAGCAGACATTGGCGTGCAGACCGCGACAACCAGGAGATCAGCAACGTGAACGACATCAGCACACTACAGAGCTGGCTCGACGAGGCGTCAAAGATTGTCTTCTTCACCGGCGCGGGAATTTCTACGGAATCCGGCATTCCCGATTTCCGCAGCCCGGGCACGGGACTGTGGACAAAGATGAAGCCGATCATGTTTCAGGAATTCATCGCCTCGCAATCCGTCCGCGACGAATCCTGGCGACGCAAGTTCGACAACAACGACACGATTGCCTCGGCCGAACCGAATCGAGGCCATCGAGCCATCAGCGAACTTGCACGCGCTGGCCGGCTGCGGGCAGTCATCACACAAAATATCGACAACCTGCACCAGGATTCCGGCCTCTCGGATGACGCCGTGATCGAACTGCACGGCAACGCCAGCTACGCGAGCTGTCTCGGCTGTGCACAACGCTTCGAGCTGGCCGAGCTGCGCAGCCGTTTCGAATTGATGGACACCATGCCCGACTGCGAGCGCTGCGGCGGCATTATCAAGACCGCGACCATCTCGTTTGGTCAGGCGATGCCGGAACAGGAGATGGCACTCGCGCAGCAAGCTACCGCAGATGCCGATCTGTTCGTGGTGGTGGGCTCATCGCTCACCGTTCAGCCGGCCGCGGGGTTCCCGGAACTCGCGCACCACCTCGGTAGCCGGCTCGTCATCCTGAACCGGGAAGAAACGCCGTTGGACCCCATCGCAGATCTAGTGCTGCACGAAGAGATCGGCCAGACGCTAGCATTTGCGGTCGGATTGAATGCTTAGGGCTAGACGTGTCTTGAAGACAGTCGCGCCGAGTCTCTGGCGCACGCAAACTCCACCATGAGCGATCCAAAAGGTGCCCTGCGATCACTGCTAAGCCGGTCGCGCGAGTTTTCGAATCAGCCGATCGAGACAAGCGGCCTCGCGCTCAGCCGTTGCAGCGGCGGCTACAGCCACGACAACTATCACGTCACAGGCAGCCTGGGCGAGTTTGCGCTGCGTGTCAGGCGATCACCGCCGCCCACACCGTGGCACGAGCTTAGTTTTCTGAGCACGTGGGCAGAGCCTCTGGCGCCGACACTCGTCGCCTGGGACGAGGCGACTGGCAACCTGCTCACCCAGTGGTGCGACTGGCCAAGCCAGCACAGGAACGCGCCAACCGTCGAGCACTGCAGAGCATTGCTGAATTCCATTGTGAGGCTGCCGGTACCGGTCGATGACCTACCGACCTATCCATTGCGCTCACAGATCCAGCGCTGGCTGAAATCCGCAAACGACGCTCGAGCTTTGGCCTTGCTGTCGAACACTCCGGATCTCCCAGGCCCATATTCGCTGTGCCACAACGATTTAAACGGCGATAACCTGCAGCACAGCGACGGCCGTTGGCTCGTTTTGGATTGGGAATGGGGAGGCTTGAATGACCCGCTGTTCGACGCGGCGACACTCGCCGCTGATCTGCCGGACGGCTGCGCAAACCTCGAGCAGTTGACCCCCGACGCAAACCCAGAGCAGCGCAGGCTGGCCTGGCGCTGGTTCTGTCTGCGTGAATACGCCTATGCAGTGAACGCTCTGCTAAGCCCAGGCATTGATCCAGCCGCTGTGAATGCCCTGATTGCGCAACGAGACCGCTACGCCAACGATCCCGCGCTGTCGGTGGAGAAGTCGAACTAGGCGGACAAGTGGCGAAGCGCACAGTCAATGCGCGACTTGCCCGATCCGGTCACGATTCGATAGCACCAGCCGAGCGAATCCAGCAGCGCGACGTAACGCTCGAACAACTCGTCTGAATCGTGTGGATTCTCACGCAGAGCATCAGGCTCCCACGGCAAATCGGTAGCGCACAACAGGGTCAACCTCGCCGGTGCGTTTGCAAGGCCGGCGCGTACAACGTCAGGCACATGACCAAAACGCACCTCGCACCAGATCGCGATCACCGTAAGGTCAGTATCGGCAACGACCAGTCGATGCCCGGCGGCCACGGCACTCTCTTCAGCTTGCTGCTGCGCTTTGGCGATGGCGGTAACGTCTGCCAGTGTGTAAGCGCCGTCTTTGCTCATGCGTGGCAACAGGGCCCGGGCCAATTCCGGCACCCAGACACCACCCAGACGGATCGCGAGCTGCCAGCTAAGCGCGGATTTGCCGGTTGACTCCGGGCCCGTCACACACACCAGTTGCGCAGAAGGCTCTCCAGTTGTCGTCATACGAGGGCGGCGTTGCGCTGGGCTTTCGCATCGCGCAGCCACTGCACATAACCCCAAACGGCCATCACCAGATAGACGCCATAGAGCAACGCATAGAGATTGAGCGACTGCTGCAGGAAGAAGGCGACATACAGGACATCGATCACCAGCCACACCAGCCAGGACTCGAGGTACTTGCGCGTCTGCATCCAGAAGGCCGCGAGCGACGCCGCCGTCAGCGAACTGTCGAACAAGGCCTGCTGGGCATTGCTGTATGTGTCGAGCAGATACCAGGAGCCGAGGCTACCCACCAGCACCAAAGCGATGAGAATCAGAGCAATCGGCAGGGGAGTTTTGCTCACCACAACCGGAGCACCGTCCACGCTTCCCTTGTGCCAGTGGTACCAGCCGTAGGCATTAACTACCACATAGAAGACGTGTAGCGCGAACTGGCCGTACAACTGTTGGCCATAGAACACGAACAGCGAGAGCACGGCGTAGGCCATGCCGAGTGGCCAGGTCAGAATGTTCTGCCGGATCAGGAGCCATACGCAAAGCAGCCCTGACGAGGTTGCAACAATCTCAAACCAGTCCAAAACGCAACTCCTTTAACAGCACGACAAAGTCCTCGAAGAGCCGTATGCCCCGCCGTGTAGTCTGCGTGGGACCCATGCTGCGGCGCAAATGCAAAGCCCGCTATTGCGCCTTCACAGCGGTGGACGGACGCGGGATACTGAGCGGTTCAAAGATCATGCAAAGAGAGTGTCGTGGCCAAATCCATCGTCATCGTGGAAGACGATCCCGATCAGCGCGCTAACTATGCGGACGCGATCACCAAAAAGGGCTATCACGTCACGGCATTCGGCTCGCGTACCGAAGCGCTTGAGGGCATCGAACGAGAGCTGCCGGACCTGGCGATTCTCGACATTATTCTCGGTGAGGAGGTCGATGGCGGTTTTCAGCTCTGCCGCGAGCTGCTGAGTCTGGCACCCAGCCTGCCTGTTATCTTTCTCACCGAACGCATCGATGAGATCGACAAAATCTCCGGGTTACGACTGGGAGCGTGGGACTACCTACCCAAACCAATTTCTCTGGATTATCTGGCTGAGCGTATCGCGTCCCTGCTGCGCATCGATGAGGCGCGCCTGGTTGCTGCGTCGGACGCCAACAGCAACAGCAAGCAGATTGGCGATTTGTCGATCGATGAAGACGCGCTGCTCGTCTCCTGGCGTGGTGAGCGGATCGACCTCTCCGGTACCGAATTTCGAATGCTTGCAAAGCTGGTTCGCCAGCCCGGACACGCAGTCAGCTATGAAGTGCTCATGAACGCGACGATGCAGAGCCTCGTGACCAACAACACCATCAACACGCACATGCGCAATATCCGCAAGAAGTTCGAAAAAGTTGATAGCGACTTCAGCGCGATCAAGAGTGAATACGGTTTCGGTTACCGCTGGTCTCAGCTCTAGCCGTGAATTTCAGTACGCAATCCCAGTGAAGGCATACCGCGTGAAAGGCCCTCGCCTCGGCACCAAGCTCATGCTACTGGGGCTGACTATGCTGGTCGTTCCCTGGTTCAGCTACCGCCAGATCGTGGTGATGGAACGGCTGCTGATTCAAGCCGAATCCCAGAACCAGATTCGCCACGCGACGACGGTCTCGTCACTGTTTAACGGTCGCGAAGAGTTGTTTCGCGACCTGCCGGTTAACGTTGAAGACTTCGAAAATCTCTTCGCGTATCCGCTGGAGCAGCCAGTGCGCCTGGACGGCGATCTCACCGATTGGGGCGATACGGCAGAGTCGCGTCTGTTGTCGTTCGGCACACCTGGTACAGACGGCAGCTTCGAGTTGATACTGGGTGAACGAGCCGGGCAGTTGTACGGCTTCGTGAGGGTGCATGACCCGCAAACGATTTACCGCGATCGCAGCATGCTCAGGTTGGACCTGGCCGACCATCTGCGCCTGAAATTTATCGGCGCGGACGCCGAGGACGAACTGATTGCGCTGACGCTGACCGATTCCGGACCATTCACCGCCTATCAGATGGATTCGGAATGGCGCTTCGCAGCCAATGGTGATCCGGATACTCGCGTTCAGGGTGTGGCGCAGACAACCGATGATGGGCTGATCTTCGAGTTTCGCCTGCCGATAGACGTTGTCGGTTCGCGCCGCTACTTCGGCATCACCTACGTCGACATCGACGATATTGAGACGCGGGCCGTCGCTAACTTTACCCAAACACTGCCCACCGACGGCAGCGAAGGCTTCAATCTCGTCGTCTTCCGCTCCCCAGAGGCGCTCCGCATCATCGAAGGGCTGCGCTATTCCGGCACCGCGATTACAGTGCTCGACAATCAGCGCCGGGTTCGCGCTCGCACCGGGAACATGGATCTGAGCGAGCCCGTGACAAGTGGCGACGATCTCGGAGGCGTCGTCGATCGCGCTTTCGCGAGTATTCGGCCCGTTGTACACCGTGTAATCACAGGAGAAACGCTGCCCGATAGCGAGGAACCCGAAGACGCCGAGCGCATTGTCGGCGAGGTTATCGCATCGACACTCGAGGGTGAGCCTATTGCGCTGCGACGGCGTACTGCGGGCCACGAAGTGATCGTCGCAGGCAACCCCATCGTCTCGAAGGACCGTATTCTCGGCGCGGTTATCGTTGAGCAAAACACCGACGAGATCCTTAGCTTTCAACAACAGGCTCTGCGTCAGGTGGTACTGCTATCGGTGGTATCGCTGTTTGCGATTTTCGTCGCGCTGCTCGCGTTCGCCGGCCGTCTCGCCTGGCGCATTCGAAAACTGCGCCGGGAAGCCAGCGCCGCCATCGATCAGTACGGCCGACTCAGGGCGAGTATGCTGTACCGCGAAAACAACGCGGGCGACGAGATCGGCGACCTGTCCAGAGCGGTCAGCGGCATGCTCAGCAAGCTTGCGCAGCACAACCAGTTTCTGGAGACCATGCCGCGCACACTCCGGCACGAGATCAACAACCCGCTAAACACGCTGTCTACGTCACTGCAAAACCTCGAGCTCGAAATTCCCGAGATCAAGGACAGCAAATACCTCGACAGCGCCAAGCGCGGTGTCATGCGCATCGGTGCGATCGTGCAGAACCTGGCCGATGCCGCCAGCCTCGAAGAGTCGCTTGAGTCGGAAGAGAAAGAGCGTATCGATCTGAATCAGCTTCTCGGCAACTACGTCAACAACTGCTCGCTCACCCATAAAGACTGCAAGTTTGTCTACAAAGGGCCAAGCGAGCCGGTGATGGCCGACGTCGCGGACTACCGTATCGAACAGATGCTCGACAAGATCATCGACAACGCCATTGATTTTCATCGCAGCAACAGCCCGATACGCGTGCAGCTCAACACCGTGCGCGACTACCTGCAAATCACAGTCGCCAATCGCGGCCCGACACTACCCGATGACTCTACCGCCACCCTCTTCGATTCCATGGTTAGCCATCGCGGCCCACAGAATCGATTGCACTTTGGGCTTGGCCTCTACGTCGTGCGCATTATCGCTGAGTACCACGGCGGCTTTGTCCGCGCGATGAACCTCACCGATGGATCCGGCGTCGCCGTACTGATTCAACTGCCGAAGGCGCGTAGCGAGTCGAACAGCGACAAAGACAGCGCGAGCAATCGAACCAGCGGAGAGTCTCTGCGCGCGGTACGGTCATAACGTCGATCTTTCCACGCTGAGTGTCCCGCACAGAGCACAGGAAAATCGACGCGCAGTGCAAGTAGCAATCGCTTTGATCTCCGTCCGAAGACCCGCGCATCCCACCCGCACTCAACCGATCAGCCAATCAGGCAACGAGATAGATCGTGCGCAACAACAGAGTAAGCAACAGCGCGCTCGCGATCACAAAGAGCCCAAAGCGAACCGTAATAGCATTCTTGATGGCCTGGACGAGCGAGTGGACCACGCGAACGCCAACGTACGCCCACGCAAGCGCAACTTGAATATCATCAACAGCGCCTAACGCTGCAGCAGCCAGAACCAGGGCGTAGAAGACGGTCGGCTGTTCGTGCAAGTGATTGTAGTTGTCCGCAACCCGGGCAACCTCCGGCGGCAAGGTCAGCGGTGCGCCCGTTCTCGACAGCTCCGCAACGTCAATGTTGGCTTTCAACATGGCCGGAATGCGCGTGGCGTACATCCAGAACCACATCACAAACGTCCAGCTCAGTAGAGCCAGAATTGAATACAGGAAAAGCGTGTGCGACATGTTGGACCCCAGGCGAAATAGTGAAGCTGCACCCTAACCGAAAGATGCCCCCGTGCGCCTCTCTCAGAACAGGCCAGTGCCGGAGGCCAACCTCCGCATCATCCAACTTGCTGCTCCTGAGCCACGCTTCGCAGCCCGCTTCGCCGGATGATCGGCTTGGTCAGCCAGTTACCGAATAGCGCGATTCGAGGCCGGGCTCTCCGTCACAAACCACCTCGCCCCTGCGAACCAGCAGCTCGATCGCTGCAAACACGCTCCGCGCCGCCGCCGGATACATGAATTCTGGCAAATCGGTATACATAGCCGGCACCATCTCGCCGATGATGCCGATGCCGCTACCCAGGCACTTGAGAATCTGTTCCGAGCGTTCTTCGCGATGAGCAATGAACGCGCGTACCAATTCCTTCGGCTTCGTCACGCAGGCGCCGTGCGTCGGCCAATAGGTCTCATCATCTCTGAGAAGCAGCTTGTTGAGACTATCGAGATACGCCGCCATATCGCCATCGGGTGGGGAGACAATGCTCGTCGACCAGCCCATCACATGATCACCAGTGAAGAGCGTCTTCTGCTCCCGATACGCGAAGCAGATGTGGTTCGATGTATGCCCTGGCGTGTAGACACACTCAACAGACCAGCCGTTGCCTTCGATGATCTGGCCGTCGGTGACAAGTACGTCCGGGACAAAATCCATGTCGCCGCCTTCCTCTACAACCACGCCGTCTGCCGCCTTACCCGACCCGTGAGGACCAAAGGCATAGGTTGGCGCGTCGGTGTGCGCAGCCAGTAGCGCGCAACCAGGCGAGTGGTCCATGTGGGTATGCGTGACGAGGACATGCGTAATCCGCTCACCCGCTAACCCGCTGACAAGCGCCTCGATGTGGTCGGGATCTGCCGGGCCAGGATCGACGACGGCGACGTCACCCTCGCCAATGATGTAAGTGCCGGTGCCGTACAGCGTGAAGGGGCTGGGATTGTTGGCGACCAGGCGGCGAATGCCTGGAGCAACCTGCTCGATCACGCCGTAGTCAAATGCCAGTTCTCTGATCAGCGGAAGCTCAACGGCCATAGCGTTCTCTCGTCTTGTTCAGTGTCGTGATAAAGATATTGTTGAAGCCATCCGCTGGGAAACCCTCACCGCCGCGCGTAACGCTGGAAGCTCCTGGAGCCTTCACAGCACTTACAGCACTTACAGCCTTCAGTCGAAGAGCAACCACCACGCCAGTATTCCAGCAAGCGCGAGCAGTATGGCAGCACCGGTGATTATCCAGAAGCCGCTGCGACTTCCCGGCAAGCTGGCTCGCCCGCCTTCGCGGAAGCCAAGCTGTACACCGGCACACTGGAGTACGTCGCCATCCTTAAGCTCATCAGTCAGCACCTCTCGACCATTGAGCCAGGTGCCATTGGTGGTTCGATGCGCCGTGACCGAACAGCCGTCCACGGACAAGTTGAGCTCGCAGTGATTCAGCGATATCGATTCATCGTCGATCCAGACATCACTTTCAACATCTCGGCCAATGCGTATGCGGCCCGGCCGAAGCCGGAAGACACGACCTTCGATTGGCTTCGTCATACCGACAAGATAGGCGCCCGCAATATCGCCCACCGATGAGTCCATGGATCCAATCAGACCGGTTGCAGCGCTGTGCGCAGACAGGTCGGCAATTTCCGTGGTTTCTAACCGGTCGGAGGTCGGCGTGTGCGCCAGGGGACGATGCTGGGTCTCGCCGCGAGGTCGGGCAGGTGTCAGATCGCCACCCTCTCCGAGTAACTGGTAATCAGCATCGTCAAAGCGCAATTCATCACCGTGAAAAAGCTGGCAAGCACCATGCACACGTTCATCGTTTACGTAGGTGCCATTGGCAGAGCCCAGGTCGCGCAGCCAGACCGCGCCTGATAACACGGCAATAGACGCGTGGCGCCTGGAAATGTGGTTGTCTGCCAGCACGAGGTCGCAGTCCTCACCACGTCCGATGAGCATTTCCTGATCAAGCCTGGCGACGCTGCTGCCGGTACGGGCCACAAGCTGCCAGACGAAGCCCGGATCTGAATCGCCTTCCTGTTCGAGAAGGACATCGCTGTGCCCGATCTCGATCACGTCTCCCGGAGCGACGCCGGTCGGTTGGCTGATCGCCCGGCCATTGACGCGCACCGGTGCATCCGCAATCGACGCGATCAGCATGCCGCGTTCGGCGCGCGCAAGGCGCGCGTGAAAGTCGGCAACCGCCTCGCCCGGCACAATGAGGTCGTTATCGAGATGACGCCCGATGGTGGCGGAATCCACCACTTCGATGCGCTCTTCATCGTCGAGCAAACGCAGAAACAAGGATACGTCAGCCGGCCGCTTCATTGTTCCACTGCTCCCGCATGCGTCGCCATTCGGCAACGTCCGGTGTCACGGTCAGAGCGAGATCGAGATAGTAGCGGGCATCTGCCGCCAGGCCGGACTCCCAGGCCTCCTGGGCGACGGCCGCGAGCCGACTGGCGCACTGTGCGAGCAACGACTGCGCACGAACGTTGCCCGGATCCAGCGTGACGACCTCTCGAAGTACGGAGACGGCATTGCTGTCGGTCGGACCAGTGATATAGCCGGCATCAAACAGGTTTGCGGCTTCGGTAATCAGTTGGTCAACCCGGCCGAGTCGTGCCTGCTCGTCTTCCAGCCTGCTCTTCAGATCGTTGACCACTGTGCCCTGTAAGCCAACCGCAGACGCCCGATCGACCAGCGCCCTGACGGCCGCCAGATCACCCGCTTCGATCAACACGGCAGCATTCGAGGAGATCTGCGCCTCAATCTCCGACAGACCCTGTTGCGCAATCGCATTATCCGGGTCCGTCGACAACACGCGGTGGTACATCTCGGCTGCGTTTTCTCCAGGTGGATTGATCAGCTCACCGGCTGCGCGGTAAGCACTGGCCGCCGACAACATTTCGTCAATCGCGCCTTGCATGGAGGTGGCATCCGCGATGGACAGTCGGACATCCTGCAGCGCGGCAAGATCCGGGTTCGCCGCCGAAGCGCGATCGAGCAGCGCAATTGCGCTTTCGGTATCCCCGGTGCTCGCCGTCTCGATGGCTCGCTGAGCATAGAAACTGGCGATGTCATCAAGGGCTTTGACTGCTTCTGCGTTACCCGGGGCGAGGCGTAGCACTTCCTGGTAAGCCTGGATGGCAGCCGTCGCCGAGGGCACGTCCGCAACGCCATGGCTGCGCAGCAAGCCCTCAGTGCTACGCAACAGCGACTCCGCCCGTTCGCGATCCGCAATGACGGTAATGAATCCAGACAGCTCCACGTTCTTCGGAAAAGCCGACAGAGCTTCTGCGAGCCGATTCTGAGCCTGAACCAGATCGTTCGCATCGATCGCCGCGGTTATCTGATCGCGCCATTGCCGTTCGAGCCCCGCAATCGCGCTCTCGGCATCTGTGTAACCCGGCGCTATCTGCAGAACCCGTCGATATCCGGCCACCACCGCTGCCAGCGACTGGTTCGGATCGTTGTGCATGGAGCGCGCAGCACTCCAGGCTTCGGACAACGCCTGATCATCACCGAGCCCCAGCGCACTGATTGCCCGCTGCACGAGTTCCGGGCGTTCGGTCGCGACAAACGTCGCCGCAGTTGCCAAGGCCAGCACTGCGCTCACACCGACGACAAATCCGGGACGCCGGCGCTTGCGTCGCGACTTCGGCTCGGCTCGAATCGCCGAGGTATCCCCGCGCACCGCCGTCATGACGGTGCTGCGAATCGCCTCGATTTCGTCGGTAGAAACCGCGTCCGCGCGCACCACTGTGTTGGGCACCAGGCCCTCGGAGCGAACGTCATCAAGATCATTAATGATGTCTTCGCCGCTTTGGTAGCGCTCGTCGACTTTCTTCGCCAGTATCTTGTCGATAATCGTCTGAAACGCCGACAGGTGGTTCGGCAACTTGGGGATCGGATCCTGAAGGTGGCGAATCCCGACCGCGACCGCCGAGTCGCCTCTATACGGCACGTCACCGCTGAGCATCCGGAAGAAGACAACACCCAGGCTGTAAATATCGGAACGTCCGTCGAGCTCTTTGCCTGCCGCCTGTTCCGGGCTCATGTACTGGGGCGTTCCGACAACGGTCCCCATGCGGGTGATGTTCGGCCCGTCACCCACAACCTTGGCGATACCGAAATCCGACAGCACGGCGGAACCATCTTCCCGGAAGAGGATGTTCTCCGGTTTGATATCGCGATGAACGAAGCCTTTGCCGTGGGCGAAGTCGAGCGCGCGGGCGATGTCCCGGATGACCTGCAGAAGTTCCTGCATGTGCATGCCGCGATTCAGCCGCTGGGTCAGATCCCCGCCGCGCATGTACTCCATTACGAGATAAAGGTAGTTCTCGTGAACACCGACGTCGTAGACCTGAACGATATGCGGGTGCGATAGCTGCGCATTGATACGCGACTCACGGACGAAACGCTTACGGAAGTTGGGATCTTTCGAGTACTCGGCAGATACCACCTTGAGCGCGACGAGACGGCCGAATTTGTTCTGAACAGCCAGGTGTACGCGCGCCATTCCGCCACGGCCCACTTCACGTTCAATCTGGTAGCCAGGTATCTCTAACGCCACGGCCGCTCAGGCCTCCGTGCTTGGTCTGTTCTTCGCGCCAGGACATCTCGATAGACGGTAGCTGGAAGACAGGGGCTGCATGCGCGCAGCCTGTCGAGTGTGGTGGGAAGCAACTGGTTAATCATCGTGCGCGGTACGCTGCTATCTCGTTCTACTGCTCTATGAGCGAGAGAGAGACGACGTCCCCGGCGACCAGATTACCCAACACAAAACGACCACGCTCCACCAGTAGCTGCCCATCAAGACTAACGGCAAGGCCTTCACCGTGGGCATGGCCGTTTATGCAGCGATCGTCAGCGAACATCCACTGCCGAGACTCCAGCTCCAATCTGCAACGGGGTTCGGGCGCGAGCGGTCGTGACCAGCTCAGCTCGCCATCGCTCCAGCGCTGAACTTCCTGTTGGCCATCGGGCAGCTCTTTGACCCCAAAGCCGTGCATTTTGTTGTTGTTGAATTGGCCTCGAAAGACCGTGCCGTCGCGCCAGTAAAAAACGCCGAGGCCGAGCCGCTGGTCATCCGCAAACTCCCCGACGTACTTGTTTCCGTTTGGCCAGCTGAAGATTCCCCGGCCGCTCTTGTTGCCAGTAAGGAACTCACCCTGGTACGTCCGTCCATCCGGCCAGGTAAACAAACCCTGACCCTGGGGCGCACCGGCAACAAAAGCGCCTTCATAGCGCTCACCGGAAGCCCAGGTGAACTCACCCTTGCCGACTCGCTCTCCGTTGCGGAACTCGCCGACATAGACGTTGCCGTTCGCCCAGTTGAACGTGCCGACTCCGTGCATCTGATCGTCCGCAAACTCGCCTTCGTAACGATCGTTGTTGGGCCACGTCAGCACCCCGCTACCGTGGCGCTTGTCCGCGATGAAGCTACCCTCATAACGCCGGCCATCCGGCCAGGTATAGACGCCCCTGCCGTGCATCTGGTTGTTGAGATAATCGCCCTCATAGCGAAAACCGTCGACCCACTCGTAGCTGCCACGGCCCGTACGGACGTCGTCAACGATCTGCCCTTCGTAGACGTCCCCGTTCTCGAGCTCAATACGGCGCACTTTGCTATCGGCCGATGCCGGCAACGCTAGCGCGCTCGCTAGTATCAATGTCCCAACTAACTGAAATCGATGCCAGAAGCGCGCTACGACAATGCGCTTGCGGGAGGCAATTCGAGGCGGGAGAAACTGATGATGGAGAGGCTTACGCAAGTTCTTTAGACTCGTGATCTATGCAGCAGCCACCTTACTGAATTTGAGCGACATTTTCTTCTACTTAGGCTGCGTTGGCATCGGGCTGACATCCGGATTTCTGGGCGGCTTGCTCGGCATTGGCGGCGGCGTGGTTATCGTCCCAGCGCTAATCGCACTGTTCGCCGGCTATCAGATGTTTGCGCCCGCTGATGCCATCCTTGTCGCCCTCGCCACCTCACTAACCGCGATCGTGTTTACATCGATCTCGGCTGCCCGCGCGCAATTCCGCGCCGGCAAGGTCCGGGTGGACATTCTGAAAGTCTGGCTCGTCTTTGTATCCCTGGGCGCGTTGCTATCTGGTCAGATTGCCAGTCAATTGGGACTCACTACGCTGCGCGGGTTCATCGGGGGGTTCCTCCTCTTCGTCGCAATTGTCATGCTGACCCAGTGGAAACCGGCCGCCCATCGAACGCTTCCGGGATCACTGATTAGCGGCCTGATCGCGAGCATCGCCGGCGTTATCTCCGGATTGGCGGGCATCGGTGGCGGCAACGTGATCGTACCGACGCTTGTCTACCACAACGTTCCCGTACACGAAGCGACGGCGACCTCATCCGCTCTGGGGATCGGGCTGGCGCTGGCCGGGGCGTTGGGATTTCTGCTGGCAGGTCTCGACTGGGTGAGTGGCCAGTCAGGCATGGCTGGCTACATTCACTTGCCCAGCGCAGGCGCGATCATAATTGCCGCGGTCATGACCGCACCGCTCGGCGTTGCGCTGGCACACCGTATCGCGCCCCTGCCCCTGCGCCGGGCCTTCGGAGCGCTGTTGCTCGTCGTCTCCGCGCGTATGCTCTATCTCGCGGTCGGCTCTGCATAGCGGCGAGGCGATTATCCTGACCGGCGAAATCACCCTGCACAGCGAAAAAATGTCTCTACGCCAGCGAGCGAACCTGTATTGCGTCCACTGGTTCCTCGGTGAGATAAAGCCGAGCACGCAACATTCTCATCGTTAGGAAGGCGGCTCTACGTAAGCAATCGAAGTCGTATCGCAACCACCGTTTCCTCGGCCAATTCGAGCCGAGCTTGCAGCACACCAAACAACAAAAACATGTCTCTACGCTAGCGAGCGAACCTGTATTGCGTCCACTGGTTCCTCGGCGAGAACGTCCGAAATCACAACCACCTTGTCACCGTCGACGAAGCCCTCCCGCTGCCTGAGCGTTTTCAGCGCAGTTTGAATGGTTTTTTCCGGATCTTTACTGAACGCCGTACGGTGAGCATAAACGTGCGCGTTGAGTGCGAGTCGACGCCGGGTCTGCGAGTGATTTGTGAAGGCAAACACCGGCACCGATGTCGGACGAGCGTTACTGACGAGATCGGCTGTAAGGCCACGCCGGGTAATCACAACGAGGCCGGCTGCCCCAATCGCCTGGGCGAGGTAGACCGCCGTTCGGGCAATATGCTGTTTGTCGTTCGTGGCCTGCAGATCCGCCTCGAAACCCAGGCTGGGAAAACGCTCACTCGACGCAGCAATGGCGTTGAGCTGCTCAACGCAGCGCACCGGGTACTGCCCAACGCTCGTTTCGCCGCTCAACATCACGGCATCCACACCCTCATAGATGGCATTGGCCACGTCCGTCACTTCGGCGCGTGTCGGGATCGGATGATCGATCATAGATTCCAGAAGGTGCGTGGCCACAATGCAGCGCCGTCCGAGCGTCAAGCAACGACGGACGATATCCCGCTGTACGTTCGGCAGTTCTGCAATGTTGGTTTCGATACCCAGGTCACCCCGGGCGACCATAACGCCGTCCGCGAGCTGGGCGATCTCGTCGATGTTACGTACGCCTTCCCGGTCTTCGATCTTCGCAATGATCTTGATGCTCGCCGCCTTGCGACCGAGCAATGCCCGCAGCTCCTCAATATCGGAAGCCTCGCGAACAAAAGACAACGCTACAAAGTCGATGTCGTGCGCCATACCAAACTCGATGTCGCGCCGATCTTTCTCCGTAATCGCAGGCAGATTCACCCGAACACCCGGTAAGTTGACGTGGCGCCGACTACCTAACTCGCCACCATCCACCACCACGCACGTCAGCAGGTCTTCCTCTTTGCTGAGCACGTCAAAGTTGATCAGGCCGTTGTCGATGGTCACCCGATCACCAATACCGACAGCATGGACCAACTCCTCGTAGTCAACCCGGATCGAGCTGGCTTCAACGTCTCGCCCTGAGCGCACCGTCAGCGTAACTACGTCACCCGTCTTCAGGCTGAGTGGGGCATCGCGCACACCGGTGCGAATCTCCGGGCCCTGGGTGTCGAGGAGTATCGGCACCGGATAGCGGACTTTACGATTCAGCGTCTTGATCCAGTTGATCACCTTTGCTGCACTCTCGTGATCAGCGTGCGACATATTCAAACGGACGACGTTCATGCCCGCCTCGTACAACGCCTTGAGCATCGGATACGAAGCGGTCGCCGGGCCAATCGTACAAATGACTTTGGTGCGGCGTCGGAAATGAGTCTGGGTCACGGAAAATCCTGGAGCGTATCGATCATTGAGGAAAGTGACGGGCTGGGAGCCGTAATCGCAAGCTCTCACCGGCGCATCACAGGTGCGCACTTTGCATCGCGAGCGAGCCTTTGTCGCGTATTTCAAGCGAGAATTGGCCAATCGCGTTGGCCTGACCCGTAGCCACAGCCGTCGAGCAGCGAGTTACGACACGAGATCCACGGAATCTGTGCTGCGCCAAAATGCCTGCAACATCGTCGGTAACGATGCCGAGCGCACCGTCTGAGGCTGCCAGTGGCTCGGGAAATAGCGCTGATAGCTCGAGCGTGTGTAGCGGTCATCAACGAGTATCACAACGCCTCGTTCGTCGGGTGAGCGCAGCACCCGGCCTGCGGCCTGCAGCGTGCGCGACATCGCATCGAAGAGATAGCCAGCGGCAAAGCCGTCGTGACCATCCGCATCGAAGTGCTCGCTGATGGCGTCCCGAATCGGGTCCGGCGGCGGCAAGCCGACAGTCACAATCATCGCGCCGAGCAGAGCCGCGCCGCTGAAATCCAGTGACTCGGTCATGACGCCGCCGAGCACCACCAAGGCGAGTGTTGGCT
>CAYGQC010000066.1:0-3871 GCA_964351875.1 uncultured Pseudomonadales bacterium
ACCCACCGGCCTTCGGGTTGAGACATCGGCAAGTGATGAAGCGATCAGCGTCCGCGTAGTTGATACGTCTGCGCAGACTGAGCTTCTCGCACGACAATACGACATCAGCGACGGCTTCAATGAACTACAGGACAGGATATCTGCTGATCTCGCAGGCTTGCTTGGCTCGCCAGCGCCTCGTCTCAGCTATGCGAACTCGAGCGCTTACCGCGACTATCTCGTCATAACCTCGCTACTCCGGGAGGTGCCCACAGCCAGCTTGCTTACGCGAGTAGAAGCGGAACTGTCTAAGCTCACCGACAATCATCCAAAGTTTGCTCGAGCTTTCGCACAATTGTGTTCACTGAAAATCACCCTGTTCAGAGAAACGACGGATGCCAATCAATTCGAGTCGGCTGAGAAAAACTGCCATCGAGCGTTAACTCTGGATGACCAGGACAATGAGGTGCATCTTTCGCTAGCTCGCCTCTACCTGACAGCTGGTCGACACGAACGCGCACTGGAAGAAATACGTCGCGCTGGCCGCGAACTGAAGAATTCCTCCAGGGTGCAGAGGTTGTTAGGCGAAGCACTCGAAGCCGCGGGTGACGACGCAAGCGCGCTCAAGGCTTACCTCAAAGCGATTCGAATCGAGCCCAATTACTGGCGCAATGCCAACACACTCGGAGCCTACTATTTCGATCGGGCTGACTACAAAACAGCAGCTCACTACTATGGCATCGAGACCGACCTGGTTCGCAACAAAGCCAGGTCGCTAAACAATCTCGCTGGAGCGTTGTTCATGGGCGGAGATGAGCCGGCGGCCATAGCGGCTTGGCGGGCTTCTGCCGAGATCGAGATGACCATCAACACGGCTATGAATCTGGGTTCTGCGTTGTTCTACGCAGGAGACTTCTCGGGCAGCGCCGGCTACTACCAAAACGCCTTGGCGCTTGCGCCCGAGGATCAGCGAATCTACGGACACCTGGCCGATGCTCAATTAGCAGACAACGATTCACGTTATCGGACCTCCTACTCACTCGCCATTGAGAAAGGTCTGACGGCGCTGCAGATTGCGCCCGACAACACACACCTTATCGCAGACCTGGCAAGCTACTATTCAGCGATTGGTGACGAAGCCAACTCCTTGTTCTATCTGCAGCAGGTTGAAGGCTCACACGACGACATAGACGTTGCTTACGACAAGCTGGTATCGCGAGTTCGATTGCGCGACTTTGCGAAGGCCTCCGAGCTACGCGATCAGCTGATTCGCAACCAATACCCTCGTGAGTTACTCGACAAGGACGCAAACGTTAGAGCGCTGGCAACCTATTCCTCGGACACTTCGGTTGATGACTAAATGGTTTCGACAAGGCTCATCATGCGTTACGCTCGGCACCGCGCCTAGCAGTAACGGCGAGACCTTCTCCGAATAAATTGAGGCTCGTATGCAAACAAACCCAGTCCAATCGAACGCCTATTCTGCACTCTTGACCCTTGTGCTTGTCTTGCTTGCGACCGCTTGCACAAGCAGTGGTGGAGGAGACAACAAGTCAACAACACACATTGTTGACATTCAGATCGCAGCGAATGGCTGCCCAGAACTGCCACCAACACAGGAAGTTAAACCTGGCGACCGAGTAAGGCTTCAGATCGATTCGACTGATGCTGACGCAAATTTGGTTAACAAGTGGGCCATCGCGTTCACGGAGGGTGGCCTGACCTGTGGTTGCGAAGTAAACAACCCTGAGAACGCGTTCAATTGCCAGATCCCACCCTCGCAAGATGGCCCTTCTCGATATTGCTATTCCATATATACCAAGATGTCTAACACGAGTTATTGCGAGCTTGACCCGACCATATTTGTAAACCGAAATCTGGGCGGCGGAATAACCACAGAGTGTGAGGAGAGCGTTCAGACACCTTCGACCATACCGCCTGAAATGACGTGCGATGCCACCGATCCGTTGGACCCAGACGCATGGCTCTAACACCACCAATCAATCTGAAACGTTACAAAGACTAACTATGCAGACTCCCTACGAAATCCTCGGCGAGTCCGGTGTCAAAGCCCTCGCCTCCGCCTTCTACGACGTCATGGACGAAATGACCGAGGCGGAAGAGATACGCGCGATGCACGCGGCGAACCTAGACGAGGTCAAGCGCAAGCTGTCGAACTATCTGATCGGCTGGATGGGCGGCCCGCCCATCTACCAGGCTGTCACCGGCACCGTTTGCCTGACGGACCCGCACGCGCCCTATCACATCGGGCCGCGGCAGCGCGATCAGTGGCTTGCTTGTATGGACGCGGCGCTCGACCGCATCGACGCGTCGGACGAGCTCAAGACGATGCTGAAAAAACCGATGTTTCAGGTCGCCGAGGCGGTTCGAAATCAGAACGAGTCCGAACCCAAACCGCTCGATCCAAACATGATCGCGATCGGCTAACAGCAGCTGTTTAAGCTCCTGCCAGTTAAGCTGCTGCAAGCCTGGTCAGATCAGTACCTAATCAAAACGCGATTCGAAGCCCGGCCGTGATTGTACGGCCTCGATTCGGCGCGAAGTCCTTGATGAACGATGAGTGGTTTCGCTGCTCTTCATCGGTGAGATTGCTCGCTTCCAGAAACGCCTGCATCTGCACGCCGTCCATAGCAATTCGATAACCCACAAAGAGCGAGAGATCGTCATAGCTATCCGTGGCTAACTCGAACTCAGCCACATCGTTCTGGGCGCTCACTCGCAGCCAATCGAGGCTGATATCCAGGTCACGCCAACGCCCATCCAGACCGAAGCCAAAACGACTGGGGGGCAACCTGGCGATAGATTCATTACCACTCACGTCCAGCGTTCCCTCAACCGCGTCCGCCATGAAGCGCAGCTCCAGGCTACTCGCGTTGCCTTCATGCAGAACTGCGGTTACATCGACATCCAAGCCATAGTAGGTGGCATCGGCCTGTTCAAATTGAAACACCGGCAGATCGTCCAGTTCATCACCGCGGGCGCGCGCGAAGATATAGTCATCGAACGACGTGACGTAGCCCGTCACCTCAAAGCTCAGAACGCTAGCGTTTCGTCGCAGTGTTGCGGAAAGCCGGCGTGAACGTTCCGTATCCAGATTGACATCACCCAGCTCATAACTCGATGTCGCGAGATGCGGTCCATTCGAATACAGCTCCTCGCCGACGGGCGCACGCTGGGAGACGTCCAGATTGATACCCAGCTGATAGTCCTGCAGCGGCAGCACGTACCCCGCGGATAGCGCACCACCGGTGAACCTTCGCGATTCACTATCTGAAGGATCAAACGACACTCGCTCCACGCGCGCGCCAATCTCCAGATCGCCCACACCCACCTCGCGTTCGCCTAACCAGAACAACGCGATCGAATCAGAATCGACCGGGGCAATGAATGCTTCTTCGCCAACCGCCGAAAATTCACGCACCTGTGCCTGGATCCCTAGAGCCCCAGAGAACGCAAGAACCGGCTCGTGCATGAGTTCGACGCGGAGTTCACTCGCTTTGTTCTCAAAATAGGTAGCGACTTCGCCGTTGGGCTCAATTTCCTGATGCTCGTAGTCGTTGTTACCAAGGCGAATATTGAGCGACTCGAAGCCGGGCAGCGGGTCACTGATGCCAATCTCAAGATCGATTCGAGTTTGCTCAAGCTCCAAGAGCGGCTGGCCCTCTTCCTCCTCTTCACCCGCCTCTTCTTCACCTTCTTCATGTTCGTGTTCGTGGCCGCCAGGCAGGCCATAGCTGCTATCGATGGTGCTGACCGCGAGGCCCGCGAATCCCCACTCACCAATCCAGGATGCGCCAACTGCGCCGCCGTTGGACTCATATTGTGAGCCCGGTAGGCGCCCGCGAACTTCCTCTTCTTCCTCACCAACCTC
>CAYGQC010000066.1:3971-17015 GCA_964351875.1 uncultured Pseudomonadales bacterium
CATATTGTGAGCCCGGTAGGCGCCCGCGAACTTCCTCTTCTTCCTCACCAACCTCGCCTTCGCCCTCTTCTTCCGCCTCAGCGCGACGTAAGCGGGCGGATTCGGCAAAACCGGGGATGTCATATTCGTCCGCATCGCGCGTGTAACCGTCCACGTGCCACGCGAGGTTGCCCAGAGCACCATTCAACCGTAACGCGCCATTCGTGGCGTTCGCGTTGTCCGATCCACGCAACTCCATTCGGCCACCAATAGCGGCATCGGGAAGGTCGTGCGGTATTCGGCCGGTATGCACGTCTACCGCGCCGCCAATGGCGCCAGACCCATACAGCAAGGTTGCGGGGCCTTTGAGAATTTCGATTCGCTGAGCAATGAAAGGGTCGATCGTGACAGCGTGATCGCCACTAGTGACGGACACATCGAGTGAATCGATTCGATCTTCCATTACCCGAACTCTCGGCCCATCGAGACCGTGAATAACAGGCCGGCCGACAGCCGGACCGAAGCTGGCGGAATGCACTCCGGGCAGAGCGGAGAGCGTCTCCCCTATCGATCCAGCACGCTGACGATCCAACTTCTCGCCTTCTAGTATCGAGTAGGCCCCTGCAAGCCCCTCGGCTGACAACGGGTGTGCGTGAACGATGATCTCTTCGATTTCCGCATTTATGGTACTGACCGTCGGACTCACGTCGCGGCCTTCAGCAGACAACCCCTGGGAATGGCAAACGACTGCAAACGACGCTACAACTACAGGCAGCGCGCGAGGAAAAATACGGCTCATGGAGCCTCCTATTCGCAAAACAGATATGGATATCACTCGCGCAGGCGCGCGAGCAGCTATAGGGATTAAGCTGTTGCGAAGAGCGGAGGCGCTCTGGTTTGGTAGGCGAGAATGCTCGACAGTAGCGTGGGGGCATCCGCCCTATTCGCGACCAGAAGCGCGAGGTGTGCTGTCTGGCCGTCGTCAACGCGGAGCGTATCCAGCGGCGTCAGATCCGCGGCGAGGCATAGAAGACAATCAATGTCAGCAGACGGGGCGTGTCGATGGGCGTCGGCCGAAGCGCCCGTGAGAGCACTGTTAGCTGAATACCCTGCCGCTTCATGGACGCCGGCGGACGACGCAGGATGGCCATGACTCACCCACGCTGCCTGACTGACAAGCAGCGCCAGAACGAGCGCATAGCGCCCGATCAGCTTGAGTAGTTGGTAGTCACGTGACCGCATGGCGCCGAGTATGCCAGTCTGATCGAGCTTTGCGAAACCGGTATCGACGTCGCAGGGTACGGGAAAACCTGCGCATCATTGAGGGCGCTCCGATGCTTGGGCAGGTCAACTTTTCGATCGAGCGTGAATCTGATCCAGGATCGGCTTCAAGTACGTTAGAAACACCTCTGGATTTTCCGACATCGGGAAATGGCCGACCCCGGCCATCTCCTGCCAGGTTGAGCCCGAAATCGCCTGATGCGCCTCACGTCCCATTTCGCTGGTCGCGCTGTGGTCGTATTCCCCGGATAGCAAATAGACGGGAGTCTTGCTCGTATCGATGCTCGAAGCATCCTGGCGCAGATCAAACTCATCCACGTAGTACTGAAGATCGCCAAAGAACACGTCTGGCGCGCCACTGGCATAGAGAAACGCTGTCTCCTTGCGATACGCAGGAGGCGATGTCGGCGACACCAGCCCCTCCATCAAGCGAGCCTTGTACTCATTGCCGATTTGCGGGTGAGCGAGCGCGGACATGTGCGCACGTTTGCCAGGAATCTTGAGCGCGCCTTCAACCGAGACAACTGCCCGAAAAGCTTCTGGGTGCTTGTGCGCAAGATCAAGCGCCAGCAGCCCGCCGACGCTACAACCCATGAAAGCAGGTCGTTCGAGGTTAAGCGCACGGGAAAGCTTGACTGGAATGCTGCGAAGAATCTCGCCACTTAGCGCGTAGCTCTGCTGCCACCAATCCCGTCCTATCGGCGGCAGCGACTTGCCGTGAAACGGAAGATCGTAGGCAATCAACTGAAACCGATCGGTGACCGACGGTTCCTCGAGAAGGTGCCGCCACTGGCTCGAGTGGCATCCTGCTGTGTGTTGCAACAACAACGGAATACCCTGCCCCGCGGTCTCGAAGTAGATTCGGTGATCGACACCTCCAAGATTCAGATAGGCATAGCGCCCAACCGCGGCGTCTAACAAACCCGCGCGGCCCGATTCACTGGCGAGGACCGGTGAGGCCTCCACCGAGGGTCTGAGCAACTCTACGGCTCGCGCTGCAGCGGCGTAGTACTGTGACTGCGCAAGCCGAGGTCCGGACAAGTGTATGCCGGCACCCGCGGAAGCATTCGCCATCAGGTCATTGTGGAAGCGTTCCGGCACAGCGCTGAGAATCTTCTGCCAGACCTGGGCAGACGCCGAATAGGTAACGAACCCGTCGTGATGACGAGAAGCATCAGGAATACCCGCCTCGACCGCCATAGACAAGCCCACATCACCCACGTTCAGCGTCAGCCCACCGCTCCAGTGTCTAGCGGCGACGCGGAACTCCCCATCGTTGGCACACATGTGCGCCCACTCGGCAGAACTGGGCAAAACAGGCATCGACATCAGGCTTCCCCACAGATAGTTTCCGGCGCGAGCACCCAATTCTGGTGCGCGCTCCATTATCTTGCCAAAGCCGACACCGCCACGCACACTTGCCCGTGAGATAGCCAGGTATCAAGCCCAGGAGGTCGGACCGCCATGGATCAAGAACAGATTGCGACAATTCGCGCGCTGATGGAATTCGAGGCGTCGCGCAAAGCTCCGCCAAAGGGCTTCCCCGAACTTCCCGACCTCCCCGGAGGAAGATACACCGATCCCGAGTTTTACGAACTGGAACGGCAACACATCTGGCGTAAATCCTGGCTGCTTGCATCCCACATCGACGAAGTGCCAGAGCCCGGCTGTTTTCGGTTGTGGGAGATGACCGGGCAGCCGATCGTGATCGTTCACAACACCGAAGGCGAGATAAAGGCGTTCTACAACACCTGCAGCCACCGCGGTGCACCAGTCGTCACGGAGGAGTCTGGTCGCAAATCTTCTCTCACCTGCAAGTACCACGGCTGGAGCTACAACCTCGACGGCGAGTTGAAATCCATTCGCGACCCGGAAGATTTCCACGACCTCGACTTTAGCTGCCGGGGGTTAACCGGAGTACGGTGCGAGCGCTTTGGCAACCTGGTCTTCGTAAACTTCGATGACAACGCACCAACGCTTCTCGACTGGCTTGGCCCCGTCGCTCAGGAGTGGGAAGAGTTTCAGTTTGACAAGCAACGGCTCTCCGCCCGCCATCAGTTCAAACTGAAGAGCAACTGGAAAATCGCGATGGAGGCCAATACCGAGGTCTACCACGTCAAGAGCATTCACCCGAATACGGTTGCGCCGTCGCTGGATGACCGCAGAAACGTCAATACATTCTTTCCAGGCGGGCACGGCCGAATGATTGCGCCTCCGCCAAACCGTAAGGTGGCGGAAGCCCGCGAACAACGCATTCCCGGTGCGCCTGAAATCGACACCGTCAGCGAGATCGGCCGCACGTGCACCCAAAGCTACGGCGTCTTTCCCAACTGGGTGTCACCGCTATCGCACATGATGGTGCCACCGCTGCTGTTCTGGCCCACGGGAATCGATACCTGCATTCTAGAGACGTGGACCCTGGCCCCGGACTGGGGTGATGGTCCTGGCCCGGACCTGTGGACCCAGAACAACGGCGAGCAACTGAGTCCGGTGTTGCTGGAAGACACAGAATTTGGAGAGTGGATTCAGAAGTCGGTGGAGTCCTGGGGTTTCAAGGGTGTCCCGCTCTCCTATCAGGAATCCCGCATCTATCATTGGAACCAGCAAGCCGATCGCATGATCGGAATCGACAACATTCCTCAGCATTTGCGCGTAGCCCAGGTTATCGGCGAGGAATGGATCTATCCGAACGACCCTCGCATCATTGAGATGGCGGAAGATCTGCCGGCAAGCGCCTGAGCGGTCGTACGACTAGCGAACGAGGCAGACCCTTTGCTAGAGAAGCTCGCTGATCAACTGAATGACTCGTTGGGGATGCTGCATCGGAATGAAATGCGAGCTTTCCGGCCAGTACATATCCCTACCTTTTGAAAACTGAGTCGCGAGCGCCGACCACGTCGGCGAGTAAGCGAAGTTCGTGACATCTCGATCCGGTGGTGGCTCTTCCGCACGAACGACAGTGACGGGAATATCGATCTTCGCTACCGAGTCGAATATCGCCCCGTTGCTGCGGGCCGAGATATACACGGCAGCCTCAACCTCCGGCCGACAGCAAAGCTCGAACGACGCATCGCCCTGCCGAGCCAGCCCATAGCGGCAGTAGTCGTCGAGAATCTCCGGTGCAAACTTACCGAAGGAACCCTTGCCTGCGAGCCGGTCGCGCATCTCTTCGGGTGAAGCGAAGCGACGTCGTCGCCGCGCGGCAGGATGACCGTCAGCAAACTGCTTGGGGTACGACTCTGAACCCACATAGTCGCTCGGGGAAGCGATTGTCGGATCCAGCAGCAACAACGATTTAAAGATATCGCGTTCCGCCGCCGCGTAGGTCAATGCGTGCCCGCCCATGGAATGCCCTATTCCGATCGCGGATCCCAAGTCGAGAGCATCGACGACTTTGGCAAGATCCTCACCGAAAGTTCGCCAATGACCCACGGCTTCAGGGCTGCTCCGCCCGTGACCGCGCTGATCTA
The DNA here is from genome assembly GCA_964351875.1 of uncultured Pseudomonadales bacterium. Lineage (GTDB taxonomy): Bacteria > Pseudomonadota > Gammaproteobacteria > Pseudomonadales > Azotimanducaceae > JANSWO01. The sequence goes on from CAYGQC010000066.1 coordinate 8,702, forward strand.
CGCAGATGCTGTGAGCGTCCGGAAACGCGCTCGCAATGCGATCCCAAAGCCGGCTGTGAAAGCCTGTCGCGTGCACAAACAACAGGCTCGGCGCATCGGAGCGCCGCTCACCGCGTTCAACATAGGCGATATCAACATCGCCGAGACTAACGCTGTCGAGCCTCGGTTCGATATTAGCTAGCATCCCCTCAAGCGCCGATGAAGTTGCCAGGGCGCCTCTCTGCGACGGACTTAACGCCTTCCCGGTGGTCCTGCGTCTGCTGCAGGCGCCACTGATCCGCGCCTTCTTGATCCGTCGCCGCCTGGACCGCCTCAGCGAGGCCGACACGCTGACTAGCTCGGATTGTGAGCAGCGACAGCGGTGCGTTTTCAGCCATTTCGCCAGCAAAGGCGATCGCGGTCCCGCGCAACTCATCCGCATCGACCAATCGATCGAGTAGGCCAAGCTCACGCGCCTGCTCTCCATTCAAACGCTTACCCGTCAGGAAAATCTCCGCGGCAACCTGTGGCCCGACGATGCGAGGCAGTGTGTGCGTCAAGCCAAACCCCGGCGAGAAACCGAGTTTGACGAAGTTCGCTGTCATCCGAGTGCCGGGACAACCGACCCGAAAGTCCGCCATCATCGCCAGCCCAAAACCTCCGCCAACCGCCGCGCCTTGCACAGCCGCCACAACCGGCTTCTTGCAACGAAACAGTCGAACCGCTTCTGCATAAAGCGGATTGGCCGTCCCCTCTTTGCGGTTTGCGCGCGTTGCGTCATCTTCGGGTGCGCCAAAGTTCGCGCCGGCACAGAAGTGTTTACCATCGGCAGCCAGTACGATCGCTCGGCAATCCGGGTCCTCATCCAAGGCTTCGAATGCATCCGCGATGTTCTGAATCAGAGCGACGTCGAAGAAATTGTTCGGCGGTCTCTGTATCTCCACCAGGGCGACAAATCCGCCCGCATCGCTGACGGTTACATCGCCAAATTGCTTGTTCATGCTCGTTTTCCTGTTACTTCAAATGGTTTCGATGACTGACCGTCAACCGCCAACGTTACGCGGAACATCCTTGAACGGCCCACCGTCAACGCGTGGCTCTTTCGGCATGTCCAGCACGCGCTCGGCGATGATATTGCGTTGTATCTCGTCGGTACCGCCCGCAATGGATACCGCCGGGGTCGACAGGAGAATTTCGGCAATGATGCCAGCTTCCGCACTGTCTGGCCCGGCAAAGAGCGCATCATCAGCAGCGATCATCGTATGCACCCGGTTCGCCAAACGAGCCACATGACTCGCCGCCAGCTTGCCGAGAGAGCCTTCCGGGCCTTGAGCTTTGCCGAGTCGCTGGGCCGCTCGCGCACGCCGGGCTGTCCACTGTGCAGACGACGACAGGATAAGCAGTTTCGCGAGTTCCTGACGCACCGCAGGGTCATCGATTCGGCCAGTCTCAATTGCACGCGGCGCTGCGAGATCTACCCTCCCCGCACGTTGTGGATACCAGGTATACGGTTCCATGACCGTCGCCAGTTCCCCCCGCTCCTCATCATAGATGCGGCCAACCTTCTCAACATCTAATCCGATATCGGCATATCCGGAACGGACACCGTCAGCACGCCTGCGCTCATGGGATAGAGTCGTCATCGCCACCGCCCAGCCGTTGCCAACGCTGCTGACCAGGTGCTCCCTGCGAACAACGGCATCGGTAAAGAAAACCTGGTTGAACGATGCATGACCATTCATCTGTTTGAGTGGCTGCACGTCAATCCCGTTCTGGTGCATGTCGATGACGAAAAACGACAGGCCCTTGTGCTTCGGCACCTCCCAATCGGTTCTGGCAACCAGCAACCCCCAGTCGGCGTGATGCGCTGAGGTCGTCCACACCTTCTGGCCGTTGACGACCCAGTGATCACCTTCGAGGTTCGCTCGCGTGGTTGATCCCGCCAGGTCAGAGCCGCTACCCGGCTCACTGAAGAGCTGACACCATGTGTCTTCACCCGTCAGAATTCTGCGCAGGAACTGGGATTTTTGTGCATCGCTCCCATGCTCGAGTAGCGTCGCGGCAGCCAGCAAGCGAATGCCTGCGCGTGCTACGCCAACCGCGCCACGCCGAGCAAACTCCTGCTCAACGACACGCACCTGTGCGGCCCCGAAGTCTCGGCCATACCATTGCTCTGGCCATTCCGGCATTCCCCAGCGGGACTCCACCAGTTTGTTCCGCCACTCGACCAGGCCGAGATTTGGATCCCAGTTCGAATCCAGCCACGCACCGACATCCGTGCGAATCCTGTCTAGTAACTCAGCCGAGTCTTCAGTCATGGGTTACTCCGCTGCGCTGGTGCGACGCGCCGAAACATGGGACGGCAGGTTTGCGATCATGCGTTCGCGATGCCAGCTCGCGTCACCAAACAGCACTTCACTCGCCTTGGCGCGCTTGAACCAAAGGTGTACATCGGCATCCCAGGTGAAGCCGATCCCGCCGTGCAGCTGAATCGCTTCCGTCGCCGCGAGCATGTAGGCGTCGCTCGCCGAGGCCTTCGCGAGAGATGCGTAGTAGCTCAAATCAGGATCGTTCGCAGCGCACGCTTCAGCCGCGTAGTAGGCAGCGGATTTGGCGAGCTCCACGGTTAGAAGTAACTCACTCATGCGGTGTTTGATCGCCTGAAACGACGCGATGGTTCGACCAAACTGCATACGCAGTTTTGTGAACTCGAGAGTGTCGTCGAGCAACCGCGCAGCACCCCCAACCATTTCGCTGGATAGCGCGATCAGGGCCTGATCCAACGCGCGTCGCAAACCGGACCCCGCTTCTCCGGGTTTGCCCAATACGCGGACGGTTGCATCATTAAACACAATCGAGGCCAGCTTTCGAGAGGGATCAAGTGTTTGCTGCGCTGTGATCGTGACGCTTTTTGCCGACGGCTCAACCTCCACGAGTGTCAGCCCTTCGTCACCAGTTGTACCCGATAATCGCGCAACAACCAGAACGATATCTGCACTCGAGCCGTCGATCACCGCATGTTTGTGCCCACTTATGCGTGCAATCTCACCCGTGATCGATATCTCGCAGCCAACTTCGCTCAAGGTCGGCATCCTGCCGGGCTCGCTCAATGCGAGGGCCGCGCACCGTTGGCCGCTCGTGAGCACAGGCAGGAGGCGTTCGCAATCAGCCTCGCTGCCTACTTGCTCCACGCATCTCGCCGCGAGTACAGACGAGGCGAAGAATGGAGAACAAGCCAGGCTGCGACCCGCCTCCTCCATGACGATGCCCTCCTCGACCGCACCAAACGCGCTACCGCCGTAGCGCTCGGGCACTGAGATACCCGCCAGGCCCAACTCAGTCGACATGCGTTGCCAGACACCGCGATCAAAGCCGACCGCACTGCCCATGAGTTCACGCGTAGATGAGGTCGGGCACGTGCGCTGGAAAAAGCGACGCACGATTGCCCGAAATTGTTGCTGCTCGTCGCTGAAATGAAATTGCATAAGCCCCCCGCGAACACTCTACCTCAGGAGTTGATCGGCCGGCACCTCAAGGGCAAGCAGCCCCAGGATTTAGCGGGAATACGGTAAAGCGAAAGGTTCCTCGGCAGCAGAGATGCTGTCAGGGTCCGAACGACATCACTGGAGCAACGGGCGCGCCGGGGTTCAGATCCTGGAATGCACCGGCGTTCAACCTGGACCCGGCTGACCAACGGTTGCCATTCAGATCCTGGCGAATATCAAGCCCGTAGAAATCTTCAAACAATTGGTAATCCGGATGCTCCGAAGGAACAATCGCATCGAGTGCCGAGGACGACACTAACGTGTAGTCCTGGGCGGCAGGATTGGAGAATTCGATCGCTACGTTGGTCGCGTTGTCCGCTGCTGAAAATGTATCAAACGCATTGAGCGGCAACTGGATGTTGCCCCCAGCCGTACGATAGTCGCGGTTGTACTGGTACGTAATGTTGAGCGGCTGCAACGAAAACGATTCCCAGTTGTGTGGCGAGTCTTCGCGCCCGTCCACACAGTTGTAGAAAATATTGCCGTGGAAATCGACTTGCTGATCACTGCCGTTCGGATTCTGTGGATTGGATATGGCAGTGGCCTGCAAACCGCAATCGGCTGTGTTTTGCGTCCAGGTGAACCCGAGCGGGCAGGTTTGTCCAGCGCTACCACCGTTGTAACAGCGCTGGGTGAAGTCGAGCACCGAGCTCCTGACGTCATAGAAAAGGTTACCCAGAATTCGTGGATAGCCATCATCGGTTGTCGCTTTCGCGCCCACAGCGACGGATACGTCATGCACCTCGTTGTTCACAAACCATGTGTAGCGACCACCGACATCACCTTCGCTATCCTGCTCCGGGATCAGCGCGGTACCGTTCGCCCCTTTTACCGAATTGAAAAAGTCGTGAATGTTGTTCTCGGACAGCACTACGTGATAGCAGCCCTTGTCGTCAAACGCGTTCTCGTAGTTCTCATACATCTCGGTGCGACCGATATAGATGTAGTGCGGTCGCGATGCGTAGTTGTAATCGAACCAGTTTGAGTTACCGCACTGAATGGAATCGCCCTGGTTGTGATAGATGCGGCTATCCAGAATCCACACATAGCGCGTGTATCGCTGCATCTGAAACCCGTGCATATCGACGCTGGTGTTGAAGTCGTCCTGCCAGCGCCCAAGGCCAAACACGTCCACGTCGTGAAAGACGACAAACTGAAGCGTGTGCTGAGCATTTCCTCCCAGTGAGAAACAGCGCCTGGAATTTGAGCTTTGCTGGCCGTCGCTACCAGAACAGCGAACGCCGCGAAAGGTAATGAACTCGATGGGCGCGGTCGCTTGGGACCAGGTGGCGCGGAAGTCATCAGTTGGCGAACGGAAATGCACGTTCTCCCAAAGCACGTGCGACATACCGCCGGTCGTAAAGAATCTCTGCATTCGAAACTCGGGTGCCGTATTGCCTACACCGATTATCCAGATCGGGTTAGCTGCCGTGCCGCGCATGTCGACGTTCTGAACGTCGCTGCCATCGTGGTAACTGGCACCGTCACCCTTGATGAAGAGTTGCTCACCCGCACTCTGGTTCCAGGTGCCACCGCCGTTTGTGCCCAGGCCCGGGATGGAACATCGGGGCTCCTCGGGGGTTCCTCTGCCACCATTAGCCAAGTTACTGCAGTTGGGCGCGGACGAATCGATGTAGTACTGATCCGCTCCGTCTGCCCACACCGGGGTCACGGTTTCAATCGGATCGTAGGGAAAGCCATCGCGTTGCACCGACGCCGACGGCAGATCCGGAATGATCGCTGTTGGTACCGGACCCACAGGCTGAGGAATACCGACCGGCATTTCTAATGCTGCGACGTTTAATCCCAGCACCAGCAGGCTGATCGTGAGTGCTGTCTTGAGCGGCGTGTAAGCCACAAGGACAGCCTCTGGCACTGACAAACGTGGCCGAAACCCCAAAGGAAAATCACGTCCGGATTGCATATCCAACTCTTTATGTTTGCTTGTGTTGTTTGCAGGCTAACCGGCAGCCGTCAATTGGCGTGCCAGCAACACAGATCTGTGCGTGATGTCACTCTGGACAGGGGCAGGAGAATCCTTCTCCCTGCGCCGGGTGCACTGCGTTACCGACGCAACGCTCTAACAAAGCGGAACACGTATTCTACGCGCGCGGGTTTCGTGTTGCACGGTTTCCATGTGCCCACGCAAATCGGCGCGACTAACGACACATTCCGCCATCTACCTACAGCAACGCTGAACTCAGCCTAAACAGCTTGAGAAGATTGTATTAGAAATCCTTCGCATTCTATTGATTTTTAAGCACTAGCTGATGATGAGCCCGAACGGCCAAATGCCCTGAAGTGGGTCGCTCCGCGAAAGCGCCATCGGGCCGCAATCTCGCGGGATCGACGAAAACGAACAAGGGTTCAACTATCGCCAACCATCAGAGTTGGCTAGATTTGGTGCAGACTCCAGGAATCCAAATGTTAACTCAGGGGAGAACAAGATGAGCTACGAGCACATTCGATATGAAGTAAGCGATCCGGTCGCGACGATCACACTGAATCGTCCGGAAGCACTGAACGCATTCACCACCCGCATGCTGGCTGAGGTGAGGCATGCACTCGCGACCGCCGAGGCCGACGAAGCAGTTGTGGGGATCGTGATCACCGGCGCCGGTCGAGGCTTCTGCCCAGGTATGGACATGAATGCTCTCGACTCGATGGGCAGCGGTGACGGCGGTGAACGAGAAGACCTGTCGGAGTTTGATACCGATCTCGGGGATCAGGCTATGGGGCCCGACTTCGAAGTCGGCTTTGGCTACCTGATGACCATTCGCAAACCGATCATCAGCGCGATCAACGGCGCATGTGCGGGCCTGGGTCTCGCATTCGCTCTGATGACCGACCTTCGCTTTGTTGAGAAACAGGCGAAGTTCAGCACGGCCTTCAGCCAACGCGGTCTCGTTGCTGAATACGGCACGAGTTGGATGCTGCCAAGGCTCGCCGGCTCTGGCGCCGCGCTGGACCTGCTTTGGAGCGCGCGAAAGTTTGACGGCGTTGAAGCCCACAGACTGGGCCTCGCAACCCATCTCGTCGACACTGGTGAATCCGCAGCCGCCGCACAGGAATACGTGCGCCAGATCGCCGCCAATTCTTCGCCAACGTCACTCCAGGTCATGAAGGCTCAGGTATACCGACATCTGAACATGACGCTAGGCCCGGCCCTGGATGAAACCAATCGCTGGATGGGTGAGAGCCTTAAGCGGGAGGACTTCGTTGAAGGCGTGCGCTCCTATATCGAGAAGCGCCCACCTGGATTCAAGCGAATCAGCGGAAAGTAAGGCCCTGTTGCAGGAAGGCTTGGAGGAGATCGCCGCGTTGTTGCGTCGTAATACCACGCGATTGCGGGTAGGAGGGCATGTCCAAAAAACCGGGTAGCCGACCAGGAATCGCCGGCTGGGATGCCGGCGCCTCAGTAAGGGCTCTCAGAACTCCGGCACATGCGTCGCACCGTCAGCCTGTTTACGAAGCAAACGGGCGAGAGGGGATGTGCCGGACCGCCAGCGCGAGGACCGCGCTGGTCGCGAAAAAGTCCGTAGCGACGCGCGACGCGGCGATCTCCTTCAGACCAAAAGACACAAAAAAGGCGGCCGAAGCCGCCTTTTCTTAAGACTTAAAGAGGCTCTTTAGAATCCAGCTTCTTTAGTCGTCTTAACAATGGCTGCCGCAACTTTGTACGGATCCGCATTGGAAGACGGACGACGATCTTCGAGACGTCCCTTCCAGCCGTCTTCAACGGTACCGACCGGAATCCGGATCGACGCGCCACGGTCAGAGACACCGTAGCTGAACTCGTTGATCGACTGAGTCTCGTGCGCACCGGTCAGACGCTGCTCGTTGTGAGCACCGTAAACGCTTATGTGGCGCTGGATGTTCTTACCGAACTCGTCGCAGATCCTGGTGAAGATCTCTTCTTTGCCTTCGTCGCGCATCGCGCCGTTAGAGAAGTTTGCGTGCATGCCGGAACCGTTCCAGTCGGTAGCACCCAGAGGCTTGGGATGCCACTCGATGGCGAGGCCATACTTTTCAGCCGTCCGCTCGAGCAGATAGCGTGAGACCCAAATCTCGTCACCGGCGAGCTTCGCACCCTTGGCGAAGATCTGGTATTCCCACTGGCCTGCTGCTACCTCGGCGTTGATGCCCTCGACATTCAAGCCAGCTTCCAGACACAGGTCCAGATGCTCTTCGATGATCTCGCGCCCGTAGGCGTTCATCGCGCCGACAGAACAATAGTAAGGGCCCTGGGGACGAGGAAAACCGCCAGCGGGAAAACCCGGGGGAAGATCCGTCGCCGGATCCCACAGGAAGTACTCCTGCTCAAAGCCGAACCAGAAATCCTCGTCATCGTCGCTCTCGTCAATGGTCGCGCGACCATTAGACTCGTGTGCCGTGCCGTCCGCGTTCAGCACCTCGGTCATCACGAGATAGGCGTTGGCGCGATCAGGATCCGGGCAGATAAATACTGGCTTCAGCAAGCAGTCAGACGCGTTGCCTTCCGCCTGCTCGGTTGAGCTGCCGTCGAAGGACCACATCGGGCACTCTTCTAAAGTGCCCCCGAAATCAGATTCAACCCGCGTTTTGCTGCGCAGGCTTTGGGTGGGTTTGTAGCCGTCGAGCCAGATGTATTCCAACTTGGATTTCATAGTGTGCAGTGCTCCTCCGAGGTGCAGGTCGTCATTGTTGTTTCGATCCTCACTCAAGTAAGCCGCTCGATGTGCGGCAAACTTGTGCAACGCGATCTTGAGAGTCAGTTAGTGTGCAATAACTGTTCCGCTTTGCCCATGGCC
>CAYGQC010000066.1:17115-19249 GCA_964351875.1 uncultured Pseudomonadales bacterium
GGCCTCGAACCCAGAGGTGGAGCGTCCCGTCGTTAATCCCCGGCGCTCGTCGCACTATATCCGTGCGCGCGCACCTGAAAATTCACCAGGTCGCACTATAGAGGTGCGCTCCGAGAACAATCGCACCATCACCAATCCTGGCGCAGCAAGCGAATCAGTTCCGCACAGCTACTGATGCGGTCATCGGGTTTTTTTTGTATACATCGCATCGCGATATCGTCGAGCAACGGCGGAATCGGAATTTTCGTGCGCCTGGATGGCGGCAGCGGCGTCTCTTCCACAACCTTCTCCATCACCTCTCGCACCGTTTCCGCCTCGGCTGGCAGCACGCCGCACAACATCTCGTAAAGAATGACCCCCAGAGAGAAAATATCCGTCCGGTAGTGAATGGCTGGGTCGCGCTTAATCTGCTCCGGTGACATGTACGACACGGTGCCTTGCAGAGCGCCCTGTCCGGTGATGCCGGTTTCTGCCGGTGCTGACAACCCTAGAGGCTCTGTATGAGGGGCGAGCGGATCAGCGGCGGAACCATCCGAATGCCAGACCTTGGCCAGGCCCCAGTCGAGCAGCAAGACCTCGCCAAACGGACCAACCAGGATGTTCTCTGGCTTGATGTCCCGGTGCACCACATGGTGCGAATGAGCGTACTCAAGCGCATTGGCCACTTGCACGATGACATCCACAAGCTGGCTGAGGTCATACCGTTCCCGGTAGTCCAGTACCTCGCGCAGCGTGTAGCCGTGCACGAGCTTCATCGTGAAGTAGACGTTGCCTCGATTGTCGCGGCCGAGCTCATAGGTCGGCACTGTCGCCGGGTGCTGCAACATCGCCGAAACGCGCGCTTCCCGCAGGAGGCGTTGTTGCTCGATCGGGTCGTTGGCGAATTCTGCCCGCAGGCTTTTGTAGCAGATGGTTCTACCCAGGTGCATGTCCTTACAGCTCTGAATCACCGATTTGCCGCCACGAGCGATCGTCTTGAAGTACGCGTAGCGCGTGTTCGGGTTGAGCTTCTCGGGTAACGCTTTGTCAGTGTCCTCAAGATAGATGACGGCGTAGTCATCGCTAGGCGGTTCAGGAAAAGTTGTCACCGAAAAACTCCTTCATGCCAGGTGCAAAAATGGCTGCATCCTGGACGGCGCATGATTCCTCACGGCTGGTCATAAGCTGCTATGTTGCTTGCAGGCCGACAGGGGGAACGCTACGCCATGACACACCAAGCCGCTACCGTCATTGACTGGATAAGTTGGAACGCCGATAACACGCCAGCGGCCGTCGCGACCGTTGAGCTACCCAGCGGCAGGACGCAAACCTACGCACAGATGAACGACCGCGTCAGCCGGATCGCAACCTGGCTACGAGACCTCGGTGTAAAGCCTGGCGACCGGGTTGGCGTTCTGGCACTCAACTCGACGGACACCCTGGACATCGTGTTCGCTACCTGGCGGATCGGCGCCGTGCACCTGGCGCTGAACTTTCGCCTCACCGCACCAGAGCTCGACTTTATCATCGGCAACGCTGAGCCAAAGGTCGTGATTTTCGATCGTGAACTTACGGCAACCGTCGACGGCATCACAGCGCCAGTCGAACACTGGATCGAAACCGACGGCAGGGGCGGCGACAGCGACTTCGAAGCACGGACAAGCCAAGCCAAGCCTACGCTTCACGGTGTCGACAAGCACCTCGATGAGCTGTGCATGCTGATGTACTCCTCGGGCACAACCGGCCAACCGAAAGGCGTCCAGATTACTCACGGCAATCTGCTGTTCAGCAACTTGAATGCACTATCTGGCGCCGCGCTCGGAGCTGACAGTGTCAACCTGACCGTTATGCCGCTGTTTCACATCGGCGGGCTCAACGTCTTTGCCGCACCTACCTTGTACGCGGGCGGCAAGGTAGTCGTAATGCGCGCGTTCGATCCCGGTGCGACGCTCGAAGCATTTAGCGACCCGGATCTGGGCATTACTCACTTCCTGGGCGTGCCGGCCATTTTCAATGCCCTGCGGGACCACCCGAAGAACGCCGACGCGGATCTGTCGAGGGTGAAAACCGTGATCGCCGGCGCGGAGGCAGTACCCGAGGCGCTCGTCACATGGTGGTACAACCGTGGCCTCTCCATTCAGGAGGGCTACGGCAT
>CAYGQC010000067.1:0-12960 GCA_964351875.1 uncultured Pseudomonadales bacterium
ATCGTAAGCCCCGCGGCCATCGCGTGCCCGCCAAATTTTCGAATCAACCCTGGATGCTCCTTGCCCACGAGATCCAGCGCATCGCGCATGTGAAAACCTGGTAGCGAGCGGGCCGAGCCTTTCAATTCGTCCGGCGCCATATCGCCCGCTTCTGCGAACGCGATAACCGGCCGGTGCAGGCGCTCCCGAATGCGCCCGGCGACGATACCAACAACTCCCTGATGCCAGGATTCGTCGAACAGACAAACCCCGGATCGGTCCGGGTCGACGTTGTGATAGGCGGATGCGGCGAGTTCCGCCTGAGCGACCATGTCCGCCTCAATCTCCCGTCGGGTACGATTGAGCTCATCCAGTGCGGTTGCGAGCTCGCGCGCCTTGGGCAGTTCTTCCGCCAGCAAACAGCGGATTCCGATACTCATGTCCTGCAGACGGCCAGCGGCGTTCAATCTAGGCGCGACGGCGAAAGCAAGATCGCTCGCAGTGAGGTGCCCAAACGATCGTCCTGCAACCTGCAACAAAGCTGCAATGCCTGGTCGGGCGAGTCCTGCGCGCATTCGTCGCAAGCCCTGTTCAACGAGAATACGATTGTTGTAATCCAGCGGAACAACGTCAGCTACAGTGCCAAGCGCGACCAGATCGAGCAACGAGGCAAGGTTCGGCTCTTCAAGGCGACGCTCGGCAAAATAGCCTTCGTCTCTGAGCAAACGTCGCACTGCGGTGGCCAGGTAGAACGCGACGCCACAACCGGCGAGGCTTTTGCTGGCAAACGAACAGCCCACCTGATTCGGGTTGACGATTATCGCGTCGGGCAGGCTTAGGCCCGGCAGATGATGATCGGTGACCAACACGTCAATGCCATGCTCACGAGCTCGATCAACACCGTCAACACTCGCAATACCGTTATCCACGGTGATGATCAAATCTGCTTCGTCTTGCGCGGCGATGTCCACGATCGGTGGCGTCAGCCCATAACCGAAATCGAAACGATTAGGCACGAGGAAGCCGAGTTTGCTATGCCCTACCCGCCGGAAGAAATCGATCAGCACCGCCGTTGCGGTCGCGCCGTCTGCATCGAAATCGCCAACGATGACGATTCGCTCATCGTTCCTCAGCGCATCAGCGACCCGAAGAGCCGCGGCGTCCATGGACAGCATGTCACTCGCAGGAAGCAGCTTCGCTGCAGACAGATCCAGCTCATCTTCGGTGGTCAGGCCGCGCTTGGCATAGACCCGAGCAAGCACCGGGTGAATACCGGCAAGCGGCGGCGCAAGATCGGCGCGCTCACTGATTGCCTGTGTCACGAAAGCCCTTCGATACGGATACGTTGAATAGGCCCGTGCACCTCGGGCAGTTCGCTGAGCGCGGCGATGGCGGCGTTCATATGTGCTTCGACAACAGCGTTGGTTGTAATCACAACCGGCACCCAGGTGTCTTCCCCCTGACGGCGAACCTGGGCTTCGTGCTGAATAATGCTCTCGATACTGATGTCGGCCGCGCTGAGCACGCTCGCGAGCTTTGCCATAACACCGGGCTTGTCCAGACAGTGCACACGAAGGTAACAGGCCGAGATGGCGTCATCGATGCTGCGCAGAGGTTGAGCAACCGTTGGCACGATGGGCGACGGACCGCTTTGCCGAGCCAGCTCGATAAGGTCGGCAACGACTGCAGATGCGGTCGCATCGCCACCAGCACCGGCGCCGTAATAGAGGGTTGGCCCGCTGGCATGACCATCCACCATGACCGCATTCATGACCCCATCGACCTTGGCCAATAGTGCCTTCTTCGGCAACAGCGTCGGGTGCACGCGCATCTCGACGCCGTGGTCATCCTGGCGGGCAATACCCAGATGTTTGATGACGTAGCCGAGCTCAGCGGCATAGGCAATGTCTTCCAGCGCAACGCCGCTTATGCCTTCGCAGTACACGGCATCGAACGAGACGGGAATGTCGAATGCGAGGTGCGCAAGGATAGCCAGCTTGTGCGCAGCATCGATGCCTTCAACATCAAACGTTGGATCCGCCTCGGCGTAGCCTAGTCGCTGGGCTTCCGCCAGCACGCTGGCAAAGTCGGCGCCGTCATTCGCCATAGCAGACAGGATGTAATTCGAAGTGCCGTTGATGATCCCGGCGATTCGACTGATTCGGTTCGCCGCGAGCCCTGTACGAAGCGCGCCCACAATCGGTATGCCGCCCGCAACGGCCGCTTCAAACCGAAGCGCCGCGCCATTGTTGGAGGCGAGGTCAGACAGAAGCTGCCCCTGGGTCGCGACCAGAGCCTTGTTGGCGGTGACGACGCTTTGGCCAGCACTCAGCGCAGCCTGAACCAGCTTGCTCGCTGTCGACTCACCGCCAATGAGTTCGACGACAACATCGACTTCAGACGGATCGAGAAGTGAGTCCAGATCCGTCGAAAAGCTGGCGTCACTCAACGCAACGTCTTCGCGCCGCCGCCTCGAGGCAACTCGTACGACCCTGATGCGGCGGCCGGCGCGAGCGCTGATGACTTCTGCACGCTCGGACAACAGCGTTAACACGCCCTGGGCGACTGTTCCCATTCCTGCAATTCCGACTCGTAGTTGCGTCACTACCGGCTCCACGTTTGATGGCATATTTTTGCTGTGCGCTACACCTGACCAACTAGTGTCAGACCATTCTAATTCAGCGCGCACATTAACAGCATGCAGCCTTGGTGTTGACCGTCGCCGTTCAGCACACGCGAATGCTCGACGGCGAGCTGCCATGCCCGCCAATGAGTGAACGCAAAGCAGTGCCGCGCTACTATGAATCCGCGAGGTGATCTACTTAGGATCGAGTGCACGCGCATGCTGGCGAGACAGTCGCAAAGCGCTGGACGCATGTCACCCGATCACCGCACCCCCGAAAAAGGAGACCAGGTTGAGCTACGACGAAAACAACGTGTTCGCAAAGATCTTGCGCTCGGAAATGCCGGCCTTCGTCGTGGAGGAAACGGAAACGACGCTGGCGTTCATGGATGTCATGCCCCAGTCCGAGGGTCATACCTTGATCATCCCAAAGACGCCGGCGGCGGACATCTTCGACCTGCCAGAGGCGTTTGCGCGGGACGCCATCGCAGCGACCCAGCGCGTCGCTTTAGCCGTACGCAAGGCGTTCGAGCCCGCCGGAGTTATGGTTGCCCAGCTCAACGGCGCGGCCGCCGGTCAGACCGTCTTCCACCTGCACTTTCACGTGATACCGCGCTATGAGAATTCAGACATGAAACTGCATGCGCGGGAAATGGCAGACATGGCGATCCTCGATTCCCACGCACAGCGCATTCGGGCAGCGCTGGCTGGTTGAGCGCGACTATAGACTGCGCTCCAGGCAAACGAGCGGCAGCGACCGCTCGTGAGGGGAAGCAAGGCAGACTAGCCTGCGGGGCTTACGCCAATCGCGGCGGCCAAGTCCGCAGCGGGCATGTAGCCAGGCAGCAAGCGACCGCTTTCGAGGACGATCGCAGGTGTGCCTGTGACACCCATCTGCTTACCCAGCTCGTAGTGATCCGCAACTGGATTGGCACAGGTTGCAGGCGTTAGTGCCTGGCCCATCTTCAATCGAGTGATCGCGGTTTGCTTATCGTCGGCGCACCACGCCGAGACCACCTTATCGTAGCTGCCAGAGCCGATCCCAGCGCGCGGGTAGGCGAGATAGCGAACCGCGATTCCCATCGCATTGAGTTCGGGAACCTCCTGGTGCAATTTGCGGCAGTAGCCACAATCGACATCCGTAAATACGTTGAGTGTTGCTTTCACAGGGACATCCGTCGGAGAGAACGCAATCATTGAAGCCGTATCGACAGAAGCAAGCAATTCCCTGCGACGACCATCGCGGCCGCTCTCCGTGACGTTGACGAGCGCGGTGTCGGTAAGCTGGTAGAGGTCGCCCACAAACAGGTATTCACCATTCTCCGTGCCGTAGATGGTGCTGCCGCCGGGCAACTCCAGCGCGTAGATGCCTTCAAGGGGTGTGGCGCTGACCGACTCGATAGGCAGATCCGGGCGCGCAGCAGTCAGGCGCTGGACCAGCTTCGGCGCTAGACCCTCACCAGCGGCGCCTTCGGCAACCGCGATATTGCCGGTGAGCAAGGTTGCAGTACCCGCCAGAAGCGCGGCGAAGAGCGCGAGAAGCCCGGCTCGCCGGCCAAACAAACCCTTGTTTATTGAGAACATACAAACCTCTTTTAAACTATTATCTCGCGATCGAAGCTGCCAGGCGGTGTCTAGCACATAAGCCCGTCATGATCGTATTAGATGCGTTACTGGGCGGTTGACCGTTAGCTACCGCTGGTTGCGAGCACAAAGTGCATTGTAGCTTGCCACGCCCTTCTAGGACGTGAACAGCGCGCAAAAGTTCACCCCCTCGGATGATGTTCCTCGTGCAGCGATTTCAGGCGCGCCTGGGCGACATGGGTGTAAATCTGTGTTGTCGACAGATCGCTGTGACCGAGCATGAGTTGAACCGCGCGCAGGTCGGCACCGTGGTTAAGCAAGTGCGTGGCGAACGCGTGCCTCAGCGTGTGCGGCGAGATATCGTTGCTGATACCGGCGATACTCGCGTAGCGCTTTATGGCGTACCAGAAATTCTGCCGGGACATCGCACTGCCCCGGCGGCTCGGGAACACGGCGTCGCATCGTCCGTGAGGGTCTAACGACTGACGGCCGTCAGCGAGATAGCGCTCAAGCATCTCGGCAGCTTCCTGCCCCAGCGGCACCAGCCGCTCCTTCGCGCCTTTACCCATTACCCGCACAACCCCCTGGCGCAGGTTGATAGCGCCTAACGGGAGGCCGACCAACTCCGACACACGTAGTCCCGTCGCGTAGAGCAGCTCGAGCATCGCGCGATCACGCTGGCCAATGGCCGTCTGCACATCGGGCGCAGCCAGCAGCGCGACGACACTCGCCTCGGATAATGAGTGCGGTAGGTGCCGCCCCGGTCGCGGGTGAGCCAGATCTCTGGTCGGGTCTGAAGCTAGCCGCCCTCGGTCCACGAGATGCCTGAAGAAACCCCGCCAACTGGACAGCAGCCTGGCGCTGGTTCGCGCGCTTCGGCCTTGCTCGGCAAACTGACTGAGCAGCTTGAGTAACTGAGACGGCTTTGCGGTAGCGAGCGCCTGGCCAAGCGCGGCCTCGGATTTGCACAGATCACTACGATACGCGCTGAGGGTAGCTGTGGAGAGGCCGCGCTCCAGGTACACCTCATCAAGATATCTTTCTATTTCATCCACTTGGAGAATGTTTCACGTGTAACCGTTGATGATGACCTGGAACGACTTTGCCCGCTTCCAAGCCTGTGAAGCCATAATTTGTCTGCGAAAAACGCTTACAACGCCGACAATTTCCGTACATTTGCCCCGCTGCGTCAGCGCTCTGGTCCGAAACTGGCACTCTGGGTCAAATAACGATACCCGAGGGCTCCGTTGCGATGGCGGAACCTTATCTTAGGTAAACTCAAGATAAACTCCATATATTGTTGTTTATATTGAATATATTAAAATTTATTATCGTCAATGGTCGACTTGGCACGCAGCCTGCAAATCATCTTGGCAAGCGACGAGGCACTATGAGTTGTCCCACTCAGCCTCAGCGCAGATGTAAACAATCGGTCGTCTCTCCCCGAGTGTTACAGCATAACCAGCTTGCCAGGCGGTAATCTCCCCCTCCCCTGGTCCCCGAAAGCCTCTGGCAAGCTGGTAATTTTTTTCTCCCCTCCCTCCTCGCTCTTTTCTCTCTCGTCTTTCTTGTCTCTGTCGCCTAACCCATTATCCCTTTTTCGTCCGTTTTCTTCTTTTCCCAGTCTCACCCACTCATACCCCCTCATACGAACGCAGCTCTCCTGCCGTACCCACCAGCTCACGTCGAATCTCGAAGCGCGAAGGATCAAGCCGAGCGGCACGATATCCAGAGGAGACGAAGCTTGCGGGGTAGTAAAGCGGGAAGTAGAAAGCACGATAAAGCTGAGGACATCAATGCGGATTTCGGGGGCGCTGCCATGCCCTCATTCTGTGTCGAGGGGCCAGGCAATCATTTCCGCGCGCGGTGCGTAGACCGCACTGGCTCAGGACGGGAGCCCAAAGCCAGAGTATTTTACGGTCAGCATCCAGGGCCTTGGGGGCCCCGGAAAGAGAACGGGAAAGAGAGTGGGAAAGGTTAGACCTTTTCCTTGATTCGAGCAGCGCGGCCAGAGAGCGCGCGCAGATAGTAGAGCTTTGCCTGGCGAACATCGCCGCGGCGCTTGACTGAGACCGACTCAATCAGTGGGCTGTGACTCTGGAACGTACGCTCAACGCCCACTCCGTGGGAGATTTTACGGACCGTAAAAGCGGAATTCAGGCCGCGGTTACGCTTGCCGATCACAACGCCTTCGTAGGCCTGAAGACGCTCTCGATCGCCTTCCTTTACCCGCACCTGGACGACAACGGTATCGCCCGGGCCGAACGCTGGGATATCACTCTTCAGCTGCTCGTTCTCGAGTTCCTGAATAATCTTGTCGCTTTGCACCGTCTCGCTCCTGTGTACGCCTCGAGTTCCGCGTGCGGACCCTCTCCAGGCGTTCTTGATATGTGTACTACTGATTGCACGCACTCTGCTGCGCGCTTTGCCTTAGCTCTGCTCGCCAGAATCACCGGCAAGTGCCTGTTTCAACAGGCCCGCCTCATACGCTGACAAACCCCGACGTACCAGCAATTCGGGGCGCAAATTGTACGTGCGCAGAAGCGATTGTGCGAGCCGCCATTGTGATATTTTTGCGTGATCGCCTGAGCGCAAAACAGGCGGGACAGAGCCAGAATTCCTATCCTGCGGTCCCAGGTTCTCCGGCAAAGACTCGGGCTTCGTGTAGTGCGGAAAATCGAGCAGCCCATCGCTGAACGACTCCGCGACCGCTGAGTCCGGATTGCCGAGAACTCCAGCCCGAAGCCGCACAAGCGCATCGATTGCGACCATTGCCGGTAACTCGCCGCCGGTGAGCACAAAATCACCAATCGAGAGCTCTTCATCGACCTGTCGATCGATGAAGCGCTGATCCACACCCTCATAGCGACCGGCGATAAAGACGATATCTGAAAGCTGCGACAGCTCTTCGGCCCGCCGTTGCCGCAGCGGCCGGCCCTGGGGGCTGAGATACACGACGTGGGGTTTGCTGGCTGAGGCGCGGCGGATTTTCTCGAGCGCACGCTCCAGAGGCGGCACCATGAGGGCCATACCGGGGCCCCCACCATAGACTTTCTCATCCACCGTACGGCGCTCATCCTCTGCAAAGTCCCGCGGTGACAGACAGGAGAACTCAACCTGCCCGCGGGCAATCGCGCGGGCAATGACGCCCTCCTCGGTGAGCGCGTCAAACATTTGCGGGAAGAGCGAAACAACACTCAAATGCAGGCAATCGGAGACGGTTTGCGTTGCCACTACCAGTCAGCCTGCCAGTCCACGCGAATAACGCGCGCAGTCGAATCGACATCCTGAACATACTGGTCGATGAATGGGATCAAGGTCTCTTCACGCTGCTCAGGATTCTGCGGGTCCGGCGATTGCCGTGACTGAGATTCAATGACCAGCACATCGTTACGAGGAGTCTCCAGCAAACTGGCGACTTCGCCGAGGGTCTGCCCTTCAACGTTAACGACTGCCATACCGACGAGATCACGCCAGTAGTATTGATCTCTCGGTGGTTCGGCGAAGTTGCTGGAATCTGCAAAAATGTCCCGGCCGGCTAGCAGTGCGGCCGCATCCCGGTCATCGACGCCCGACAGCTTGACTACCCAGCGGCCCTGGTGGCGACGGAACTGCTCGATGCGACGGGGAGTCAGGTCAGCCGAAGCGCTTTTAGAGGCTTCAGTGCGGCGCTGGACTCGGCCCGGCTCTACCCGGGATCCGGACAGCCGCCAGGGCTGATAGTCGAAGAGGTTTTCGGGTGGATCCGTGTACGAGGAGAGCTTGTTCCAGCCCTTCACCCCGAATGGACCACCGAGGCGGCCAACCACGACCCAACGGTCGGGATCAGCCACAGATTTCTACTCGGCTGCGACTGCAGCTTCGGTAGCGCTGGCGGAACGGGCCTGGGAGATCAGCTTACGGACGCGATCGCTTGGCTCAGCGCCTTTGGACAGCCAGTGATCAACGCGCTCCAGATCCAGACGCAGCTCTTCTGCCTGGCCGCGAGCGATCGGGTTGAAGAAACCGATACGCTCAATGAAACGACCATCGCGACGCGAGGCGCGATCCGCAACGGTGACGTGGTAGAACGGAGCTTTCTTGGCGCCGTGTCGGGCCAGTCGAATAGTGACCATGAACAGTCTGTCTCGAGTTGTTTACAGGATGCCGATTGGCCCTCTCCCGCCAGACCCGCGCGCTTGCGGTCTATCGAGACGAGAAGCCGGTGGGGCTTCGCCCGCTCAGACCGGGTGAGAGTCTCACCACGGGAGGAACGACGGAGCACCGCCAAAGGCGGCGTATCATACTGCAAGCCATTGCTATTGCAAGGTTTCCTGCCGCCATGCCTGCCTCGGACCCGGGAAGCCTCGCGAAGGGATTAACGACGCCGCGGCATAGGCCGCCCGCTCGTCTGCTGCATAGCCTGCATTCCACGCATCATCTTCTGCATGCCGCCTTTCTTGGTGACCTTCTTCATCATCTTCTGCATCTGCTTATGCTGTTTCAGCAGGCGATTGACGTCCGGGACCGCGGTGCCACTACCCCGAGCGATACGCTGCTTGCGTGAGCCGTTTATGACGTCCGGGAAACGCCGCTCATGGGGCGTCATCGACGAGATGATGACCTCCATTTTCGCGAACATGCCCTCATCGACCTGGTTCGCTACACCCTGGGACAATTGCCCCATACCTGGGAGTTTGTCTAACAGCGAGCTAACGCCACCCATATTCGACATCTGCTGAAGCTGGTCGCGAAAGTCCTCGAGGTCGAATTTCTTGCCCCGGGACATCTTCTTGGCGAGGCGCTGGGCTTTGTCTTTATCAACCTTGCGCTCAGCCTCCTCAATGAGACTGAGAATGTCGCCCATACCCAGAATGCGCGATGCAATCCGGTCGGAATGAAAAGGCTCAAGCGCGTCAACTTTCTCGCCCACGCCAAGGAACTTGATGGGTTTGCCGGTAATCGCCCGCACGGACAGCGCCGCGCCGCCCCTGGCATCACCATCGGTTTTCGCCAGCACCACGCCGGTGAGCGTCAGCGCGTCGTTAAACGCCTTGGCCGTGTTGGCCGCGTCCTGGCCTGTCATCGCATCAACGACAAACAGCGTCTCTGTAGGCTGCAACGCCACCTGCAAAGCCTGGATCTCCGCCATCATTTCATCGTCAATCGCCAGCCGACCCGCGGTGTCCACGATCAGGACATCCGCAAACTGCGTCCGAGCCGTAGCCACTGCGCGCTCCGCGATGGCAAGTGGCTTCTCGTCGGTCGTGCTCTCGATGAACGTGGCACCCACCTCTGCCGCCAGTGTCTGCAACTGCGTAATTGCGGCGGGTCGATACACATCGACGCTGACGACGCTGACTTTCTTCTTCTGCCGCTCTGACTGGTAGCGGGCGAGCTTGGCGACGGTCGTCGTCTTGCCGGCGCCCTGCAAGCCGGCCATGAGAATGACAACCGGCGGTTTCGCGTTGAGATTGAGTTCGTCGTTGTCTTCACCCATCAGCCCGACGAGCTGAGCGTGCACAATCTTGACGAACTCCTCGCCCGGATTGAGCGCCGACGAAACCGTGACACCGACTGCCCGCTTACTCACGGCATCGACGAAGTCTTTGACAACTGGCAGCGCCACGTCGGCTTCCAGCAGCGCACGCCGGACCTCGCGCAAAGTTTCCGCGATATTCTCTTCGGTCAGCCGCGCTTTGCCGGACAGGCCGCGCAGCGTGTTAGTCAACCGATCACTGAGTGAATCAAACATTCTGTCTTCCGCTGGTTTTCCGCTGCCGCTCCTCGACTGTCGTGTCTTCGGGAGCAGCGATCGATCTGGTTGAACGCCAGAATCAGGCGCGGTTTCTGTTTACTGAAATTGATTATAACGCTGGTTTGGTTTCATACACGTCTATGCGACACTGCCGCCATGACACAGCACCTGCTCGGCAGCCTCAGCATTGCCCTGTTCTCGGCATGTTTTGCACTCCAACTCCGGGCTTTCATCGGCCATCGTGCCGTTGAGCGAACCCAACTGCTGATTCTGGCCATCGCCGCCACCCTCCTACAGGACGCGACCGTCTGGACAGTCCTGTTTCAGCCCACCGGCATCGATCTCGGCCTGATCAGTATTCTGGCGCTGGTCGCCTCGATCACTACTACGTTTATCGTCGTCGCCGCCCTGCGACTACCCATAGCGAACCTTCTGCTCATCGCCTGCCCGCTCGCCGTCGGTACATTGACCGCCGCAACTTTCGCCAACTCAACGGTTGACCTGCAGTCTCACCTCAGCCCCGGGCTCATCAGCCACCTGATCGGGTCCATTGCCGCGTACTGCCTGCTGGCTATGGCCGCGGCCCAAAGCGCTGCGCTCGGCCTTCAGGAACGCTTCATCAGAGAAAAGCGCTCCATTGCCCTTATTCGCTTTCTGCCGCCCCTGATTACTATGGAGCGCCTGCTCTTTGCGATGTTGTGGCTGGGCACCATCATGTTGACCCTCGCCATACTCTCCGGCTTCCTCTTCCTCGATAACATGTTTGACCAGCGAGTCGTCCACCACACGCTCCTCACCTCACTCGCCTGGCTCGCCTACGTTACCCTTCTGATCGGCCGGCACGTACTTGGTTGGCGCAGTACTACCGCAGTCAAATGGTCGCTTAGCGCCTTCAGTCTGCTGGTTGTTGGCTATCTGGGTAGCAAGTTTGTCATTGAGGTATTGCTAGCGTGAGCATGACTGAACTGCCGTTGTGGATGTTGCTGTCCACGATTGCCGTCCTAACGCTGATGTCAGCGTACTTCTCGAGTTCCGAAACGGCGATGATGGCGATCAACCGCTATCGCCTCAGACACCTGCTGAAGCAGGGGCACGCCGGCGCCGAACGCACGTCGCGCTTGCTCAACCGGCCGGATCGGCTACTCGGAGTGATCCTGATTGGCAATAACCTCGTCAACAATTTTGCGGCGACCGTAGCGGCAATTATTGGGATACAGCTCTTCGGTGATCTCGGTCTGGCACTCGCACCTATCGTGTTGACCATCGTGTTTCTTATCTTTGCCGAGGTAGCGCCAAAGACCATCGCCGCAGACTCACCCGAGCGCCTTGCCTTTCCGTCATCGCTACTGTTACTGCCGCTGCTAAAGCTTGCCTATCCTTTTGTCGTTGCCGTTAACTATGTCAGCAACGCCGTCGCGCGGCCGTTCCTGCACAAGCACAAGGACAAAGACAGCGACGCACTCACGATCGACGAGCTACGCACTGTCGTCTCGGAAGGCGCCAAGCTTCCCCAAAGACGCCAGGACATGATGGTGAGCCTGCTCAACCTGCAGGATGTGACCGTCAACGACATCATGGTGCCGCGCAGCGAGATAGTCGGCATCGATATCGACGACGATATGGACGAGATATTCGAGCAGCTCTCCGCCAGCCAGCACACTCGCATGCCCGTGTTCAGACAGAACATCAACGACACCATCGGCTTGCTGCATATGCGCCGGCTGGTCCGCCTGAACGAAGAAGAGAACATCACCAAGGCTGACTTGCTCCAGCTCACCGACGAGCCCTACTACGTTCCCGAAGCGACGCCGCTGAATCGGCAACTCCTCAATTTCCAGAAGGAGCGCAAGCGACTTGCGCTCGTCGTTGACGAATACGGTGAGCTCCAGGGGCTGGTCACTCTGGAGGATTTGCTCGAGGAGATCGTCGGAGAATTCACAACCGACCTTCAGTTGCACATGCCGGAGCTGTATCCGCAGGAGGACGGCAGCCATGTCATGGACGGCAGCGTGCTGTTGCGCGACGTAAATCGCGCGCTCAGTTGGACGCTACCCACAGACGGCCCGAAAACTGTCAATGGGCTTATTCTCGAGACACTGGAGTTCATTCCGGATTCGACGCTAAGCGTGCCGATGGATGGCTACCGAATCGAAGTTCTGCAAATCAAAGACAACAGCGTCAAGAGTGCCCGCATCTGGCAGATTGAGGCCGAGCCCTCCGAACCGACTGCCGGCGACACCCCGGCGAGTTGAGCGGCGCCCTGAACGACGAGCGTACTGTCTCTACTTGAGTTTAGGTGGTAGCGTCAGTCCCCTTCCGGCTTGTGCTGCACCAACCGATCGAAGCATCGAGTGAACGCAAGTCATCGTTTCAATTTGACAGAGCAACCATTAATGGCGACACAGAACACCAACTACGACGACGTAAAGCAGTACCGGCTTGATCCGGAAAGAGAACAGGAACTACTGAAAAGCGCCGGCGAGTGCGTGTTCTGCTGGGCGAACAAAGCGGGCCATCCACTCGGGGTGATAACCGCCTACGTGCCGGTGGACGGGAAGATCTGGATGACCGCCACCAAAGAACGCGTCCGAGTCAAAGCGATCGCCAGGGACGGACGATCTTCGGTTGTGCTGACGAGTAAAGGCACACACATGGGCGGTGGCAAGACCGTGACCTATAAAGGCCACACAGTTATACATGACGACGACAAGACCAAACACTGGATGTACAACCTGCTCGCCCAGGGCATGGCTAACCGGCCGGATGATGGCAATGAGTTCACCAGAAACTTAAAGCCGGAACTGTTCGTCCAGTTTCTGGATACGCCAGAGCGCATCGTGATGGAATTCACCCCGGAGATGTCCATACCGTTTGACGGTGACAAGATGGCGAAAGGTACTGCTGCGGCTTACGCGCAGTTCGCAAAGGATGCGGAAAAGTAGCGATCATCTTTGCGAGCTTCGCTTTGCGAGGCCGCAAAGTCGTCGCGCGGTGAATGACAGGAGAGCGGCAGCCGTCGTCGCGAAGCGACATGGCG
>CAYGQC010000067.1:13060-19202 GCA_964351875.1 uncultured Pseudomonadales bacterium
ATATTCTCAGGCTCTACGCCCAGGTCCTCAAGCATCTGCAACACGGCTGCGACCATCGGAGGCGGTCCACAAAGATAGTACTCACAGTCTTCCGGTGCAGGGTGATCATTCAAGTAATTCTCAAGCACCACCTGGTGAATGAAGCCGGTATAGCCATCGAAGTTGTCTTCCGGCATCGGATCGGAGAGCGCCACATGCCACTCAAAGTTCTCGTGCTGAGATGACAACTCATCGAAATCCTCGACATAGAACATCTCGCGTAGCGACCGCGCGCCGTACCAGAAGCTCATGGGAGTCTTGCGATTGTTGCGACGCAACTCATCCATGATCTGGCTACGCAGAGGAGCCATACCCGCACCGCCACCGATCCAGATCTTTTCCGCCGGCGTATCCTTCACGAAGAAATCGCCGTAGGGACCAAATACGGTCAGTTTGTCACCGGGCTTGAGGTTGAATACATAGGACGACATTGCACCAGGCGGTACATCCATCCCAGGCGGTGGGGAAGCAATACGAATGTTGAACTTCAGAACGCCCTTCTCATCCGGATAGTTCGCCATCGAGTAGGCGCGAATCGTCTCTTCTTTGACAACGCTCCGGTGATTCCAGACGCCGAAACGTTCCCAGTCTCCCCGGTACTCGTCCTCGACACTGATTTCCTTGTAGTCCATCTCGTAGGGAGGAATCTCAAGCTGTACGTATCCGCCAGCTTTAAACGCAACGTCTTCACCTTCAGGCAGCGTCAGAACCAGCTCTTTGATGAAGGTCGCTACGTTTTCGTTGCTGGCAACGTCGCAATCCCAGCGCTTAACGCCAATCGCCTCTTCCGGAATCTGAATCTTCAGGTTCTGCTTAACGGCAACCTGGCAGGAGAGCCGGAAGTGATCGCGAATCTCACCGCGGGTGAAGTGGCCTTCCTCCGTCGAGAGGATTGAGCCGCCACCCTCTTCCACCTGGCACTTGCACTGGGCGCACGTACCACCTCCGCCGCAAGCACTGGCGAGGAAAATACCTTTGCTCGCCAGAGTGTTAAGCAGCTTGCCTCCCGCCGGCACGACAACGGTGTGCTCTGGATCGTCGTTGATCTCGATGGTGACGTCACCTGAGCTGACCAGTTGTGATCGGGCAGCCAGAATCACCATGACCAGGAACAACACGGTCGCGGTAAACATCCCGACGCCCAGAATGATGGTCGTATCAATCATTACTGTCTCTCTTTACTGGTATCACAGCGCTAGATATCGATGCCGCCAAACGACATGAAGCACAGGGCTATGAGCCCAACGGAAATAAACGTGATGCCGAGTCCTCGCAGGCCTTCCGGCACATCTGAATACTTGAGCTTCTCTCGGACCCCAGCCAGCGCTGTGATTGCGAGCGCCCAGCCAACACCCGCGCCCAGCCCAAAGACCGTGCTTTCCGCAAAATTGAGGTCGCGCTCGATCATAAGAAGCGACGCACCCAATATTGCGCAGTTCACCGTGATGAGCGGGAGAAATACACCCAGCGCGTTGTAGAGAACCGGTACGTATCGATCGAGGAACATCTCAAGGATCTGCACCATCGCCGCTATCACGCCGATATAGGCGAGGAGCCCGAGAAAGCTCAGATCCACATCCGGCAGTCCCGCCCATGCGAGCGCGCCTTCGCGCAGGAAGTAGTTGTAGATCAGATTGTTGACGGGTGTCGTAATACCGAGCACAACCACGACTGCGATACCGAGGCCAAACGACGTCGTGATCTTCTTGGAGATCGCGATAAACGTACACATACCCAGAAAGAAGGCGAGCGCCATGTTCTCGATGAAGATGGCTCGTATGAACAGGCTGAGGTAATGCTCCACTACAGCGCTTCCTTGTACTGAACATTATCGGCGATCTTGTACTCAGCAGCCTCAACCTGATCAGCCTTGAATGCTCGAATAGCCCAGATGAACAGGCCAATGATGAAGAACGCGCTGGGTGGCAACAGCATGAATCCGTTAGCCGCGTACCAGCCTCCCTCAGTGACCTTTGGCAGGATCTCAAAACCCAGCA
This sequence comes from uncultured Pseudomonadales bacterium, assembly GCA_964351875.1. GTDB lineage: Bacteria > Pseudomonadota > Gammaproteobacteria > Pseudomonadales > Azotimanducaceae > JANSWO01. The sequence continues at coordinate 15,097 of CAYGQC010000067.1, forward strand.
GCGTTCCGGAGCCAAACAGCTCTCGGAAGAATGCGACACCGACCAGAATGACGGAGTATCCGAGAGCGTTACCGAAACCATCGATGGCCGAGAGTATCGGCGGATTCTTCATGGCGAACGCTTCGGCACGGCCCATGACGATGCAGTTTGTGATGATGAGGCCGACAAACACGGAGAGCGCTTTGGAGATCTCATAGGCTACCGCCTGCAACACCTGGTCGACCACGATGACCAGCGAGGCAATAATTGTCATCTGAACGATGATTCGAATGCTGTTGGGAATGTGATTGCGTATCAGCGACACCGCAAAGTTCGACATGGTTGTCACGAAAATCACAGCCGCACACATCACCAGAGTCGTGGTCATGTTGACGGTCACCGCGAGGGCCGAGCAAATACCCAGCACCTGCAGCGCAATCGGATTGTTGTTGAATATCGGGTTAAGCAGAACTTCTTTGGCAGAGGACACCACTAAACTCCTGTTCTCAGGTTGTCGAGGAAAGGCCCAAAGCCCTGTTCACCTGTCCAGAAGTGCACCATGTTCTCAACGCCTCGGTTAGTGAACGTCGCCCCGGACAGAGCGTCTACTTCATATTCAGCGGCGGCCGAACCAGTCGCCGAGCGAGTCTTTACCAGCGACAATGCTGGCGCCCCGTCACGCATCAATTTGGTGCCTGGCCATTGTGCTTTCCAGTTGGGATTGTCGACTTCGCCGCCGAGTCCCGGGGTCTCTTTGTGGGCGTAGAAACCGATCCCGGCTACAGTCTGCATATCGCCATCGAGTGCCAGGTAGCCAAAGAGCGTGCCCCACAGGCCATAGCCACGAATCGGCAGAACCAGTTTCTCAATGCCCGCCTCGCCTTCAATCAGATAAACAAGGGAAACGTTTTCCCGGCGGCCGATAGTCGCAATGTCTTGATCATCGGAAAGGTCAAGCGATTGGGCGGGGTCTTTAGCGGCTTTGATCGGGTCAAAGGTGGTCGTGTCGACCGTGTCAACGTACTGACCGGTATCGAGATCAACCGCACGAACCGCAAACTGCCCGAACAGCTCTTCTACTCCGCGACCCTGGCTGTCGGTGTTGCTGTCGGCCGGTAGCAGGCCAGCCGCGCGCAGCACATTCTGCTTGCGATCAAGCACCTTGTTTTCGTCTTGCTGTGGCTTGAGGGCAACAGCCGCTCCCGAAACCAGCACCGAACACACCAGGCAAACCGCGATGGCGACGGTGAAGATGTTACCCAGGCTATCGACGTCCCGTTTTGATTCTTCAGACACGGGCCAATCTCCTCTTGATGTTTCCTTGCACGACCGAATGATCAATCAGAGGCGCAAAGAGATTGCCGAACAGAATCGCCAGCATCATGCCCTCGGGAAACGCAGGATTTACGACCCTGATGAGCACACACATGAAGCCGATCAGCAGACCATAAAACAGCCTGCCGCGGTTGGTCATGGCCGCGGATACTGGGTCAGTCGCCATGAAGACCGCGCCGAACGCAAAGCCACCGAGTACCAGGTGCCACAACGGCGTCATGCCAAACATGGGGTTGTCATCTGAGCCGATGATATTGAACAGCCCTGCCGTCGCGACCATGCCCAGCAGCACGCCCAGCATCACTCGCCAGCTTGCGATTCTCGTCGCTAACAGGATGCAGGCAGCGATAAGGATAGCTAGCGTTGAAGTCTCGCCAAACGAGCCAGGCATGTTGCCGACAAACGCATCCAGCCAGCTCACGCCGTAGTCCTGACCTAAGGCCGCGTTGCCCAGCGGAGTCGCTCGCGTGTAACCATCGACCGCTACCCAGACCGCATCACCGGACATCTGCGCCGGGTATGCGAAGTACAGGAACGCGCGGCCAGTGAGCGCGGGGTTCAGGAAGTTCTTTCCAGTTCCGCCGAATACTTCTTTGCCGAGTACGACGCCAAAGATGATGCCAACCGCGGCCATCCACAGTGGTGTTGACGCCGGCAGCGTCAGCGTGAAGAGGATACTGGTAACAAAGTAGCCTTCGTTGATCTCATGGCCACGCTTGCTCGCAAACCAGGCCTCAAAGATGATGCCGGCGACAAACACCGTGATGTACAGCGGGATGAAATAGGCGAGCCCATGAACCACGTTGTCCCAGATACTCGCCGGGTTGTGGGCGGTCAGAACATCGAGAAACACAGAGCGCCAATTGTCGACGCTGGTCATCCCCAACTCTGCCATCGCGCCGTTGGCGTAGTAGCCTGTGAAGTAGCTGCCGACGAGCACCGGAATGAACGCCGCGAGCCACACCGTCATCATGATGCGCTTTAGGTTCAGGTGATCGCGGACATGAGACGCACCGCCGGTGGTGTACGACGGCGTATAGAGCGCCGTGTCAATCGCCTCATAGACCGGGTAGAAAGCCTGCAGCTTCCCACCCTTTTCAAAATTCGGCGCAATGCCATCCATAAAGGAACGCAAACCCACGGCTTCAGCCCTCCTTCTCGATCTGATTCAGCACGGAGCGAAGCACCGGCCCATATTCGTACTTGCCCGGGCATACGTATGTACACAGAGCGAGATCTTCTTCGTCTAATTCCAGTGCGCCGAGTGCGGTCGCCGTCTCCAGGTCACCGACGAGTAGTGCTCGCAGTAATTGCGTGGGCAACATATCCATCGGCACAACGGTTTCGTAGGTTCCAATCGGAACCATTGCGCGGGTGCTCCCGTTCTTGTTCGTGCTGAATGGCAATTCTTTCGAACCAAACCATTTCGAGAGAAAGGCTGGGAAAACCGAATGCTGCTTCGCGCCCGGGTTGAGGTATCCGAAGAGCTGGCGATTAGCCTGGTCCGGCAATGCGGAAATCTGCAAGTGGTACCGGCCGAGATAGCACACCGGGGACGTCGCGGTTCGGCCGGCAAGGACGCTACCGGATATGACTCGACTACTCTCGTCATTGAGCTCACCGCTGACCAGCTCGCGTACGCAAGCACCTACGCGAGTTTTCAGCAGGCGGGGATTGTTAACGCTTGGCCCTGACAGCGACACCACGCGTTCGGTCGGAAGGCGTCCGGTGACGAATAAACGCGCAGTCGCTATGACGTCCTGGTAGCCAACGGTCCAAACTTCTCGGGCCGTGCCGACGGGGCTCAGAAAATGAATGTGTGTGCCAGCGAGACCTGCCGGATGTGCGCCGGCGAAGGATTCGACCTTTAGCTTCGCGTCAGTCCCGTTGGGTAGAAACTTGCCGTCTTCGTGGCATACATAGACCGACCCTTCAGTCAGCTTCGCGAGGATATCGAGCCCCAGCGCAAATTCGCTCGCATACTCGTTAAGAACCACAGCGGCGTCTGCGGCGCCGGGCGAAGAATCCATTGCTGTGACGAAGATATCCGACGGAGCCGAATCTATCGCCGGGACCCGAGAGAACGGTCTGGTTCGCAGCGCTGTCCACAAACCACTCGCCACCAGGTTATCGACTACGGCCTGCCGATCGAGCGCGCGGGCCTGATCTTCCGAGTAACTCGCGAACTCAACAGCGTCATCCGAAGCATGATCAACATCGATCACAACGGAGAGCAATGCTCGCTTTGCACCTCGGTTTACTGCCGACACCGTGCCAGTAGCAGGCGCCGTGTAGATGAGCCCTGGCGTCTTTTTGCAGGCGAACAGCTCTTGCCCGAGTTTGACCTTATCGCCCTCGGCCACCGCCATTGTGGGCTTCATGCCAATATAGTCTTCCCCGAGTATCGCCACCGAGTTAACCGGCTTCGCATCAGCGATGGTCTGGGAAGGCATGCCACCGATTGGCAAATCGAGGCCCTGTTTGATCTTGATCATAGTGTCGTCGTTGTCCTGACAGTGTCGCGCAGGTCTGCAGCTGCTCTGCTGCTACATAAGTCTAGACATCATTGCTTCGAACGCCTGACAAATGTCACCCGGATCTCGCCGGCGCTCGGCTCGCCCTACTATCGTTCATTCCAGAACGACACGGTCGAGCCGGAGATCCAGCGCAAGGGCGTCCACCAGAGCGGTCGCATGAAGGCAGAATGTCGTGATTTAGCCTTGGTCTGTCTCTTCCTGAGTTCCGAGCTCTTTTCGAGCTCGTTGCAAGCTTTCGCCCCGGATCATCCGACC
>CAYGQC010000068.1:0-19180 GCA_964351875.1 uncultured Pseudomonadales bacterium
AGACGAGCTCGATCATTTGGACAAGGATCGAAGACGAGACTCCCAAGAGCATTGGGGCCGTCAGGCTAGCTAGACTTTTGGCCACGGAGCCGTCCGTCAGCTTTCTACGTTGATTCAATGTGATTTATCAGTCCCGGTTGGCGCTTTTCAAACTAAATCAGCTGTACTTTTCGCTATTTGGATCAACAGCAGTTCTTTGTTTGACGTGAAAATCTGGGAATGTTAGGACGAATCTCGCGCCACCAAAAGGCACATTTTGCGCTTCGATTGTTGAGCCCATAGACTCAAGAGCGAGTTTGCAGAATGTGAGTCCCAGACCGCTTCCATTGTGAATATCCGTTGTAGTGAAGAACGGGTCGAACACTCTGTTGAGATCTGCGGGCGGGATTCCCGGGCCGTCATCCGAAACTACGATCGAGTTACTACTGCCATCCACGGTCACTTCGATCTTCGTCCCACGATTGTTCTGCACGTAGTAAAGGGCGTTTTTAAGTAGGTTCATCAGAACATGGCGGAGTTGTATTGGACCGCCTTTAAGCGTGAAATCAGAGCTGACTTTCATCTCAACCAGCTCTTGTTCGTAGACATTAGCGTATGGATAGTCGCGGATCGCCTCTACGACCTTGCTCGATGCGGTCATCACTTCGACTGACTCTTCGATTCGCGATGTTTTGGTAGCGGCCAGCAATATGTCAACGATAGCGTGCAGGTTGTCGACGTCGTCTGAAATATCGATTAGTCCGGAGGCAAGTGCTTCGTAGATTTCATCGGAGAATTTGGAGGCTGCCGAGCTTCGATGCAGTACCTTGTGAGCCTTAACCAAAGCAGGCAAATACTCTTCAAGACCCTTTGCCCGGTTCTTAATGGTCGTTAGCGGTGTCCTCACTTCATGAGCGATGGAATATCCGATGCTTTTTGCTGTTTCGAGCTTCTCTGATTCAATCTTTGCGATGTTTCTGTTCGTTAGGCTGCCAACTACGATCGCTGTCAAATACGCAAACAACGGGAGTAAGAAAACACGCTCAAATTCACCGAAGTTGCTGTCCGCGTGGGAAAAACTAGAGAAGAGTAGACATATAAAGATGCTAAGTAGCCAGCCTGTTGCCGCCAAGAGAAGGCTGTTCTGGACCTGGACGAAAATGAAAAGCGCCGTTAGGTAGGAAGCAACCAAAACAATGCTTGTTTGGTCCCCAATCGGCTGGTTCAAAGCTCCCTGAACTAGTATGAGCCCGAAACAAGTGGGCAGGCACATTGTAGTAGATAGCCAGAAATATATTGATGCGTAGTTCGTTTCGTTCTGTCGAAAGCTTTTAAAAAAATATGGGATCGCGAAAACAGCGCATGCCATTCGGATCAATCCGACACTAGCCGGGGAGCCTGCTAAGTAGATGTCTAGCGGCGCCGTAAGGGGTAGCGTTGCTGCCAAGTACGCGAACAGCAGCAAGTGCCGCCGTGCGTATGATTGTGACCTCCTCGCGTCATTGACGAAGTGCTTTGTGGCGCTAGATATCGCTGCTTGGGGCATTTTTTAGAGCCATCAATCTGAGTGATTCTACTTCCGCTTAGAGGGCGCAGATTTCAACCTGAAGATGAGGTCCGCGATTGGTCCGATCGCGATGTAGATCCTTCGAATAATTTTCTCTACTCCATTTGGCCGTACAACACCTGACTTAATAAGATGGTCGGAAGCCGTTCTCCAAATGAAGTTCCAGTAAAGTGGATTAACTTTCGACCCAGTCATCGCCTTTATTGAATGGCCAATCATTACGTTGTGGAGGCCGCCGATTAGCGGTATGTCGTAGCTAAGGCCGACCTCCTCTAGTCCAATTTTCTCGTAAAATGGGGTCATACTAGGGGAGGCCATTGTCACGGTGTACGGCCTCTCGATAGTCACACAAGTGACGGCGATAAACCTAAACAACCCCGCCAATAGATCACTGTGGCGAAAATCCGGATCCGTGCAAGCCCGACTTACTTCGATAACTTCGTCTCGCCTTGGTAAGTGCGACGGCCATTCGACGTGCTGTTCTTGTTCTAGCGGTGTATGACTACCAGGAAAGTTGATGCGTGCGGTCGCGACAACTTTGCCCCGGAACCTGCCGATAGCTATGCGCGAGGTAGCATCGAATCTATCTGCAAATATTGATGGGTCCTGCTCGCCTTGGTACTTCCCGGCTTGCGAATAGGCTCGGAGTCGCAGGTTGAGCGCTTCTTGATATTCTTCTTCGGTACGTACGAAGGTGAAATGCACGCCTGCCGCCACGGACTTTGGCTCCAGACCTGCGAGTCGCATTTCCTCTGCTGATTCAGCACCCTGAAATTGGATCAAGTAGTGGGCAACGATGTCCCGTGCTGGTTTGCCCAAGGTTGGAAACTCGATGCCGACAATCAGTTCTTCTCGTCCGGATGTCGAGCCGATTTCAACGCGTTTGATCTGTGCTGGTATGCGAGTGTTGCCGGTCAAAGGGAAGGATGCAGACAAATCCAGATTGATTCCTGGGATCAAGAATTTGTTGGTCAGGCTGGTGGCTAATCTCGCGCCCGTGAGTGAAACGTCGATCATTCGAAAGCGTATGAAGTGATTGAACCGAACTGGGCTAGGACAAACGCAGACCGGTAGAAATTGATCGCTGCACAGCCACCTGCGTTGTTGTCGACGATCAGCTCCATCGGTGCGCAATTCACTGTCCGGTTGGTGGAATCGAACACCGATTATCAAAGCCTCGTCGAACTCGTTTACGATTGCGACGATTAGTCCTTCGAAAACAGTAACTCTGCCGTCGATCGTTATTTCAAGGTCTAAAGCTTCTCCACTCTTCCAGATTGTGGATTCGTTATTCGATAGTAGCTCTACTCCTAGCGGGCTAAGTCGCCAAACCCTTATGTCTTCGTATTCTGCCCCCTCGGATTTTCGGCGAATACGTGCTCGAACGTGATCATTCGCGCGAATGTCTTCCGGTCTGATGGATTCGTGAATGATCTCCGAATCGGCGCCGAAAATGTGTTTTCTCTCTTCCATCAATTCAGATGCTTAACAGCGATGAGCTATTGACATGGGACAAGCGGTTGGATTTGCGCATCGAATACTAGGCGATTTGCTGGTGTTGAGGAGAGTGGACACCGATTGCTTGTCCACCCAATCGGTTTTGTTCTAGTGCGATCTTTCTGATCATGAGTAAGTTGCTTTCGGATGGTTTTAGAACGAATACACGCTTCACTTCGGGAAAATCCCTAATGGAAACTCCAAGAAGATTGAGATCCACCTCTCTAATATCGGGGGTGGTCGAGCAGGTTGAAATTTCCGACATTGTGCGTTCGCAGGCGATAAGATCACCCGGCGTCAATATGCTTTCGAAAGCAGGAAGCTTGGTGGCATCGTCGAGACGGCTTAGGAAGTTTACGGGCGACCCCAAGGCAGTGATTTCCACGGAGGAGTCGACTCCGCCTACATTCCCAACGATAGCCTCACCTGAAGCAATAAGGATGTACCGATTTATCTTTTCCTTTGACACAGTGGCGTTCATGGCTTCATTAATTTTCGCTATTTCTAGTCCAGCCAAAAGAGAATTGGCGACGTTGACTGCGAGACGTTCAGCGTCAAAATATGCGAATACGAGATCCCCGATTTTCCGGGGTATTCCGTTGTTTGCTTCTATAGCGTCCGAGCATGCGCGTACTTCGGGAATCACGCTTTCGCTCACAAAGCTCTCTAAGCTCTTCGAACCCTGAGTGAATCCACGAATATCGGAAAACAAGCAGGAGACAGTCATTCGTTTTGGTCTCAACACCTCTACGGCGGCATCGAGTACGCTTTTGCCGGTGCCGCTTACAGCCTCTTCTAGTCTCCTGGCAATCACTCCGGGGATAAAGGAAGAGAGTCTCTTTGAGAAGTCTTGACTTAGTTCAGCAACGCGTTGCTGACTCTCAAAGTTCTCCTTGGTCAAGATAAAGTTTCGCACCTCAGATGCGTAAGACGTCCGGATAGCTATTCCGATTACAGTAGTTACCACTCCGCCTGAAACCACCATTTGAGGCGCCACATCGGCTTGTGTAAGCCAGGGAGCCTGGATTGCCAAAACTATTGCCGAAAAGATCGCGCTGGCGAAGGGTGTTTCTCGAAGGACCATTACTGACGCCAGTACAAAGACGAAACAGAAAAAGTAGGAAACATCGTGTACTGCGGTAACGATGGCTTGGGAATAACAGAGTGCGGCCAGAGCCAATATTGACGGAACTTTGTAGAAACGTGTTTCCACTAATTTTGTTCGGAGCGAAATTACCGCGGCCATGCAAACGGCAGCGGCAGTGAGGCGGAACGCCAACCAATATTCTATCGGCTCTAATCCGAGCGCCTTGTCGTAAAAGAAGTAGTGAGCGACATATGCAGCCGCTACTAGAGGGAAAAAAACATTTGCTACGCGAACGAACGCATTCCTTTCTTGAAGGTTCCATTCTGCTGCCCAAGCTGTGCCTTCAATCAGGGCGCCTGGGTACATAGCCACTATTAGTTTCTGCAGTGTTAGCATTGTCGCCACAGTCCTCTTTTGGCGTTTTTGCAGATATCGATGTCACATGCGGTGTGTGATTTGATCGGTATTGTGCCAAAAGCGTTCAGATGGGTTGGCGTCTATTCACACAAATGAGCAGTGCTCGCGCTCTTGCACTTAGGTTCGAGAACTAGGTCACGTTTGTTGCTTTACCCCAGTTGGGCTTAGTTTCGGCACGCAACAACCCGTATCTCAACCCGCCCGCCCGGCACAGCCAGCTCGCTAATCCCGATAGCAGTCCATGCTGGCCACGGCTCTGATAGCACCTCGTCCCGGGCTTTCATGAAGCTCGCCAGGTGTTCGTTCAGGCCGACATGGTACGTAGTGCACTCGACGATATCTTTGAAGTCGAGCCCCGCGGCTGCGAGCACGGTGCCGACGGCCTTCCACGCCAGTCTGAACTCATCGAGCGCTGCTTCAGGCACGCCGCCGCTGCCGTCGCTGCCGATCTGTCCGGAACAGAACACAAAATCGCCGCTTCGAACCGCCTGGGCGACGTGGAATTGGTTGTACAGCGACTCCTGACCCTCGGGTACGATGCTTTCGATAGACATAGCCGTTTTCACCGGAAGTAGATAATGAAGGGATGTTACACCCTGCCCGGGGTCGCCGAGAGACTAGTTGGTGTGCGATCGCGTCTGGAAGGCGATTGTCGGGCGCAGGCTGATGCTTGAGTTCGGATCGAAGCGGCGCCTGAGCGCTACCGAGCGCACTGAGAGGCGAGAATTCGCTGCGGCTTCCGCGAAGGCGGCCGGCCGGCTCGCGTTGCCCTGGTTCAGGCAGCCAACAAAGGTGGATAACAAGGCGTCTGCAGGTTCGTTTGATCCGGTAACCGAGGCTGACAAGGCGGTTGAGTCCGCTCTGCGTCAGGCAATTTCGCTGGCCTATCCCCGGGACGGTCTGTTCGGCGAGGAGTACGGCTATGAGGTCGGTGAGTCCGGGTTTACCTGGGTGATCGATCCGATCGACGGTACGCGCTCCTTTATGAGTGGCTTTCTCCATTGGGGCGTACTGCTGGCGCTGTTTGATGGCCAGGATCCGGTCGTTGGCGTTCTGTATCAGCCCTACACTGACGAGCTGTTCGTGGGCGATGGTGACATGGCGGAACTTCGCCGCGCGGACGAGCGACGCTTGCTGCGAGTGGCGGGTGATAAGTCTGTGTATGACTGCACGCTAGCGTCCACTGGGCCGCAGTTCTTTGCCGGAGCGGAGCGGCAAGCAGCGTTCGGGCGAGTAGTCGAGGCGGCCAAACAGACTCGCTACGGCGGCGACTGCTACCTATACGCCATGCTTGCTATGGGCTATGTGGAGTTGTCGGTCGAATCCAACCTCAATGCGTATGACATTCAGGCGTTGATCCCCATCATTCGCGGCGCTGGTGGCGTGATAGAAACCTGGTCAGGAGGTAATCCTGCCCTGGGTGGCGACGTGGTGGCGGCTGCGACCAAAGAGCTACTTGTCGATGTGCAACAGCTTCTCGCGGACAGCTAACGCGGCGCTTACCGCGTGTTTGAAACGTCGAGAATCATGTGGAATTCATCGAAGCTGGCGGAGCCGATACGAAGCGCGTCCGGTCGGCGACCCCACGGCGCGAACCCTGCCGCCTCGTAGATGTGCAGGGCGGCGGCGTTCTCGACGTTTACCGAGAGTTCGAGCTGGCTGACGCCTGGCATGGTCTGCGCCTTGGCGATGGCGCGTCGGAGTAGCTCTTGAGCGATGTCGCGGCCGCGATAGGCGGGATCGACGAACAGCCCAAACAGCGATGCGCTGTGTTGGGTCTTTGCCTGGGTGTTGCGTAGAAAACCCAGGCTGCCGATCAGGCGGCGAGCATCGAAGGCGCCGAATGTCGTCTGGTGTGGTTTCGGGTCGATACGTTGTGCGAATTGCTCAAGCGGCCATGCGTTCTCTCGCTCAGAATCTGAACTGAATGCTTCGGGTGCATCGGCCAGCGCTTTGAGACGCAATTTCCGGTACGCGGCGGCATCGGTGCCGACCAGCGTGCGGTAGCTCATTTCGGTCATCCGCGGCGTGCCTTTGCGGCGTAACCTGCTTCATCCGGCGCTTTACCCGCTACTTTCAAGTCTGCCGCCAGTGTCGCGAGCGTCTCAATCAGGAGCGGTCGCTCGGTCGCGCGTACCTTGGCCTCGATGTCGTCGACGCTGTCGCTCGGCAACACGGGCACTCTGGTCTGTGCGAGCAGCGGGCCGGTGTCGTAGTCGCCCATGACGAGGTGCACGCTGGCCCCGGTCTCTGTGTCCCCGGCGGCAAGTACGGCTTCGTGCACCCGCCGGCCAAACATACCCTGGCCCCCATGCCGTGGCAGCAAAGAGGGGTGAGTGTTGACGATGCGCCGATCGAAGCTACTCAGCGTTATCGGCCCAAGGCGCTTCATGTAGCCGGCGAGCACGACATAGTCGCATTGGCTGTCCCGCAGGCATCGTGCGATCTCGGCATCCAGTGCGTCGCCGCTGGTGGCCTGGCTGAGGTGCTGCGTCTCGATATTGGCCGCGCGTGCCCGTGCGAGAGCGCCGGAACCACTGTTGTTGCTGACGACGAGGCACACCTGCGCGGCGAGCCTGCCCGCCGATATCGCGTCCAGAATCGCTTGCAGTGTAGTGCCGGCATGGGATGCCAGGATGGCTAGTCGCATCATGATCCTGCGATGTGGAAGATTGCGACGTGGTCGATTTCCATGGCCGTGCTGCCGTCAACCTGATAGCGAATGGCAGCCTCGATAAACTCATGGCCTTTGCTGCGCCACTTGCGCACGGGACGGCTCTGGATCGTCACGTTGTCATCGATGTTGATGAGGCGAAAGGCGCGAATAGTGGAGCCTACGTGTATCCAGGCAGGCATCAGGAATCGCGCGGTGAGGCAGGTGTTGGCCTGGGAGAGCAACAGGTGCGGATGGACGGCCTTCTTGCGGAAGATGGGCAGTGTCTCGCATACCTCCCTGCAATAGCGTTGGTTTTCTTCGCTGGTTGGTTGCCACTGCCGCTCAGCGAACGGCGTTTCCGTGTCGATGGTCTCCCAGCTGATTTCCACGCGATCGGTCTCGCTGGCCGGCGAGGCGAAGAGTTCGTCTTCGAAAGACGAGGTTGCCGGCCCGGCGATGGAACTGGTCAATACGGCGAGCAGCTCGCCGGCACTGTTATGGCATTCGACAGTTAGGCTGCCATCTGATTCGGCCTTGGACATCACCAGCCGGTCGTTGTCGTAGGCTGGCTTGAGGAATCGAACGCTGCTCGTTGCCTGGGCAAGCCAGCGCTCACCCATGCTCATTACTAGTGGGTGTACGAGGTGGCCGTAGACGGCCACGCCGGGTACGAGGGCTCCGCGAAAGCCAAGCCGAGCGGCTACAGCATCGCTGTGGATGCGGTTTTCGTGGTCGTCCGAGTAATTTTTGGCGGTTACGTGGTATGTGCTCATCCGTCTAGTGTACCGCCAGTGTGGCCTGGCTGGTTCATTGGCAACGCTATAGCGGGCTCACACGACGCTTACGATTGAGCCCCTCGTTGGCGTTGTGTCGCGCTGCAGCATTCATTACTCTGGCGAGCTTTCCGGCTCTCTGTGGGCTGGTGTTTGACGCTTATTGGGGAGTCACACAGATGCTGATTGGGGTGCCTAAGGAAACCTGGGAGGGCGAACTGCGCGTCGCGCTTGTGCCAGGTGATGTTAAGAAACTCAGCAATGCTGGCTTCAGCGTCGCGATCGAAAGCGGTTCCGGGTTTGCGTCTGGCTTCACTGATGATGCTTACCGTGAGGCTGGCGCCGCGGTCCACGCCACGCGCGCGGACGTTTTGGGTTCTGCGGACATCATCGTTCGTGTTCGCAAGCCAGCGGCTGAAGAGATCGGGCAATTCAAGTCCGGCGCGATTCATATCAGCTTCCTGGACCCCTTTAACGAGCGCGATCTCGTCGCCTCAATGGCGTCTTCTGGCCTCACGGCTATCTCCATGGAAATGATTCCCAGGAGCACGCGCGCTCAGAAGATGGATGCGCTGTCCTCCCAGGCCAATCTCGCGGGTTACGTCACGGTCATGCTGGCTTGTCAGCACAGCCGCCGCATTCTGCCGATGATGATGACGCCGGCTGGCACAATTCGTCCGGCCCGTGTGTTTGTCATTGGAGCTGGTGTTGCCGGCCTGCAGGCGATTGCCACCGCGAAGCGCCTCGGCGCTCGCGTCGAAGCGTTCGATACCCGGCCCGTTGTTGCCGAGCAGGTTCACAGCCTCGGCGCGAAGTTTGTCGATATCGATCTCGGAGAGACCGGTCAAACCGATCAGGGGTACGCCAACGCACTCACGCCCGAACAGGTAGAGCTGCAGAAGCAGGGCCAGGCAAAGGTGATCGCGCAGTCGGATGTGGTTATCACCACTGCTCAGCTTTTCGGCCGGCCAGCGCCGACCATCATTACTCGCGACACTGTCGAGGCGATGAAGCCCGGCAGCGTTGTCATCGATATGGCGGTTGAGACTGGGGGCAACGTTGAAGGCTCCAAGCTCAACGAGGTTGTCGATATAGCGGGCGTCAAAATTGTCGGTATGGGCAACCTGCCCTCCGAAGTAAGTACCAACGCCAGCGAGATGTATTCCAGCAACCTGGTGAATCTAATGATGGAATTCTGGGACGAGGAGGCCAAAAGCCTGAACCTCGATCCGGAAGACGAGATCGTGCAAGCCTGCGTTATCACGCGCGGCGGTGAGATCGTCAACGAAACAATAAAGAACCTGTAGGGGAGTCTCGATGGAAGCTGTTTTTCTCGCGTTTATTCTGCTGCTGTCGATCTTTCTCGGCTTTGAGCTGATTTCGAAAGTTCCGGCAACACTGCACACACCGCTAATGTCCGGCGCTAACGCCATCTCCGGTATCACGATCGTGGGCGCAATCATGTCCGCCGGTAGTGACCACGGCACAGTGGCCACTTGGCTCGGCGCCTTCGCTGTCTTCGCAGCGACGATCAACGTTGTCGGTGGTTACATGGTGACCAACCGGATGTTGTCCATGTTCAAGAAGAAAGAGACGCCAGCCACTGGTGGAGGTTCAGCATGAGCCCGGAACTGATAGGCCTGGGATACATCGTATCCGCGGCGCTTTTTATCTTTGGACTGAAGCAGCTCGGCTCGCCGGATACGGCCGTTCGAGGTAATAAGCTGTCGTCTATCGGCATGCTTATCGCCATTGTCGTGACCCTGCTCGGCCAGGGAATCGTCGACTTCAAGTGGATTGCTGCTGCAGCAATTCTCGGCGCTTTAGTTGGCGGAATCGCGGCGCAGAAGGTTGAGATGACCTCGATGCCGGAGATGGTCGCTCTGTTTAACGGCACGGGCGGTATCGCATCGCTTGCCGTTGGTTGGGCTGCGCTCTATCCATACCCCGAAGTGCTCTCAGCATTCACGCTCGTAACCATTGTGCTGTCCATTCTGATCGGTGGCATTACGTTCTCGGGCAGCCTGATTGCCTACGGAAAGCTGGCTGAAGTGATGACCAGTAGCGCCATCGTCTTCGGCGGCCAACGCATTGTGAACAGCCTTATTCTGCTTGGCATCGTGGTGTGTGCCGTGATGTTTGTGATGAACCCTGACCCCACGTCGCCGGTATTCTGGACGCTGCTCGCGCTGTCGTTATTGCTGGGCATCATGGCCGTCATCCCGATTGGTGGCGCTGACATGCCAGTAGTGATATCGCTACTAAACAGCTACTCCGGTTTGGCGGCCTGCGCTGCGGGTTTTGCCATCAACAACAACATTCTGATTGTTGCGGGCTCGCTGGTTGGTGCCGCTGGTCTGATCCTGACCAACATCATGTGTAAAGCAATGAACCGCTCGCTGGCCAACGTTCTGTTCTCCGGCTTCGGCGCGGTGAAGCAGGCCACCAAGGTGGAAGGCGAGGTCAAGCCAATCGTTGCTGAAGATGCGTTCCTCATTCTCGAAGCGGCATCTAACGTTACGTTTGTACCGGGATACGGTATGGCGGTCGCACAGGCTCAGCACGTCGTGCGGGAGCTAGGCGATCTGCTCGAGGCTAACGGTTGTGAAGTCACCTTCGCAATCCATCCGGTTGCCGGTCGTATGCCGGGGCACATGAACGTGTTGCTCGCTGAGGCGAACGTGCCGTACGACCAACTCGTTGAAATGGACGACATCAATCGACGCATCGAGAACGTGGACGTAGCTGTCGTGATTGGCGCCAACGACGTCGTGAACCCTGCGGCACGCCAGGATGAGAACTCGCCGATCTACGGAATGCCGATCATCAACGTCGATCAGGCGCGAACCGTATTCGTGCTCAAGCGCTCCATGGCCTCTGGTTTCTCGGGCGTCGACAATCCGCTGTTCTTCGGGGAAAACACCCGAATGCTGTTCGGTGACGCCAAGGAGTCCATCTCCAAGGTGATTGCCGAATTCAAAAGCTAGTGACGTAGGAGGAGAGGGGTCAGGACCAAGTGCCAGGTCCGATTGAGTACAGGGGTCAGGACCAAGTGCCAGGTCCGATTGGTTCCGACAACTGGTATTGAACCATAGCTCGTCAATCGGACCTGGCACTTGGTCCTGACCCCATTCGGCTATGAAATACCCACTCGAGATTGTTGACGTTTTTGCCGAGCGCCCGCTCGCCGGCAACCAGCTGGCTGTTGTGCGCAACGCGGGATCGCTTAGCGATGAGCAGATGCAGGACATCGCCCGGGAAATGAATTTCTCGGAGACCACGTTTGTCCTTGCCGAAGATGCGGCGGGCGCGGATGTCCGTATCTTTACTCCCGAGTGGGAGTTGCCGTTTGCCGGCCACCCAACCATCGGCACATCCTGGGTGCTTCGCAACGGACGTGACTCGCTGACGCTGCGGCTTCCGATCGGCGATGTGCCGGTAACCTTTTCCGAAGACGCCGCCTGGATGGTGCCGCCCGAGGTTACCCTGGGCGCGACGCTAGAGGCTGGTCACGCAGCTAGCGTGCTGGGTCTGGCTGAAGCCGATCTGGCTGATGCGTACCCCATTCAATTTGCCGAAGTCGGGCCTCAGTTCGTCCTGATTGGCGTGGGTGATCGGAGCGCGCTCGGTCGCTGCGAGTTCAACTATCCCCTCTACAAGCAACTGCTGGCTGAAGGTAAGCCAATGAAGTGCGTGTTCGCCTTTACAGACGATGCCCATAACGATGGTTCGGACTTTGCTGCTCGTATGTTCTTCGACGCGGGCGGTCCTCGAGAGGACGCCGCTACCGGTTCAGCGAATGCGGCGTTTGCAGCCTATCTTAGAGCGCTTAAAGGCTTATCCGGCGCTGGAGCTTCGTTCGTTGTGGAGCAGGGTGTTGAGATGAAGCGCCCCTCGCGCTTGTATCTGGACGTTGGTGACATCATCCGAGTAGGCGGTGCTGTGCAGAGCGTCGTTCGTGGCGAGCTGACGATCTGAAAAAAAAGGGGTTCTGACCCCTGGCTTAGAAACGGACTTTGTATGTCGAAACGTGTGGTCATTTCCGGTTGTTCCGGTGGTGGTAAATCGACGCTGCTCAAGGAGCTCTCCAGGCAAGGCTATGGGGTCGTGGAAGAGCCAGGGCGTAGAATCATCGCCGAGGAGCGGGAAACCGGAGGAACCGCCTTACCCTGGGTTGACGCAGAAGCGTTTGTAAGACGGGCAATAGAAATGTCTCGAAGGGACATTGATGATTGTATAGCCCCAGATCAGTGGGTGTTTTTCGATAGAGGGCTTGTTGACGCTGCTTCCGCTATGTCACAACTCACGGGTGAACCCCTCTTAGCCGGTCTGGACGCCGGTCATACTTATCATCGAAGGGTGTTTTTGACGCCACCGTGGCCGCAAATCTATGTCACTGATGGCGATCGGCGACATCAATTGTCTAAAGCGGTCGAAGAGTACGACCGATTGCTTAAGGTGTATCCGGTCCTTGGTTACGAGGTGCTGGTCGTGCCGAAGACAAGCGTAGAAGCTCGCGCCGAGTTCGTGTTGCACCAACTTGCCCAATGATCATTGGGGTCCTGACCCCTGGCTTAGGGATTCGCTCGCCCAATCCGGATCCATCGCGCACAATGCGAAAATCTCGCAGTTGAAACGTCTGAAAATGACCAGGAGAAGTTCGATGGATCGAGGCTTTCGAATCGCGGCGGCCGGTACGGCTCTGTTAGGGCTAATTCTCTCGGCAGGCATCGTGCGCGGCCACGGTGGCGACACTCATGCGCCCGTAATTAACGCCCCGAACACGGAGGGCGCGACACCCTGGACATCCCTGGCTGCGGATGACGCCGACAGTGATTTTCATTTTGTCGTGGTGACCGACCGAACAGGTGGTGCGCGCCCTGGCGTCTTCCGCCGTGCAATGCCCAAAGTGAATCTGCTCGAGCCGGCGTTTGTGGTGAGTGTCGGCGATCTGATCGAAGGCTATACCGACGATCAAGCCCAGCTCGATACAGAGTGGGACGAGTTCACGGGCATGATTGATCAGCTTAATGCACCGTTTTTCTACACGGCCGGCAATCACGATATGTCCAATGAGGTCATGGCGGAGACGTGGCGGACCCGGTTCGGGCCGAGCTATTACCACTTCAGCTATAAGGATGTGTTTTTCCTCGTTCTGAATTCGGAACTGTTCGGAATGGTGGGCAACGAGGAAACGCCGGTGCCTGGCCCGTACAAGCAGGCTGACCAGATGGCCTTCATCGAACAGGCCCTTGCCGATAATGCGGATGCTCGCTGGACGGTTGTCCTAGTTCACCAACCGCTGTGGGACATGAGCAACATCGATCCCGACTGGCTGAAGGTGGAAGAGCTGTTGGGCGAGCGAGATTACACGGTCTTTGCTGGCCACTATCACGCGTACAAGAAGAGTGTTCGCAACGATCGCAACTTCATCACGCTCGCGACCACGGGCGGCGGTAGCGCGTTGCGCGGCCCTCTTTACGGCGAGTTTGACCACGTGGCCTGGGTCACGATGCGTAACGACGGCCCGACCATTGCTAATGTCTTGCTGGACGGTGTCGAGCCTGATGATGTTGCGACTGCCGAAAGCCGCGACATGATCGCCAGGTTGAGCGCTGCCATTACCAGCGAGCCGAGGTATGAGACCGGACGAAGACCAGCAGGTGGCCAGTTTGTGTTCAATGTGAACAATCCTGGCGAGGTTCCAATGACGGTGTCCGCCGCGGGCGAAGACAGTGATGACGTGCGGGTAACGTCCGTCAGCGAAGCTGTCACGCTGCAGGCCGGGGAGAGCGCGTTGTTAGTAGTGCAAGCCAAGCCTAACGGCAGACAGGCGTTTGGCGATCTGCACGCCGCCTCGGTGACCTTCGATATCAGCACGAGCCTGGATGGCCGGCCTTTCGAGTTCAGTAGCCGGCAAGCGATATACCCCCAGAGACAGGAAGCGCTCATACGCACGCGCCAACCGATTACAGTGGATGGTGACCTCTCGGAATGGCGCAAGTTGCGCTTCAGTGCCTCCAAGCAGGGAGATTTCGACCCGGAAGCGGCTGACCTAACAGTGAGCGACATCTCCTTTGATTTCGACCTGCGCTATGACGACGACAATGTCTATCTGGCGGTCGAGGTGACTGACGACGATGTGATCGCCAGCGACCAACGTCCGGCGCTTGGACAGGATGCGATCATCGTGACCCTGGATACGCAAGCACTGCCCGAACGATTGATTGATAAAGGCCTGGTTGATGCGGCAACAGATGGCACGTTGTTCAAGATGGCCTTCGACATCCTGACAGTTGCGGGAGAAGCGCCTATGCCTGCCATCGAGTTTCTGCAGGCATCGAGAGACGAGCTGACGTCGAGTGGCGCTCGCACCGAGACTGGTTACACCATCGAATGGGCCGTACCTCGGGAAGTGCTCATAGCGCGAGGCGCGGATATCGGCGATGGTGTGCGCTTATCGATCCACGCCCAGGATTTTGATGAGGGCGATCGTGCTCCCAAAAATTGGTATTGGGGTCCGAGCCGTTTCGGCGATTCCCCGGTCTCTGGGTCCGGAATGTTTGTTGTTGAAGGGGAGTAATACCCAGTGAGCGTGCCAAAGATTGCGATCAATGGATTTGGCCGTATCGGCCGAACGATTACGCGCATAGCAAAGCTTCGGCGCCACTTCGATGTGGTGGCGGTGAACGACCTGGTCGACGCGGACAATCTAGCGTACGCGTTTCGTTACGACAGCATTCACGGAACGTATCCGGGTGAGGTCAGCCAATATGGCGATGTCATCGAGATTGATGGCGACCCCTTCAAGGTGCTGGCGGAACCAGACCCGGCGAAGTTGCCCTGGAGGGAAATGGGTGTCGAGTATGTCGTAGAGGCGACCGGCCGGTTCCGACGTCTCGATGAGTTGCAGAAACATCTGGATGCAGGCGCGCGCCGCGTCATTCTGACCGTGCCTTGCAAAGACCCGCTCGACGCGACTGTTGTGGCGGGGGTGAACGATCACGTTGTTACCAAAGACAGCCGCATCATCAGCAACGCCAGTTGCACGACGAATTGCGCCGCGCCGCTCGCAAAGGTTCTCCATGACAGCTTTGGTATCAAGCGTGGATTGCTGACGACCGTTCATGCGTACACATCCGATCAACGGCTGATCGACGCGCCTCACAAGGACAAGCGCCGCTCGCGCAGCGCCGCGACGAATATCGTGCCTACTTCTACCGGTGCCGCGAAAGCAATCGGGCAGGTACTACCGGAACTTGCTGGCAAGTTGGATGGCCTCGCGATGCGTGTGCCTGTGCCGGATGGCTCTCTCGTCGATATGACGGTTGAGCTAAACGCAGACGCATCTGTCGACTCGGTAAACGCCGCGATGAAAGCGGCATCAGAAGGCCCGATGAAAGGCATCCTCGCCTACAACACGGATCCAATCGTTTCGGGTGACATCATTGGCAACGGCCACTCAAGCATCTTTGACGCCGCGCTTACCCAGGTGATGGACGGACGCATGGTTAAGGTCGTGAGCTGGTACGACAACGAGTGGGGCTACTCCACACGCGTCGAAGAGCTCATCGACCGTGTGGCTGCTATGGATGCCTGAGAACCAGAAGTCTGCGACCTGGCTGTGGCTACTGGTTGCCGCGGCCCTTGTCGTAGCAGCCTTACTTAAAGGCTATCCGCTGCAACCTTCGCCACTGCGTGCGGACAATCCGGATGATGCTTTTGATGCCCAGCGTGCGTTCGATCGGCTCGCTTTTGTACTCGGCGATGAAGCGCCTCACCCGATCGACTCGCTTGCCAACGACTTCGTACGTGAGCGCCTGCTGGAGCAGATTGAGGCGCTAGGCTTCGACGCCCAGGTGCGTGACGATACGTCCTGCCTGTCTCTACACAACGATGGCTACCTGGCTTGTGGCCGTGTACGCAATGTTCTGTTTGTAGTTGCGCCAGAAGGAATGCCAATCGACAACGCGGTGATGCTCGCCGCGCATTACGATTCGGTGCCGGCAGCAGCGGGTGCCAACGATGACGGTGTTGGTGTGGCCGTGCTGTTGGAGATCGCCTCTCTCGTTGAAGTCGATTCGCTGTCCCGGCCGCTGGTCTTCCTGTTTACGGACGGCGAGGAAGTCGGATTGCTGGGTGCTGCATCGTTCGTGCGCCGCGATCCTCTGGCGGATGCGATTTCGGATGTCTTGAATGTCGAGGCGCGAGGCGCGCGCGGGCCTGCCGTCATGTTTGAAACGGCGTCGCCGAACGCGAACGATGTACGAGCCTACGCTGCCTACACTGAACGACCTCTTGCCAGTTCGATGATGACCAGCATCTATCGAACGCTACCTAATGATACGGATATGTCTGAGTTTCTCAGGCGCGGTTACAACGGACTGAACTTCGCCATCGCTGATCGTATCGATGTCTATCACAGCGAGCGGGATAACCTGGCGAACATCCATTTGCCGAGCCTTCAGAATATTGGTGATCAGGTTTGGGCTAGCCTGCGCGGCAAGCTGACCGTTGAGGAGCGCTCCAAGGAAAACCTGTTGTTCAACGACATTCTCGGCGTCGGGATTGTCGTCTTCCCTACCTGGCTCGGGTGGCTGGGTTTGGGGCTTGGGCTTATCGCTTCCACATGGCAACTCGTTCGCGGAGGGTCCGAGACGAGCAGGCGCGGTCTGATCCTTTCTATCTTCTCGCCGCCGTTGCTGCTCGTTGTGGCGGGTGGGTTGGCATTTGGCCTGCAGGCGCTGCTTGGCACGTTGCGCGATGAAGTCTTCTACTGGTTCGCACAGCCCGCGCCGCTGCAGACGGTGGCTTATCTCTGCGCGTTGCTGCCGATGTTCGCCTTGTTGTTCTTCTGGCGCACGGAGCAGGCCGGGCACCGCACGGCTTATCACAGTAGTTGGTTATGGTTTGCGGCTTCCGGTTTGATTGCTGGGTCGTTGATCGACGGCATGGCGGTTGTCTTTGTATTGCCACTTGCTGTCTACACCGTCGCCTGTGTAGTTGGCTATCTCGCCCCTCGGATTGCTTTTGCTGGCCATGTACTGGCAAGTTTTTTTCTCGCGGTTTTCTTTTTGGAACTTCTATTTTTAGTCGAGCTGATGCTGACGCTGCAGATGATCGCGTTGGTTTCCTTCCTCGCTGGCGTTGCGTTTCTGCCCCTGATATTGGTCTGTGCTCAGTCTTTCGGGTGGCCCTCGCGGGCTGCGTTTTCTCTGCTTGGCCTGGCTTTGCTCGCTGCGTTCATAGCGTCGGCTCTTGTCCCGGCATACAGCGACGAGCGGCCAGGCCTCATGAGCTTTCGCCACATCACTGATGTTCTAGATGACGGCGCGCTGCAAACTTATTGGGTTGTGCTGACTCGGGACCGAGAACCTCCAGCGCGCGTTCGTGAGGCACAAGGGTTGAATCTGGTACCCGTTCGGCTCTATGAGGCCGAATACGGCAAGCGAGCGCCAGAGCTTGCGTATCAACAGCCTGGCGTTGAATTGGAGACTACGGCTGACGCCGATGGTGAAGCCGGAATGTTGAGAGCGCGGTTTGACGCCCCAGGCTTTCAGACGGTTCGACTTGAGTTTCAACAGGCGCAGGATCTTGAATCTGTCATGGTCGGAGGGGTGAGCTACCCCGTGCAGACGGATAAGGAGTTCACCCTGGCGTGTCACGGGCGCGCGTGTTCTGGAATGCCTTTCGAGTTCCGTTTTGCGCAGCGCCCGGAAAGCTGTCGCTTTGACGCCTTTCGGCCCGGCTTGCCGGAAGCACCGGAGTCGCTAACTCGGCTAAAGGGTGACAATTTCGATCCTGTGCAGCGCGGAGATGGCGCCGTGTTTCGACGTGATTGCGCGTTCTGATTTAGCCGGATCCGTGTTTCAGCGAACGGCCTGTTAGTACGTTGGTTGTACTGTTTGGCTAGCAGGGCCGGTTGCGATGATCTGCAGACCCAATATGATCAAAGTTCGCTCCATCCAGACATGACTCGGATGCGAGAGCCCTTCGCTTCGATAGAGGTAGAGAATCATGCTTAGTCTGACAACCCTTCCTGCAACAGCAAGCACGGACGAGATCCTCGCGGTCATCAAACGAGACGGCGCCCTAATCGTGTCTGGCGTACTGAATCCCGATGAGCTTCAGCGCTTTCACGAGGAGCTGGACCCCTACATGCAGGCTACGGAGAACGGTCAGGACGATTTCACTGGCCGTTCGACAACCCGGACAGGCGCTTTAGTCGCGCGCTCTGGCCAGGCGCGCGACATGGTCATGCACCCAGGTGTTGTGGCGGCGGCGAATAAATTCCTCGAGCCGTACTGCAAACGCATTCAGCTACATCTCACTCAGATCATCCGGCTGAAACCGGGGCAGGGCAAGCAGATGATCCACAGAGACCGCTGGGCCTGGGGTCAGTACCTGCAGAATGTGGAGCCGCAGTTCAACACCATATGGGCCCTTACCGACTTCACAGAAGAAAACGGTGCGACTCAGGTGGTACCCGGCAGCATCGACTGGCCGGATGATCGCAAAGCTGAGCCGGAAGAAATCTGTCAGGCCGTGATGTCCGCAGGCTCGGTGCTGCTGTACACCGGTAGCGTGTTTCATGGCGGTGGCGAGAATCGGAGCGCCGGTGATCGCATCGGTGTGAATATTACCTACACACTGGGTTGGCTTCGTCAGGAAGAGAATCAGTATCTGTCGTGCCCGCCTGAAATTGCGCGTGAGTTTTCGTCCGAGCTGCAAGACATGCTCGGCTACGAGATGGGCCAATACGCGCTCGGCTATTACACACCGCCGGGCGCACCGGGTGAGGCGCCGGAGTGCATCACCACGTCGCACGCTGTGCGCGATGTGAAGGTCGGAGCGTTGGGTGGTGAGGCTTTGCTGGAAGCATCTAGAAAAAACTAGGGGTTCATCTCTGTCGATCACCGCGCATGGTGTAGAAACAACAGCGGCTGATATGCTCAAGTCTCTCGGAGCCCGGATCCGCACTGATTGTCACGTGAACCGGTCCAGTGAAACGAACGAGGATCTGCGACTGTCGAAACGTAGCTGTGATAGCTCAGACGTGGGCTGACACACAGCGTCAGATCTGGTCAAACCCACACTCCAAAGTGGACATTCAGAGTCCCCTCTGCTTCGTTTGCCGAGTGTCTCTGATCGGCCAATAGCGGTCGTTTGGTTTCTGCTCCAAGCATTTACCCTTTCCGGGCCAT
>CAYGQC010000069.1:0-11524 GCA_964351875.1 uncultured Pseudomonadales bacterium
CACTCAATCTCTCGATCGGCGCTTTTCCGGTTTGCGCGCCGATAACGAGCAACGCGATCAGCGCATCGACTGATCTTGCGCGTGCGAGTGTGGCTGCCACATCTTTGTTGTCGGTGCTCGGATTGTTTTCCGTTCTTGCCGTTCCAGTTGCCCTCTCGGCGTCCGCTCGTCAGGCGCTGCTGTCTCTGTCCACACTATCTCGTCTGCCGGGCTAGCCGGCACATTCATCTCTACAGGGCCCCATTGCCCAATTGACCCCCAAAAAGCCGATGCAGAACCCACTTAACGTGTGCGTTCTCGCGCTGGCTTGCCCGTGCAAATGAGACGCTGCTGGCAAGTCTGCGTAACAGACACTATCGTGCGATTCACGCCGCCCCTGCTGCGGATGATGGTCGCCAGGAGAGAGAAACATGTCCGCTAATCGTGCCCAGCCTCGCGGCCGAGCCGCCGGCAAAATGCCGTTCGAAAAATATCGCGCCTTCGAGCCTGTCTCCCTGCCGGATCGGCAGTGGCCCTCGAAGATTCTGGATCAGCCCCCGCGCTGGTGTAGCGTTGATCTGCGGGACGGCAACCAAGCGCTGATCGACCCCATGAACGTCGATGAAAAGCTGCGCATGTGGGATCTGCTTCTCGATGTTGGCCTGGCGGAGGTGGAGGTCGGATTCCCATCGGCGTCTCAGCCGGATTTCGATTTCATTCGCAAGATTATCGATGACAACCTCATACCGGATGGTGTTGCTGTGCAGGTGCTGTGTCAGGCTCGCCGGGAACTGATCGACCGGACCTGCGAAGCGCTTGATGGTGCGAAGGACGTCATATTCCACCTCTACAACTCAACATCGGAGCTGCAGCGGCGGGTGGTTTTTCAGATGGATCGCGCCGGCATTGTCGATCTGGCTGTTCAGGGCACCCAGATCGTCAGGGAAGGCCTCAAGGATTTTCCGGGCAACGTGACGTTTGAGTATTCCCCGGAGAGTTTCACCGGTACGGAGTTGGATTTTGCTGTGGATATTTGCGCGTCCGTTGCGGACACGTGGGGCGCGACCAGCGACGAGCCGATGATCATCAACCTTCCCTCGACGGTTGAGATGTCGACGCCGAATATCTACGCAGATCAGATCGAGTGGTTCTGTCGAAACTTCCCCGAACGTGACCGCATTGTGGTCAGTCTGCACACCCACAACGATCGAGGCACGGGAGTTGCTGCAACGGAGCTCGGTATTCTTGCGGGAGCCCAACGCGTGGAAGGCACGCTGTTTGGCAACGGCGAACGCACCGGTAACTGCGACATTGTCAACGTTGCGATGAACCTGTTTAGCCAGGGTGTGGACCCGGAGCTGGATTTCCGCGACATGCCGCGAATCCGCAAAACCGTTGAGGAAATCAACAAGCTTGTCGTGCCTGAAAGACATCCCTACGCCGGTGAGCTTGTCTTTACCGCGTTCTCCGGTTCCCACCAGGACGCGATCAAGAAGGGCATGTCGAAGCTAGACGGCGGTAAGTGGCAGGTGCCGTATCTGCCGATTGATCCTGCGGACGTCGGCTCCTCGTATCGCGAGGCGGTGCGGGTTAACAGCCAATCTGGCAAAGGCGGCGTCGGCTTCATTCTCGAAGAGTATTTCGGCATATCCCTGCCACGAGCAATGCTGGTGGAATTTTCAGGGCACGTGCAGCAACTGACCGAGCAGTTGGACCGAGAAGTAAAGCCAGACGAGATCTATGAGGCGCTCATAGAGGAGTACGTTCGCGAGTCCGGGCCGTACAAACTGATCTCATATGATCTGCTCGGCAGCCAGGGATCAGCTCAACGCTGTGTTGCCAAGATCGAGGTGGCCGATCAGGCGATGACGGTTGATGGTGAGGGTAGTGGTCCTATCGAGGCGTTCGTGAACTCGTTGGTTGAAACGCTGAACGAGCCTCTGAATATCGTGGACTATCACGAGCATGCGCTTTCTTCAGGTAAGGATGCGAAAGCGATCTGCCTGCTGGCGATTGATGGTGATGAGGGCAAACCGGTCTACGGAATTGGACTGAGTCGCAATACCATCACGTCGTCGCTGGCGGCGATCATTTCCGCGATGAACCGCCGCTGGGGTGCTGTTGTGAGATAGCGCAGAGGAACTTCCTCAGATTTTCTCTCCGGTTCGATGCACGTTGTCATCTATTAAATGAAGGCTTCATCTCCGGGTCACGCAGGCTCCATGTTGTGAGCCCACGGTGTGTTCACCGACGCGAAATCGCGTTGAGTGCACAATCAACACTGTGGAGCTCACACAATGAAAAAGACTGTCTCACGACGACAATTCTCACAACTCGCTGCAACCGCCGCTGCGGCGTCGGCTGTCGCCCCATTGGGTCTATTCAACGCTCGCGTCGCGTCTGCGGCGCAAGGGTGCGACCCGGCCAGTTTTAGGGTTCCAGGTTTTGGACCGTTGTCACCGAGGCTTCCGGCCAACACGGAAGACCTGAGCGGACTGGTTGGCGTTGACGGTCTGTCCGGTGACTTTCGCGGCCAGCCACTGTTGCGCTTGCCCCAGGGGTTTAACTATCGCGCCATTTCCATTCGTGGACAGTTGATGAGCGACGGTAACCTGGTTCCGGGTGACCATGACGGCATGGCAGCCTTTCGTGTCCGGGGCGGAAATACCGCGCTTGTCCGCAACCATGAACTCAGTCCGACCGAAGACGAGGCTGGAAACAATCTGGGATGTTTGTCAGCGAATGGCCGAGTATATGACCCGTTTACCGGGGCCGCGGCAGGTCTTGGCGGCGGTGGTACGTCGACCATCGTATTGAATCGACAGGGTGAAGTGCTGGGTGATTATGTCTCTCTCGGCGGTACCATTAGAAATTGTGCTGGCGGCCCTGCTCCTTGGGGGTCCTGGATTTCCTGCGAGGAAACGGTTTCCACGCCGGCGACCAATGACGAAGTAACGAAGAAGCACGGTTACAACTTCGAAGTGCCGGCAGATTTGCGTCAGGCAGTTGATCCCATACCGCTGATCGCCATGGGCCGTATGAACCACGAAGCGGTGTCGGTGGATCCGCGCAATGGCGAAATTTTCCAGACAGAAGATCGCGGTGATAGCGCTTACTACAAGTTTGTGCCGTCAAAAACACCTCGTCGCTTTGGCGATCTGCAGGAGGGTGGAGATCTTTATGCGATGGTCATAGATCCGGACCAGCGTGCCAATTGCGACAACAGCGCGCTACCTATTGGTGAGTTCCAGGGTACATCCGTTGTCGATACCCGTGGTTTAGGCCGAGGCGCTTCGAGCAGCATGCTGCCGTTTCTCGGTCAGCCTCTGAAGATAAGCTGGGTAAAGCTCGAGGATGTGGATCCTGAGGAAGACACCCTACGTTTCGAAGCGCAGACAAAAGGCGCTGCCGTGTTCTGGCGCGGTGAGGGCGCCTGGTATTTTGGTGGTAAGCATTACTGGGTCAACAGTGGCGCTGGCGACGCCGCGGAAGGGCAAGTCATGTGTTACGACCCGAAAACGGAAACCGTGACGCTGGTTGTTGAGTCCACTGACGAAAACCTACTCGATGGCCCGGACAACATCACGGTTGGCTATGACGGCACTCTGTACCTCTGCGAGGATGGCAGCAGCGGCAG
The DNA here is from genome assembly GCA_964351875.1 of uncultured Pseudomonadales bacterium. Taxonomy (GTDB): domain Bacteria; phylum Pseudomonadota; class Gammaproteobacteria; order Pseudomonadales; family Azotimanducaceae; genus JANSWO01. The sequence goes on from CAYGQC010000069.1 coordinate 3,617, forward strand.
CCTCGGAGCGGAAAACTTCAGCCAGCGCGTTGTTGGTGTTGATGCAACGGGTGGTCTGTTTGATCTTGCTCAGAACATCATTCCGGGTGATACGAGTGAGTTTGGCGGAGCCTGTTTCTCGCCTGATGGTCGGTTTTTCTACGTCAACAGTCAGGGCGTGGGAATCACTTACGTCATCTGGCGCGACGGCTATCGACCGATTCTGCTTCGCGACGGCTAGCACGCAGTGCCAAGTTCGGCGGGCACTTCCCGCCGAACGACCTGCGACATGCTGCGCGCTATGACCGTTATGACCGGTCATTGCGAGCCCGAAGGGCGCGGCAATCTCCTGCAGGCGGGTAGTTGTCCTTATGAGATCGCGTCAGTCGCTGCGCTCCTTCGCGATGACGCGCAGTTATAGCGCTTCGCGATGACGGGTAGTTGTGGCGCCTCGCGCTGACCGTTAAGACCCGTCATTGCGAGCCCGTAGGGCGCGGCAATCTCCTGCAGGCAGGTAGTTGTCCTCATGAGATCGCGTCAGTCGCTTCGCTCCTTCGCGATGACGGATAGGTAGGCGTTGCGATCAGTTTTGCTCTCGGCAGTTCGCAAGCGAACGCCTGACTCCCGCCGATCGGTTTACCGCCCCTTGAAGTCAGCCTTGCGTCGCTCCATGAATGACGCCATGCCTTCCTTGAAGTCTTCTGTCTGAAACAGTGGCAATAGCTGCAGGAAGACATGGTGAACGTGATCGTCGAACGTCTCGTTCATGCCCATGCGCATCATGCGCTTCGATGCTTGTACGGCGAGTGGCGCGTTGGCCGTGATCTCACGAGCGATCGACATGCCTTTTTCGAGGCACTCTGCAGCCGGCACCACGTGGTTTACCAGACCGAGTTCCAGACTCTCCGCGCCGTTCAAGGTGCGTCCGGTGAAGATCAGTTCGGCTGCTTTAGCCCAGCCCAGCAGACGGGGAAGAATCCACGTGCCACCCGATTCCGGCACGATGCCACGAGCGGTAAACGCAGCGGCGAGCTTTGCTTCTTCGGCCATGATGCGGATGTCGCAACCCATTGCCATGTCCATGCCGTAGCCTGCGGCTGATCCGTTCAGTATGCATATCGTGGGCGTGTCCAGGTTGTACAGAACAGTGGGTGGAGTATTGCGCAGATCCAGAGTCGTGCTGACGGTTTGACGACTCGAAATGTTGTCGCTGATAGCGCTACCCCGAAGATCGAGGCCCGCACAGAAGAAACGGCCTGTTCCGGTGAGCACGATCACTCGCACTTTCTTATCAGCATCCGCTGCCAGCAGGTGCTCGCTTACTGAATTGAGCATCTCGGGCGAGATGGTGTTCTGTCGCTCGGGGCGATTCAGCGTGATCGTTGCGATGCCGTCGGCAACGTCGTAGAGGACTTCTTGTTCGCCGGCTTGTGCTTGTTCTGCCATTTGAGTGATCTCCGAGGTCTGCTTGGTGGTTTTCCTTCAGACACCAAATTACCAGCATTTTGCACTTCCTGCTGGCAGGTCTGGCGAGCGGCGTCTAACGTTAATTGAAGAGTCGGACAGGAATTCCCTAGCAGTGAGCGACAACCCGATATCACCGCGCCAGCACCAACAACTTGTTGATGTGCTTGAGATTTACTACGCGAGGCAAGTCCGAGCGGACATGCTTCGACAGGTGCGCCGGCTGCGTCAGGAGGCGGATCAGGTGGTTGCGCTCGACCCCGCGCGAAAGCGCGAGATCAAGAGCTACTACGACGCCATGCTGTTTACCGCCGATGAGCTGCTGCGCTACCTTGGCGACGATAGCGTCTGAGTCTGCCCCTCCTGCCACGCGCGCCAAAGACAGCCGGAACGGCTAGCCCGCCCGGTCAGGCATTTTCTCCTCGGTGATGTCGTATCCCGCTTCCGCAGGAATACAGAGATATGCGCCGTCATTCCGCTTCTCCAGGACCGGCTCCACGCGAACCGTTGGCTCAGACGCAGCGCTTGCCAGTGCCTCGTCAACGCTGCCGTACTGAGCCAGCTTCCAGACGTTGCGCAGGGTGGGAAAGATGATCGTGTATTTGCCGCTCTCTGCACCCGCCAGAGCATCCCTGGGCCGAATCCAGACCGAATCGACCGACTCGCTGCCGTCGTGCAGCGCCACGTGATCTTCTGGCGCGCGCGCCAGGTAGAAGTGCGTGTCAAAGCGTTTGGGCATCATCGATGGCGTAACCCAATGCGCGAAGTGGGTCAGCAGGTCACACGCGACCACTAGCTGCTCCTTAGCCAGGAAACCCGCCATGCTGATTTCTCCCGATACGAGCTTGGCGCGATAGTGTTCCAGCCCGGCCAGGCGTTCGCCGTCGATCAGGTCTTCGCTATCAACCGGGCGAGCGAGCAGAACGCCGCACTCCTCGAACGCTTCACGCACGGAAGAGACCTCAATCGCGCGCTGGTTAGGCTCCGAGCTGGCACCACGCAGATAATCAGCCAGCTCTGGAGCGCTGTCCTGCGCATCGGTCTTGCCGCCGGGAAAGACGAGCGCGCCGGACGCGAAGTCGATCTGGTGGTGTCGCACCACCATGAAAACCTCCATCTCGCCATCGGTCTCGCGAAGCATGAGTACGGTCGCCGCCGGGATAATGGCGGGCCGGTTTTCTGAACCTTTCTTGTCGTTGCTCATCGGCCTGCAACCTCGTTGATGAAGCGGTCCAGGGTTGCGATCTTGTTGTCGTGATCGCCCAGCGTGAAGTCAGGCACGATCAGCTCGTCGACACCCGCGGCCTCGTACTCCGCGACAATTGCGCGCAGCTCTTCGGTGTCGCCGATGATCGATGCCTGCTGAAGGTTTGCGTTGCGCATCTGTTCCAGAAACGCCTTGTCTTCGCTGTAGAACAGCAGTGCGACTGCGCTGCGCTGAATCTCAGTTGGGTTCCTGCCGAGCTCCGCGCAATAGCCATCGATGATGGCATTCTTGTGGGCGAGGGTTTCCGGGGTGCCCCAGACATTCCATTCGTCGGCGTATTCGGCTGTGATTTTCAGCGTCACCTTTTCGCCACCGCCGCCAATCATGAGCGGCAATGGGCTCTGTACAGGTTTTGGCTCGCACGAAGCGTCAGTGAGCTGGTAGTACTTGCCGTCAAAGTTTGCCTTCGTCTCGGAGTACATCGCCTTGATGACCTGACAGGCCTCGCGCAGTCGGCCAAGCCGCTCGCCCACGGTGTAGAAGGGCAAGCCGTACTGTTCGTGCTCGTTTTCCTGCCAGCCGGCGCCGAGTCCGAGAACCACTCGACCATCACTAATGTGGTCAAGGGTTGCCGCCATCTTTGCGAGCACCGCTGGATGGCGATACGTGTTGCCAGTGACGAGAGTGCCCATCCGCAGGCGTGGCACCTGGGCAGCGATAGCGCTGAGCGTTACCCAGGCTTCGGGCCAGGGCGCGGAGGTGTCCTCGGCGTTCGGCATGAAGTGGTCGGCGTACCAGAATCCGTCCCAGCCGGTTTGCTCAACATGTTTGGCCAGTGTGAGCACTGCATCGAATGGCTGGGCCGGGTTGGGCCAGAAGCTGAATCTCATGTTGTCTCCCCGAAGTGACGACTCGCGCGGAATGCGCTCCCCATGTTCGCTCAGCCAAAAGCGCTATGGCAAACTCTTGTGAACAGGGCTGAACAGCGACCCTGCTTCGGACATCGGAGAAGTCCTTGAGTATTTCCTGTGTAGTCGTCGACTTTCATCTGGACGGCTGTCGTTCCCTCAAGGAGAAACGCCACTGTCTGGCGGGGCTGCGTGAGCGCTATGGTCGACAGACGAACGTTGCCGTCTTCGAGAGTGCCTACGCGGACAGCCTCGATAGAGCGCAGTGGAGTTTTGTCGTCGCCGCGAGTGCGTCGGGGCCCGTGTCGAGCCAGATCAACAAGATGCTCGAATCGATCGAGACCCAGGTTGATGCCGTCATTGTCGATGTGCAGACCTGGCAACTGGATTGAGACCATCTCAGTGAACGCAGTAGGGTGGCCCCAGGGTCGGATGGTCTGGCTTGTGCTGGCCTGCCTCACGATTTCGGCCTGTCAGGCGCCCAGGGATGATGTTTCGGAACTGCTGCGTGACTACCGAGCGCGGGTGTTGACGCTGCTGGACGTGGATCCGAATGATCTAACAGTCTCCTCCGTGCCTGCGCTACCACCGGTATTGCGCAAGCGAGAGCTGTTGCTTCCTGTTGTCGTCGAGTCCGTTGGCTTGCTTGAATTCTTCGAGTTGCAGGAGTGTGATCTCGGCACCCTGGTCGGCCAGCGATCAGGAACGCTCGGCAAGCTGGCTCCCCTCAGTGAGCGTCTGACCTACGAGCTGCAGTTTCTCAATCTGGCCCAGCGCTGCCTTGCGTCCAACGAGTCACTGCCGGCGGACGCTAGAGCGCTGATCCAGCAGATCGTGGAGCGCAAGCTTGGCTATCTCGACCGTCACGTCTGGAACGCCCTTTTTGCTGGGCCAGAGATGTTGCATCGCCTGGGTAGCGCCGACGGCAACCTGAGTGAATTCGCGACCCAGCTGACAGATCTGCGCGACCTTAGTGCGCGCGCAAGGACAATTCAGGATGGCTGGCAGCACTGGAATCAAGCGCTGGAGCGCCTGTCACGTGGGGGTGGTGTTGGCGTCGCGATTGAGCGGTGGCGCATTCTCGATCAGGAACTGGGGTTGGTGGTCGCTGGGCTGAAGCGAGCCGGTGGTGATGTATGCAGGAATGGTCAGCCAACCCCGCGAGTGAGAAACTTGAAGAGTACGCTCGAAGAGTTTTTCGTTGTCAGGGTTCGTGCGAAACTGGCGACTGATCTGCAACGCGACGAATCCTGGGTTCGCTCGATGAACGCTTTAGCCGACGACTTCACCACGATCTCCCCGCCAGCGTTCAAGCGCTGGCGTGGTGAGACCGTGGCTGGCGTTGATTCAATCTGGCAGCGCAGCCAGTCTCGTCTGACTGAACACGCCCAGGCTTGGGCGGCGTTGCTGGACCGCTGCGGTGTGCCAGTTTCACCACGCCCCACGTCGTCCCAGCCGTCCTGGGGATCATCGTAGTGTTTGCCTCCCTCGGAGTGGTATTGGTCGTCATCGTCGTGGTCACGTTTTGGCAACGGGCTACGCGCCGTGGCCGAGTAGCCTGGCTCACTCGACTGGCGCTGCCAGGACAATGGCAGTCAACGGATGGCTCGCGCATCGAGTTTGCGGGCGGGCTGGACCACGGCGACTACGAATGGCGCCGCGCAGGCGTTTCTGAGCGCGGCGACTGGCGCTATGTGGGCCATACGTTGGAGCTGCTTCCGGTCGAGGGAGCCGCACGGAGCTTTGATGTTCGCCTGTTCGAAGCAGGCAAGCTTTCGTTAACGCCTGCCCGGGGCGATGCGTTGTTGCTGGAAAAGCAGCCGAGCAATGTTGTGCCACTCTTCCGGGGGCGACAGTAGCGTGTCGGAAGCTAGCCGGGCAGCTCACCGTCGTAAGCGCCGCAACCGCAACTGGGCGCTTATCGGCGTTGCGTTTATCTTTATCATCGGTATCCGGGCAGTCTCTTCACATCCAATTGAGCAAACCGGCTACGTTGACGAGCGAGTGTCCCCGGGTGCGCCTTACGTCATCGCTCACCGGGGTGGGGCAGGGCTGCGGCCAGAGAACACGACCCTGGCGTTCTCCCATGCCTTGGCACTCGGGGTTGACGTGCTCGAAATGGATGTGCGGCTGAGCGCCGATGGCGTACCCGTGGTGATTCACGACGACACAGTAGGCAGGACGACTCAGGGGGAAGGCGAAGTCGCGTCACTGACCGCGGCTGAGCTTGCGGCGTTGGATGCCGGTTATCACTTTGCTGACAGTGCTGGCGAGACCCCCTGGCGGGGGAAAGGCGTGTTCATTCCCAGCCTGGAGCAGGTGTTAACGAGCTTCCCGAAGGCGAGGTTGAACATCGAGCTCAAGGGTGAGGCTGAGCCGCTGGCGAGCGCCGTTTGTGAGCTTCTCAAAAGTACTCAATCGACCCAGCGCGTGCTGATTGCGGCAGCAGACCGGACAGTAATGATTCGCTTCCGCGCCGACTGCCCTGACGTGGCGACGAGCGCGTTTGAACTTGAGGCCGGCTGGTTTCTGCTGTATCACTTTCTGTATCTGCCGGGTCTGTATCACACTAGCGCTCAGGCCATGCAGCTTCCGGAATCTACCCTGGGAATAGACCTTTGGGATGAGCGTCTGGTGCGATCCGTCGCGGGTCATAACATGTTGCTGGATATCTGGACCGTCAACGATCCTCTTGAGATGGCGCGCTATATCGATCTGGGGGCGACCGGCATCATCACGGATCGGCCAGACATCGCGCTGTCTCTGCTGGCGCGCCAGCCGACACCGCACTGACTCAGGTGCACGCAAGCGCGTAGACTGTGCCCCCGTTTTCACGCTGGTTTGGTTTGCGCATCATGAAAAAGCAGGTAACCCGTCTCGCGGAGCGTTTGCTCGCGCTGTTACCCAGCGACCGCTCGCCCGACTGGAGCGACATTCCGGCGGCCGTCTGGCGCCCTGGCGTCATCGGTGCGGGTCTGGTGCCCCACGCGGAAGTGGATGCGATCGCCCTTGATGACTTGCTGCAGATTGATCGTCAGAAAGCTGCGCTGGTTCAGAACATTCGCCAGTTCCTCGTCGGGCTTCCGGCAAATAACGTGCTGCTGTGGGGTTCTCGCGGTACCGGCAAGTCGTCGTTAGTTCACGCGTTGCTTAATGCGTACCGTAGCGACGGTCTGCGCCTGGTTGAAGTGGACAAGCACCAGCTACATGATCTGCCGGATCTGGTCGAGCAACTGCGGGATCAGCCATTCCGTTTTGTCGTGTTCTGCGACGATCTGTCCTTTGAAGCCGGCGATCCTGGCTATAAAGCGCTGAAGAGCGCGCTTGAGGGCTCTGTCTTCACCACATCGAGCAATGTCCTCATTGTGGCAACGAGCAATCGGCGGCATCTGCTGCCGGAGTACCTCACCGACAACAACGACGCCCGCCTGGACGCTGAAGGCGAGCTGCACCAGGGGGAGCTGGTCGAGGAGAAGATATCGCTCTCCGATCGTTTCGGCCTCTGGCTGTCGTTCTATCCGTTTAAGCAGGATGCCTACCTCGATGTGGCGAGACATTGGGTAGTTAAGCTCTCCAGTGAGTATGGCGTGGCTGGTGGCTTCACCGACGAGGCAAGGGCGCATGCTCTACGCTTCGCCTTGGCGCGCGGGGTTCGTAGCGGCCGAACCGCTCAACACTTTGCCCGGCACTGGGTCGGCGAGCAGGCGCTGGCGGAGCGGGGTAGGGAATGAAATGGATCGCCTCGGGTTTTAGCGGTGATCAACCCCGGAGCGCGCAAGGTCTAAATCGGGGCAAGAAGCGGCGCCCAAGTCTTGACGGGTGCCGACCCCGCTCCTAGAATGCGCGGCTCTTCCAAAGTCCCCTTCGTCTAGAGGCCTAGGACTCCAGGTTTTCATCCTGGCAACAGGGGTTCGACTCCCCTAGGGGACGCCATTTTTCGGCTTTATGCCTGCTGCGCTCGGGTGAGCTTTGTTGGATCTCCGCTCGAGATCCTCAAGTACCTGTGTGTACATTCCGGTCTCTAGGGTTGATCGCGAAGCGATCAGCCACCGCCAGCGCTTTGGCTTGCCCAAGGCGCGTAAGGCGAGATCCGCCTCGCTCACCCTTCGCTCGCTGCGGCCTAAAGCCGAAAAAGGCAGTGCTGCGATCCAGTGGCCCGCCGCGCCCTCTCATCGCTCGCCGCGGCTTACAGTCGAAAAAGGCAGTGCTGCGATCTCCAACCACCCGTCTTCGCGAGCGAGCTTCACGCGTAGCGGGAAGCGTTGCGTGGCGATCTCCGTCGGTGTGCTTTGTTGCTGGCGGGAGGAGACTGCCGCGTTGTGGCTTCGCCACGCCTCGCAGAGACAGGTG
>CAYGQC010000069.1:11624-14862 GCA_964351875.1 uncultured Pseudomonadales bacterium
CTGGCGGGAGGAGACTGCCGCGTTGTGGCTTCGCCACGCCTCGCAGAGACAGGTGTTTTAGCTTCGCCAGACCTTGCAGAGACAGGTGTTTTAGCTTCGCCACGCCTCGCAGTGAAGGGCGGAATTTGGCGACGCGTCTTCGTAACCACCCGCGACCACTCGACACTGCGAGCGAATGACCGTTCTAAGGCTGACCATTCCAAGACGAGGCCGGTACACTTCCAGGCATGAGTTCAGTCCCAGCCATCTCTATTCGCGGTCTCCGCTTTTCTTATCCGGGTGCTGAGCCCGGCAGTGGCGGCGAGCTGGACATCGAGCGCTTTGACGTGGCCCAGGGTGAAGCGGTTTTTCTGCGCGGCGCCAGTGGCAGCGGCAAGAGCACGCTCCTTAACCTCCTCGGCGGTGTGTTACAGCCCGCCGCAGGCGAGGTGTCGTTACTGGGAACCCGACTGTCAAGCCTGTCGGCCGCAGCACGGGACCGCTTTCGTGCGGATCATCTCGGCTACGTCTTTCAGATGTTCAATCTGCTGCCCTATCTGGATGTGCTGTCCAACGTCACGCTGGCTTTGACCTTCTCACCGCTACGGTGCCAGCGCCTTGAGAGCGTTTCACCGCAGGCTGAGGCGCGTCGGCTGTTGTTGGCGCTCGGTCTCGGTGAGTCGATCCTGTTCAAGCAAGTCTCCCAGCTCAGCGTTGGCCAGCAACAACGGGTTGCCTGTGCGCGGGCACTCATTGGCAATCCTGAGGTGATTGTCGCCGACGAGCCGACAAGCGCGCTCGATGCGGACGCCAGCGAGCGATTCGTGGCATTGCTGCTCGCCCAGGCGCGGGAAGCAAAAGCGAGTGTCGTGTTTGTCAGCCACGACGCGGGTCTGTCAGCGAGTTTCGATCGCACGCTGGACATGGCGAGCCTTAATCGCGCGGCGGTAGCGGTGCATGAGTAGTGCGCGCTCGCTGACGAGACTGGCGCTGGCTAGCCTGCGAAGTCGAATGCTGACGGTGACGCTGACGGTGCTATCTATTGCCGTAAGCGTGGCGCTTATCGCGTCAGTTGACCGCGTGCGCAGTGAGGCAAAGGCGAGTTTCAGCAGCACGATATCGGGTGCGGATTTACTGGTGGGTGCGCGCACCAGTGGTCTGAACCTGTTGTTGTATTCGATCTTCCGAATTGGCGACGCCACGAACTCGGTTTCCTGGCGCAGCGTCGAATACATCGAAGCGCTAGATCAGGTTGACTGGTTGATACCCATCTCCCTTGGCGATTCCCATCGTGGCTATCGGGTGCTGGGCACGGACGGTCGGTACTTTGAGCACTATCGGTATGGCCGAGAGCAATTACTCACCTTCCAGGCAGGCGAGCCGTTCCACGGTGACGACGGGGCGGTACTGGGGTCAGCGGTAGCGGCAGCGCTGGGCTACCAGCTCGGTGCTGAGATAGTCGTGTCCCACGGTGTTGGCCAGACCAGCTTTCTGCAACACAAGGAACGACCGTTTCATGTTGTCGGGATCCTGGCGCCCACGGGGACGCCGGTCGATCGGACGGTGCACGTGAGCCTTGGTGGAATTGAGCGCATGCATGAGGGCGGACACCACGCCGAAGCGTCACACGCGAAGTCACAAGACGAGCACGGTCATGAAGATGAGCACGGGCATGAAGACGAGCACGGGCATGAAGACGAGCACGGGCATGAAGATGAGCATGGACCCGAACACTATGAAGCTCCGGCTGATCACACGGGCTTTGAACCAGAGTCCGTGACTGCGCTGATCCTTGGCTTGAATTCTCCTATCGCAGTTCTCACGACAGCCAGGTCGCTGAATGAATACTCAGCCGAACCTTTGACGGCTGTCTTGCCAGGCGTCGCTCTTCAGCAGCTTTGGTCGCTTATTGGTGTGGCGGAGATGTCCCTGCTTGTCATCAGTGGTTTCGTCGTTGTGGCGGGGTTGATTGGGCTTGTCACGACGCTTCTATCATCTCTCAGCCAGCGGCGCCGAGAGATGGCGGTGCTTCGGTCGGTGGGTGCATCACCGGTGCACATCGGTTTGCTGCTGGTATCCGAGGCCCTCGTTATGTCGGTTGCAGGCGCACTATTGGGGCTGATTCTCACGCAGCTAATCATCGTTGCGGCGAAGCCTTTGGTGTTTGATCAGCTTGGGGTCGTGCTGCTGAATGGCCTGCCGACCCGGTTTGAATGGCAGGTAGGCGCAGTGGTCGTCATAGCCTCAGCCCTTGCTGCTATCCTGCCGGCGATGATTGCCTATCGCTATACGCTTGCTGATGGGCTAATGAACAGGACATGAGTTGTGGGGACGAGCTTTGCAAGCTAATTCGGTGGTTCTAAATGCGACTGTTGCGACGCTGCGATGCCTTGCCGGCCTGATCCTGTTTGCCGGGGTTGCGTCTTTCGTCTCGGCAGATGCTCCCGTTCGGCAGTTGAGCTGGGATGATCTGCTGCCCCCGAGGCCGGCAGTAACCGGCGTGCAGGACGGGACCGAGAGTTCTGTTGCAACTCAGCCGCTGCTTGCGCAGTCGCCCGCATTTGTTCCGGAACTTGCTGGCCAGGTAGTGAAGCTCCCGGGTTTTGTCGTGCCACTCGAGAGCGATGGCGAGACGGTGCGAACCTTCCTGCTCGTGCCGTACTTCGGCGCGTGTATCCACATGCCGCCGCCACCCGCGAATCAGATTGTGCACGTCGAACTCGAAGACGCCGTGCCGGTTGATTCCATTTACGACGCGGTCTGGGTGACCGGTGAGCTGTCTCTGGATACCTACCGTGGCGATCTGGCCGAAGCAGGCTACTCGATGAAAGGCATGAGCCTCGAGACCTACACATACTGAGCTTGCGGCACGGATTCTGTTGTCTGATTGACTGATGGGAGTGGATTGATGCGAGCTGAAGCCGTCGCCAAGGGCCTGGCGGCCATGGAATGCCCAGCGCCCGAGACACATCCCTGGGTCACGCCATTGCGCCCCGCGAAGGTGGCGGTCGTGTCTACGGCCGGGCTTTGTCACCGCGGCGATCCGCCGTTCAGCTTCGGCGGCTCTGACTATCGGGTCATTGATCGGGAAGACTCGCGCGATGTGGTGATGAGCCACATCTCCACCAATTTTGATCGTTCCGGCTTCGCGCAGGACCTTAACGTGGTTCTTCCGCTGCAGCGCCTGGATGAGCTGGCGGAAGAGGGTGTTATCGGCAGCGTGTCCCGTTGGCACTACTCATTTATGGGAGCAACGGAC
>CAYGQC010000069.1:14872-19165 GCA_964351875.1 uncultured Pseudomonadales bacterium
GCAACGGACCCCGCGCAGATGGCGTCCGCTAGCAGCGCGCTTGCCGATGTGATGATGCGAGACGAGGTTGATGTCGTCCTGCTCGTGCCTGTCTGACCACTCTGTACGCGCGCCGTGTGCGGGCTTGCTCACCAATTTGAAAGCGCTGGTATAACGACGATCGTGCTGGGGCTCGTGCCGCAGCATGTGCTGGCGATGATGCCACCGAGAGCGCTGAACGTTCCCTTCGAACTCGGCCGGCCACTGGGCAAGCCCGGCGATGCCGAGTATCAACGGCGTGTTCTGAAGGCCGCATTTGCGCTCCTGGATTCTGAAGCTGGCCCGGTGGTTGCCGAGTTTGATGATCCCGACTATCAGATCGCGACGATTGAGGACGAGGGTTGGGCGTGTCCGGTGACGTTTGCGAGTGCCCGGGAAGACACGTCTGCGGCGCGTCTTCACGCTGAAATTGCGGCTCTGCTGCCGTGGTTCCATCGCGCCTCAGAGCAAGCCAGTACGGCAACGGGGACAAGCGGTTTATCGGTTGAGCAAGTGGCGACGCTGCTGCTCGCGCTGGCGGACGCACAGGCGTGGGCATTTGAGGCGGAGTTCACAGCCGATGGCCCGTTGTCGGCGGTCTCGGCCGAATGCCGAGCGCTGTCAGTCGGAGACCGGTTCAAGCTCGCTTGCGAGGATCTTAAGATGTTCTACATCGAGGCGATTGCAGCTCAACCCAATCCGCCGTCACCTGTGTCGCTGCAGAACTGGTTCTGGCAGCAAACGGAAGCTGGAGCGTTGCTGTTGTCGCTAAAGGCCTCGCTTGCGGACAACCCGGACAAGCTCCTGCGTAACCATGCGCGGTTTACGATAGTGCCCGCGGAGCTGCATTAAAGAAGCTAATGCGTAACTGAGCCGGCGCTACTGGAAGACAACGCTGCGCTGGCCGTTTAAAAGCACTCGGTGCTCGGCCTGATAGCGAACGGCCTTGGCCAATACGACGCGCTCGATATCACGTCCTACGGCAACCAGATCGGCAGGCTTTGTGCGATGGTCAACCCGTTCGATCCCCTGCTCGATAATCGGGCCTTCGTCCAGGTCTGCGGTGACGTAGTGGGCAGTCGCCCCGATGAGTTTGACGCCGCGTTCGAAAGCCTGATGATAGGGCTTGGCTCCCTTGAAGCTCGGCAGAAACGAGTGGTGGATGTTGATTATTCGGCCGTGCAGATGTCGGCAGAAATCCGCTGACAGCACCTGCATGTAGCGCGCGAGAACTACAAAGTCGACGTTTCGCTCTGCGATCTCTCGAAGTAGCTTCTCTTCCTGCTCTGCTTTGTTTTTGGCATCGATGGGCAGGTGCAGAAAGTCGACGTCGCTGCTGGCTGCAAGCGGGTAGGCATCACGATGATTCGAGACGATCAGGGGGATGTCGACGTTTATCTCGCCGTTGCGCACGCGGTAGAGCAGATCGATAAGACAGTGATCCATCTTGGAGACCATGATCAGCGCTCTAGGCCGCTTCGCCAGCGGCCAGATCTCCGACACCATCTCGTACTCCATACGCAGCGCTTCGAACGATGCCGTCAGGCTGTCCGCATCCTGAGGTGCAGCAAAGTGCACGCGCATGAAAAACGTCGCGCTATGGGAATCACCAAACTGATCACTGTCGAGGATGTTGCCGCTGTTGGCGACGAGCCAACGGGTAACGGCGTGGACGATGCCGCGCTGGTCCGGACAGGAAAACGTCAGAACGTATTCTGGCGCGCTGTCGGGTGTCGAAGATCTGCTCGTATCCGAGCGAGCGTGTTGGGTCTGCGTCACGATGTCATCCTGAATCGATAGAGCGTGTCGGCGGCTGGCCTCAAAGTGTCACCCTTGGAGCTAGCGATACGCCTTTGCAACTTCCTCGGCAATGATCACCAGGCCTTCGCGAACCGTCTGCTCGTCTTGAGCATAGGATATTCGCAGGCACTGCCGGCTGTGCGGCCAGTCTTTCAGGCCGATGAAGAACTCCTCGCCTGGCACCACTAACACGTTGCGAGCCTTGAGCCGTTCATACAGCTCGCGAGAGCTGATAGGCATCGCATCGAGCCAGAGCCACAAGAAGAACGCGCCTTCCGGAACGTGCAAACGCCAGGGGATATCATCTCCTATGCGGGCGAACGCATCATGCAACCAGCGCACGCTTTGCTCAGCTCGTTTGCGATAGAAAGGCCGGATGTGTTCGGCGGTGAGGCGGTCAAGATCGCCGCACTGAATCAGCTCGGTGGCAAGCGCCGGCCCGAGGGTGCCGGTGGCGAGGCTCGCGATCGTGTTGGCGTTGGCGAGCGCGTGGGTAACCTCTTCGCTGGCGATTACCATGCCGGTACGCACGCCGGGCAGGCCAAGCTTGGACAGACTGAGTACGAGTACCGTGTTGTCGCTGAAATACGGTGTCGCATCGTTGAACAGAATATTTGGGAATGGCGGGCCATACGCGCCGTCGATGATCAACGGCGCATCGTATTGGCGAGCGACTGAATCGAGGTGTTCGATCTCGGCGTCAGTAAGAACGTTGCCCGTGGGGTTGGTGGGGCGCGAGACACATAGAGCTGCGGTGTTCATGTCGAGTCTCAGCTCGTCGAAATCCACAGCGTATTTGAAGGTTCGGGTATCGGATTCGATGATGTCGGGCTTGGTGGATGTGAAGAAGCCCTCACTCATTCCGATGTCGGCGTAGCCGATGTACTCCGGAACCACTGGCAGGTGTATGTGACGTTTGCCGCCATCTGAGGTGTCGCCAGCGATCAGATTGAACAGCAAGAAAAACGCCGCCTGGCTACCGTTGGTAACGGTCACGTTTTCCGGGCCGATGTCCCAGCCGAATTTTCTCGACAGGTACTCGGCCAGCTCGCGCCTAAAATCCGGATCACCCTTAGGTGAGGAGTAGACGCCGAGCAGTTGATGACGCTTCTCGGAGGACTGCAGAACTGCCTCAAGGCGGTGCTGAAAGAGATTCTCTACTTCAGGCAAGTAGGCTGGATTGCCGCCGCCCATAAAGCGCATCTCAGGGTTTTCGCGCAGCGCGCTCGCCAGATCATCCATCAGTTCAACGATGCCGGATGAGCCTGCAAATTTTTCGCCGAACGCCGACAGCTTCATCGCCTGGATTCCTTAAACCTCAAAGCCACTGTTAAAACCAGAGCGCAGCGCGACTGGCGGGTGGCCGTGCGCGATGCCTTCTCGGGGTGACGAGAAGCGCGAATTGTCCGGCTTGTCGCCGCAGAATGCGAATCTCGCGCGACACGGCCTCGCATTGTGCTGGCCGGCTCAGTAGCCTGTGCCGCCTTGATGAGGCTCGGTGAGCCCGGGCTGAGCCTGACCATTGGCAGGCAACAGAGCAAGCAAACGTTACAGGCCAGAACGATGTCAGATCAGACCCCTCAGATTCTTGTGAGCCTTGCAGCGCAGGCGTTGGAGTTACCCCGTGAGCCAGTTGCCGAGGCGGAGTATCGCCGGCAGTGGGGCGACGCGCTTGCACTCGAGCGCCAGCCCCGAACACTTGCGCTGGCCGGCGGCTACCTGGCAAGCCAGCTACCCTGGGTGTTCGTTGCCGGTTATCAAGCTGCGATTCGCTGGGTGTTTCCTGATGTCAGCATTGCTGGGTGGTTGGCCTTTGCCGCCTCAGAAAGCCGGGATGCCAAGAATCCGTTGCCTGGCGTGCGCCGGGATGAGAGCGGCTCGCTCACGGGTTGGAAAACCTGGGTAGCTGCCGTCAACAGCATTGATGGTCTTCTGGTTCTATCGAAACCAGAGGGTTCCGGTGCGTCGGCGGTTTGCGAAATCTCAAGCTCAGCAGATGGGCTGACGCTTCACGGGCCCGATGCTGCAGCCCCTGCAAGCCGATTTCTCGCGGCGATGAGCCAGGGCAGGGCGGAGCTGTCGGGCGTGCCGGCCAGCCAGGCGCGGGAACTCTCAACGCAGCGTTTGCGCTGGTTTCGCTACGCCGAAGCCATCTCGGTTTACACCGCGCTGAGCGCGTTCCTACTGCGTCAGTCCGAGGTGATTGCGGATGCAGGCTTGCGCGAGGATGTCCGTGAGCTCTTTGCGAATCAGCCAGCGGCGTTTGAGCGGGATAGCGAAGACTCGCTCGCGCTGGCTGCGAAGGAGGTTGCTAACAGCACAATTGCGTGTGCCAAGCGATATCAGGTTGCGGCCGGCGAGCGCGCACCGGGCAACTGGCCCGTGGACCGGCGCTTGATCACAATGTATGCGCCCCGGGACTGATTACTGGTCGAGAACCAGCACCGCATCGCCAACCGTCGTGCTGCCCGGTGT
>CAYGQC010000070.1:0-19121 GCA_964351875.1 uncultured Pseudomonadales bacterium
ACGTTGCGGGTATGGGATCTGACATCTTCGAGTCCTACTGTGGCTCCATGATCGCCACCATCGCGATCGCATCAACGCTGGTTGCGACCGGCATCGCCGCGCTCACGCCCGGCATGGAAACTGAACAGGGCCGTAGCGCACTCATGTTCCTGCCGCTGGCTCTGGCCTCGGTCGGCCTGCTCTGCTCTATCGTGGGCATCGGCCTCGTACGTTCACGATCCTCCAGCAACCCAGCCGTTGCCCTGCGCATCGGCATGATTGCAACACCGATCATCTTCATCGCGGCGGCCTGGTTCGTCGTCACCGGAACCGGTGTGACATCAGCGGTCTGGTGGTCGGTTGTGTTTGGCTCCGTTGGCGGCGTCGTCATCGGCCTCGTCACCGAGTACTACACCTCTTCGACGCCGGTTCTTCGCATCGCTGAATCCGGCACCACAGGCCCAGCGACCGTCATGATTACCGGTCTCGCCGTCGGCATGCAGTCCGTTGCTGTTCCGATGCTGACGCTCTGCGCCATCATCTTCGTCTCCACCAACCTTGCCGGACTGTACGGCGTCGGCATCGCAGCCGTTGGCCTGCTGGCCACCGTCGGCATGACCATGGCGGTAGACGCCTACGGCCCTGTCGCGGACAACGCTGGTGGCATCGCTGAGATGGGCGGTATGGGCAAAGAGACCCGAGAGATCACCGACTCCCTCGACGAGCTCGGCAACACCACGGCTGCCATGGGCAAAGGCTTCGCGATTGGCGCCGCTGCACTTGCCGCTCTGGCCATCATCGCTGCGTTTGTTGAGACCGTTGGCTACCACCGCGAGGGCGACTTCGTACTTCATCTCGGTGAACCCGAGGTGCTCATTGGCCTCTTCATCGGTGGCCTCGTGCCGTTCCTCATCGCCTCGATCACCATGACCTCGGTCGGTGATGCGGCAATGGAGATGATCGAAGAAATTCGACGGCAGTTCCGCGAGATTCCGGGCCTGCTGGAAGGCAAGGCCGAACCGGATACCGCCAAGTGTGTCGACATCGCAACCTCTGCAGCGCTCAAAAAGATGCTGCTGCCTGGCGTTATCGCGGTCGCGGTACCACCGGTTGTCGGCTTCGGCATCAGCGCAGAAGCACTCGGCGGCACACTCGGTGGCGCACTGATCAGCTGTGTACTGCTGGCACTGACCATGGCTAACGCCGGTGGCGCGTGGGACAACGCTAAGAAGCACGTCGAAAAGGGCAACCTCGGCGGCAAAGGCAGCGAAGTTCACGCAGCCGTAGTGGTTGGCGACACTGTTGGTGACCCCTTCAAGGACACCTCTGGCCCGAGCATGAACATCCTGATCAACGTGATGGCCATCATCTCGCTGGTGATTGCACCGCTACTGCCTTAGGTAGCGACAGGATCTGCCGTTAGGCCCGCCTCGCGCGGGCCTGACTACCGTCCCACCCCCGTCGTCGCGAGCAACTTGACTGCGTAGCAGGCAAAGCAGCGCGGCGATCTCATACTGAGCCGATGACAAAAACTGACGAAGATCGCGTCATTCTGCCTGTGGCCTCATTCGCGACGACGAGGTTGCCGGATATCACCGCTGTCGGCCTCCGACAGCCTTCGCGACGACCAGGATTCAAGGTCGCCGCGCCCTAGCTCATCGCCACCGTAAGTATCGTGACCAGAAGCGTTGCGGGAATCAGCAGCACCAGATAAGAGAAGCTCAGGAACCCGAAAACGATGGTCGTTGCGAACCAACCCGAGCGGTAATAGCGTTTGAGCGCGAGCCAGTGATAAAGCCCCATCGAACCCATGGCCACGTTCTCTACAAACGAACCCATATCAGGCAGAAGCAGAAGCAGCGCGTAGATCAGGAAAACGAGGCTATGCAAATGCAGCGCAAAGACGAGGTGCTCCACATAGAATATTCCCTTGCGAACATAGAGCAGCTTGAGCAGCAGCGCGTAGGCCGGCAGCAACAGGAACATCGCAAGCGGCGCGTTCTCCAGCAAGTCGCTGACAAACCGGGCCGGGTCTGACACCGCATTCACCACGGCGCTGAACATCACAATCTCGGCAGTCGACATCGGCTCCGACACTTGCGCAGCGCCATCGTCCGGCGGCGCGGGAGCTCCTGGCGGCAAGGGCTTTGCCGACCGCTCCGGGTCCATCATGCTAATAACAATTTCGCGCGCCAATGAACCTCGGTTCGCCAGTATCTCCTCCAGCGCGGCTATCGTCCGCTCATCGAGGTGCTCCTCGATTTCTTCAACTCGATCGCGACTGATCGACTCCATTCTGTCGACATCGATCTCGATATTCTGACCAATCGCGCCTGGCGCAATCTCACTGAACACTGAGACCAGGAAGAAGAACAGAAGCGAGGCAAACAGATAGAGCCGAATGGGCGAGACGTAACTGGCACGGCGATCTGCCGAGAATTCGGCAGTCAGCTGGCCGGGTTTGAACAGCAACAGCTTCAGGGAGCGAACTATTCGGCCGTCTACTTCAAATGCTTCGGATAGCAACTCCGAGAGCATTGGCGGTAACGATCGGCGATAGCTGCGGGTTTTCTGCCCGCACAGATTGCAAAACGAACCCGCGACCGGAGCTGCGCAATTCGCACAGCGCACCGAGTCGACATCCAACGCGGGTTCGGGCTGAGCCTCTGACCCAGCCTCTCGCTCGGCTGGAGGCTCAGCTTGAGTCACGTTCCTGCCGCAGTAGCGTCTCGATTCGCTCAAGCGTTGCCAGCATCTTCAATTGCACATCAACCTCACCATCGGCCGCCAACTGCGTTTTGCCCGCCACATTTGCACTGCCAGTCTGTGCCCGCAAAACGTCGCGCTGGGCAAGAACCCGATCCCGAAACTGCTCGGTATCGATGACACCGAGCAGAGTCACCAGCGGCCCCGCCGATGACTGTCCGGCTGTTTCCACGGTCAACTGCTTTAGCCCAAAAGCTCGCATCAGCGGGCCTTCAACGATACCCATGTCGGTGATCTGCTCCAGCGGCACGTTCTTTTCGACCCGCGTCAGGATGCCTTTCTCAACTTTCAGAAAGCGCTCATCCATCCGCGCGCTCATACGCTCGAGATAGCGACCGGTCAGATACCAACCCAGCGGCAGCGTAAGTACCAGTAGCGGTATGCCGAAAAAAGTCAGCACCGAGATAATGGCGAAACCAACCAGCCAGTACGACCGGACCTTCGAATCGAATTCCGCCTCCGCTAGAACGGTACTCATGGCTCGAACGCGTCGAGTTTCTTAGGCAAGAGTATGTTTTTGAGCGCTACGTAGTCCGGCAGCCCACCACGATAGCTCGGATAGGCCTCGCCTTTGATCAACGGTTCAAGATAGCGCCTGGCCTTGGCCGTAATACCGAAGCCGTCCTTGCTGATGTAGCTCCTGGGCATCTTGCGCTCGACGTTCGCAACGCGCGCGAGGGGCACTTCTCCGATACTCCAGCGATAGGGTTTGTCAGATTTACGCACGATGGTCGGCATCACTGCATTCTTGCCTGCCAGCGCAAATTGAACAGCCGCGCGGCCAACGGCGTAGGCCTGCTCGACATCCGTACCCGACGCGATATGTCGAGCAGCGCGCTGAAGGTAGTCGGCAACCGCCCAATGGTATTTGTAGCCGAGCGCATCTTTCACCATGTTCGCAATCGTCGGTGCCACACCACCCAGTTGGGTATGACCAAAGGCATCCTTGCCGCCCGCATCCGCGACAAACGTCCCGTCCGCGTAGGCTGCGCCTTCGCTTACGACCACAACGCAGTAGCCAACGGTCTCGACCGTCTCTTTCACCTTGGCGAGGAAACGCTTCTTATCGAAGGGTACTTCCGGCAGCAAGATAATGTGTGGGGGGTCGCCCGCTTTCTCACCGGCGAGACCACCAGCCGCGGCAATCCAGCCGGCATGCCGCCCCATCACTTCGAGCACAAATACCTTGGTCGAGGTTTCGCACATCGATGCGACATCAAGCGCGGCCTCACGCGTAGCAATCGCCACGTACTTGGCCACCGAGCCGAATCCGGGACAGGTGTCGGTTACCGGGAGATCGTTATCGACGGTCTTAGGCACGCCGATGCAGGCGATCGGATAACCGAGGGACTTACCGATTTGGGACACCTTGTGGGCGGTGTCCTGGGAGTCTCCGCCGCCGTTGTAGAGGAAATAGCCGACGTTGTGGGCGGCGAACACTTCGATAAGGCGCTCGTACTCCCGCCGGTTCTCCGCGACGGACTTGAGCTTGTAGCGGCAGGAGCCGAAGGCGCCGCTAGGCGTTTGCCGCAGCTTGGCAATGTCGCGCGCTGACTCTTTTGAGGTATCGATCAGTTCTTCTCTCAACACGCCCAGAATGCCATTGCGGCCGGCAAGCACCTTACCAATGCGATCTTTGTTCTGCCGGGCGGTTTCGACCACGCCACAGGCAGAGGCGTTGATGACGCTGGTTACACCGCCGGACTGTGCGTACACCAGGTTCTGGCGCTTGGGTCGGGAGGTTGTTGGGGCTTTGGCCACGAGCAGGGTTCCCTGAGCAGATTAACGATGGTGCGATTGGCCGCCAACGTTGATGGATTTCATCAACCGGCGATCGCCTGAGACTGTGGAGAGGTAACGGCGCGAAGCCTACCCGCCGGGCGCGACGCTGTCACGGCGCACGCACGCCAGTCGCGCAGCGGTGCTCGCTGCAAGTGAGCGCCTGTTCACGGCAACCGTAAACACTCGCCCCACACATGGCCCACCTGGCCATCTGTGCGACAATCCACCGCTGTTTAGGACGTTCGGCAACACCATCTTGCGCATTCTGGTTTCAACGGTCTGGCAAATTCTGCTGCTCAAACGCGGGCCCCAGGGATTGCCTAACGCGCCTCTATTCGTGGCCCTCATTGCCGCGGCAAATCTGCTGGTCTCATTGCTCGTCAGCGCACGCTTCAGCCCTGAATTGCCAGCGCTCGCGCTGATGGCCAGCATCGCCGTCTCTCTGGCGACTCAAGCTGCGTTGGTTTACTTCGCGCTGTGGGTACGCAACTTCCCCAATCGACTCAACCCAACCCTCGCCGCCTTGCTCGCCTGTGACCTTGTACTCGTAGCTTTATATGGGATCGCTATGGGCGCGACCGGCGGCATTGGTGAAGAGACTGCCTCGCTGTCCACTCAACTCGTCACGCTCGGCTATCTGATCTGGTCTGTTGCCGTCGCAGGCTGGGTCCTGCACCACGCTCTGGAATCCACGTTTTTCGTCGCGGTACTGGTCACGATTGGTATCAACATATTCGCCATGGCGATGGCCGCCCAGGCAGTGACGCTATGAGCAAGCGAATTTACTTCCTCGGCATCGGCGGCACACTGATGGGCTCACTGGCCCTACTCGCGGACGAAGCCGGTTACACCGTGAGCGGCAGCGACAAAGCACTGTATCCGCCGATGAGCGATCAGCTCCGTGAAGCCGGCATTACAGTGTTCGAGGGTTTCGATGCATCGCAGCTCGATGACGAACCCGATCTGGTGGTTATCGGTAACGCGGGATTGCCGCGCGGACACGAGGGTGTCGAGACGGTATTGGAGCGCGGACTGACCTATACCTCCGGCGCCGAATTCCTTGGCCGCGAACTGCTCCAGGGGCGCTGGGTAATCGCCGTATCCGGTACCCACGGCAAAACCACAACCGCTAGCATGGTCGCCTGGATCCTCGAGTACGCGGGCATGAACCCCGGCTATCTCATCGGTGGCGTGCCGAGCAATTTCGATCGCTCCGCGCGCCTGGGTGACGCGCCGTTTTTCGTCGTCGAAGCCGACGAATACGACACGTCCTATTTCGACCGGCGCTCGAAGTTCCTGCACTACCGACCACGCACCCTGGTCATCAACAACCTTGAATATGACCATGCCGACATCTTCGATGACCTGGCCGCTATCCAGAATCAGTTCCACTTACTGCTTCGCACCGTGCCTAAGTCCGGGCTGATCATCGCGCCGGCCGACAGCGACGCAGTCAACGATGTCATCGCCGCTGGCTGCTGGAGCGAACTCACCCGTTTTGGTGGCACTCGAATCAAGACGCGCTTTGACCAGGACAATGGCGAGCACTGGCAAGCGACGTCGGCCACGCCGGACGGCAGCCGCTTCGATGTCGCCGTTAACGATGAAGTGGTCGGCACGGTTGCGTGGCCGCTGATCGGCGAACACAACGTCAACAACGCTCTGGCGGCGATTGTCGCGGCGCGCCATGCGGGTGTGCCGGCCGGTGTGGCGGTCGACGCTCTGAATGAGTTTCGTGGCGTAAAGCGCCGAATGGAGCTCATTGCTGAGCGCGAGGGCTTAAAGATCTACGACGACTTCGCACATCACCCAACCGCCATCCGCAGCACGTTGCAGGGGTTACGCCGCCAGGCCGGTAACTCACCGATCCTCGCGATCGTTGAACCGCGCACGCACACCATGTCGCTCGGCACGTTGCGGGACGATCTGGCAACTTGCACCGCCGCCGCTGATGAGGTGTTCTTCTTTCGGAGCCCCCAGATACGCTGGGATCTGGGCGAAGTGGTAAAGCACAGCGTCGTGCCAGCGCAATCGTTCGACGACATTGACAATCTGATCAGCGAGATCGGTAAGCGCCACGCGGCGACCCTTCAGGGAGCAGCCGGCAAGACACTGCACGTTCTGATCATGAGTAACGGCGGCTTTGACAATATCTACCAGCGCCTGCCGGCGGCCATCGACGCGGCGGCGAGCAGCTAAACGCCTCGCGGAGGCGGCCTGCCTGTCTGGCGCAGACGAATAAATAGACGAATAAATAAACGAATAAATAGACGAATCATTATGAGACGCCTATCAAGCCAGCTTCCGGGGAGGAGCAACATGAGACAGCAAACCCGAACGATCGCGGCCATCGCCGCTCTGCTACTGAGCAGCACGCTCTCAACAGGCGCCGACGCCGACGATAAGTGGTTCCCGTCCCAATACGGCGCTGACGACACGCTGGGTGCTATCAACTTGCTCTCACCTGACAAGGTGATTGAGGCTGCCAGGCTTGTGAAGACGGGCAAGACGTACCCACTGGGTATCGTCACAGGCCGGAACACACCCGCGTACCCACCACGCAGCTACTCAATGACTGTTCTGCAGCTTTCGGACGGAACAGGCGCGACACTAGGCTCTAACAAGGCAACCGGTAACGACGACCTCATGAACCTGTGGATGGGCATCGGCTCGCAGATCGACGGTCTCGGCCACATGGGCATCAACCACACCTACTACAACGGCAACCATGCATCCGACTTCGTGCGCACAACCGGGCTCACCAAACTTGGGGTTGAGAGCCTGCCACCGATCGTCACCCGGGGTGTCCTGATTGACATGGCGAAGCACTTCGACACCACCATGATGCTGGAAGGACACGCGTTCAACAGCGCTGACATCAAAGCCGCGATGAAGGCGCAGGAAGTAACCATTGGCAGAGGCGACGTCGTGTTGTTCCACACGGGATGGCTAAATCTCATCGGCGTGGACAACGAGCGCTTCGGTCGAGCTCAGCCCGGCATCGGCGTTGACGGTGCCGAGTTTCTCGCCGGTCTGGGCGTCGTTGCTGTGGGCGCTGACACATGGGCACTCGAAGTGCTGCCGGGCGAAGACCCGAAGCAAGCCTTTCCCGTGCATCCAACCCTGCTCGCCAAAAACGGTGTCTACATCCTGGAAAACATGGATACCCGGCAACTCGCAGCGGATGGCGTGACCGAGTTTCTATTTGTGCTCGGCCAGCCTCGCTTCGAAGGCTCTGTGCAAGCGGTCATCAACCCGGTCGCTATTCACTAGGCGGGGCATTGGCGCAGCACTGGGTGCTCAATCTAGCCACGGCAACGCCGACCGAGTTGTCGGCGTACCTCGCCCAGCAACGTTGGTGGCGTGGCAGCACTGAAGTTGCCCAAACCGGCAGTGCCGGTGCCGGCAACATGAATCGGGTCCGTCGAGTGACATTGACGGACGGCTCGAGCGTGATTCTGAAACAGTCGAGCCACGCGGTAGAACGTTATCCCGAGATCCCGGCGCCGATCGAGCGCATCGAGAGCGAACAGCAGTTCTACCAGCGTGTAGCGGAATCAAAGC
This sequence comes from uncultured Pseudomonadales bacterium, assembly GCA_964351875.1. GTDB lineage: Bacteria > Pseudomonadota > Gammaproteobacteria > Pseudomonadales > Azotimanducaceae > JANSWO01. The sequence continues at coordinate 8,092 of CAYGQC010000070.1, forward strand.
CTGTCGGCGAGCGGATGCCGACAATTGTCGGATCGGATCCGGACAACCATTTGTTGGCTCTCACCGACCTGGGAACCGCGGAGGACGCGAGCAGGTGGTACGCGGGCGCAAGCATCGCAGTCATCACTCGAGTCCTGCCAAAACTCCTGGAATGGCTGTCACAATTGCACCGGCTGCCTGCTGACCCTCCTCTGAATAATCGCGCCATGCGCGCGCTCAACCACGAACACATCTTCGCGCTGCCCTTCGCGAGCGACAGTAGTCTTGAGCTGGGCGCGCTTCAGGACAGCCAACTCGCGATTGCGGCCGATAGCGGGCTGAAGAAAATCGTCTCCGATCTGGGCGAATGTTATCTGGGTAACCGATCCGCCGGGGTTACGGTCCTTTTGCATGGGGATTTCTACCCCGGAAGCTGGCTTTTGGACCGCGACGCGTCGCTTGTCTGGATCATCGATCCGGAGTTCACGTTCACCGGGCCGGCTGAGTTTGATCTCGGCGTGTGCCTGGCTCATTTGCTGATGTGCGGGTTTGAATTGAACGATGCTTCCCGAATGCTTCGCAGCTACGAGGCGATCGACGGTTTCTCGATACCGCTAACCCGACAATTTGCAGGCGTCGAAGTACTGCGCCGGTTGCTCGGTGTTGCCCGCCTGCCGTTAGCGTTGTCCGAGATTGAGCAGATCCAACTGGCAGCCATCGCGCGCCAACTGGTGACGCAGCCCACGCCCTAGCGTCACGCGGCTGAGATACCATGGCGGCCTCTGCCATTGTGGATCACCATCGATGACACACGCCGCAATCCATTTATCTGCCGCCGCGCTGCTGACCGTGCTCATAGCCGGTTGTGCCAGTTCGACCACGACTGATTCGACTTCTGCCAGTTCGACTTCTACCAATTCGACGCCCGGAGCTGAGGTGCCTGGGAGTCCAGCGGGCAGTACCAGTGAGCCTGTTCCCGCCGGCACCGAGATACTTCTCGCAGAACAACCCGAAGGCTGGCTGGGCAGTGACAATACCGAGAGCCCCGGGCTCGATATCGTGAGTTACGTTCCCGCGGATGACGATCCGGCGGAATGGGATCAGAAGGTGTCGTTCGAACGCATCGGCGGCGATCCGCTGGATCCGATCGAGCTGCTCACGACCCTCGCCGAGGATCAGGCACAGACCTGCGAGCACTTCTCCGCGTTCAACACCTTCTCCGGTTTGGAGAACGGCTACCCGACATCCGTCCGGCTGTTCTCCTGTGGGCGCAACCGGCTGAACGCTCGCGGCCAGATCACGATGATCAAAGCAATCGCGGGTAACGACAAAACCTACGTGATTCTTCGAGCTCGACGAACGGATGCATTCGGACCGGATGATGATCCGATCTCAGCCGAGGAGGTGGCGACGTGGTCGCTGTACATGCGGGCAATCAGCGTGTGCGATCAAACCGGCGATGAACATCCCTGTCCTGATTCAGCGCCCGAGTAGACAGCCGAGTAGGTCGCCGCTCAGAGCAGCAGGACTGAAGCGCTGAGGGAATCAGCGTCGCTACCACGGTTTGAGGCCTAGCTCGAGAAGTCGACATCCATGACAGCGCTCGCGTCTGCCGCAATACTGTGCTCCAACCCATGGATGCGCGGCAGAATTCGCGCAAAGTAGAACTCGGCGAGTTTAGCCTTCTCAGCATCGCCAACCTTCGCCATGCGCGCCCACAACCAGCCGTAAATCACGTAACCCGCAAGGTCGAGGTAGTCCACCGCGACAGCGCCCGGCAGATCAGCGTCCACTGCAGCTCGCTTCACCAGATCATCGGTCACCCGCGCTAGCAGGCTCAGGGCGCCAGCCAAAGCGTCGCTGTGCTGATCAGCCACATCACTTTCGGACATGTGCTCAATCAGCCCTGTCAGCGTCGAGCCGCCGTCCTGAAGAACCTTACGGCCAATGAAATCCATCGCCTGGACGCCGTTGGTGCCTTCGTAGAGCTGGGCAATGCGCGTATCTCGCACCATCTGCTCCATACCCCACTCGCGGACAAAGCCGTGACCGCCAAAGATCTGCTGGCCCATGACGGAGCACTCAAAACCGCGATCCGTCAGAAACGCCTTCGCGATCGGGGTGAGCAGTTGCGAGAGCCGGTCCGCATTGTCATCACCGCCATATTTGGCTTTATCCAACTGCATACCGACAAACAGGGCAAACGCGCGGCCACCCTCGGCAAACACGCGCTGGGTCAGCAACATGCGGCGCACATCCGGGTGCTCTACGATTGCGTCTGCAGGGCCAGCTTCGTTCTTGGGACCGCTGGGCGAGCGGCCCTGCAGCCGATCGAGCGCGTAATCCACGGAGTTCTGGTAGGAAAACACGTTAGCGCCCAGGCCCTGGATGCCAACCGAGAGCCGCTCGAAGTTCATCATCGTGAACATACCCGCGAGGCCGCGATTCTCTTCGCCGACCAGGTAGCCTTCAGCGCCGTCGTAATTCATGACACAGGTGGCACTACCGTGAATGCCCATCTTGTGTTCGATGGAGCCGCACGTAACGCCGTTTGCGTCACCCGGATTGCCGTCAGCGTCCAACTTGAACTTCGGCACGATAAACAGGGAAATGCCGCGGGAACCCTCCGGTGCGTCAGGAAGTTTGGCCAGCACGAGATGGATGATGTTCTCAGCAAGATCGTTGTCGCCACCAGTGATGAAAATCTTGGTACCGGTGATCAGATAGCTGCCGTTTGCCTGGGGCTCTGCTTTGGTGCGCATGATGCCGAGATCGGTGCCAGCGTGGCCTTCGGTCAGCGCCATCACACCTGTCCACTCACCGCTGTATAGCTTGGGTAGATAGGTCGTTTTCTGGTCTTCGGTGCCGTGGCTATCGATGCAGATCGTGGCGCCGGTGGTGAGCGTCGCGTAGAGGTAAAGAGAGGGGTTTGCCGCCCAGAACATTTCTTCCATTGCGCAGGACATCATCTTGGGCATGCCTTGCCCGCCAAATTCCGGATTGCCCGCGAGACCGATCCAGCCGCCATTGCCGAAGGCGGAGAACGCGTCCTTGAAACCGGCGGGCGTCGTGACGCCTGATTCGCTCCACGTCACCCCTTCCTCATCGCCACTTCGGTTCAACGGCGCCATGACGTCACGCGCGAGCTTGCCGCCTTCGGCGATCACCGCGCTGACCAGATCGGGCGTGAAATCCGCCAGCGCGGGCATGTTCTGCCACTGCTGGTCTACTTCAAACAGATCGAAAAGCAGGAACTCCAGATCCTGTTGCGGCGGGGTATAGCTCGGCATCGAAAATTCCTGCTCGTCGTTTCTTTGTTGTTTTTAGCGTCTGCAGAGACGTTGTGAAGCTAGTTCCGCCCCGCCCTGAACGGGCAGGAAACAACTGGCTTCGGTAAGCAATGCCCCTATTCGGCCACCGCCGGGATGATCTACGTGTGATCGAACCAAGCGTCTTCGATCGTCATCAGGGATGCCGCACCTGCGTTTATCGCGGCATGATGGGTGCTGATGCGAGGCAACAATCGGCTGAAGTAGAAGCGTGCCGTCGCAATCTTGCCGGCCAGGTAGTGATCCGACGGATTGCCTGCAGCGGATTGCGCATGAGCTTCCGCCGCCATTTTTGCCCAGATGAAGGCGAGGCAAGCGTAGCCGCAGTACATCAGATAGTCCACCGAGGCCGCACCCACCTCGTCCGGGTTCTGTAGCGCTTTGCCACCCAGCGTTATCGTCATCTCGCCCCACTGGGCAGTCAGATCCAACAGCGGCTGACTCAGCTCGGCAAGCTCTTCAGGCAGATCATTCGCGAGTTGGTTGATCTCACCGGCAAACGCCAATAGCGCCTTACCCTGGGTCATCAACACCTTCCGCCCCAGCAGGTCGAGACCCTGAATGCCCGTTGTGCCTTCATAGATCGTCGTGATTCGGGCATCGCGCACGTGTTGCTCAATCCCGGTCTCCCAGATGTAGCCGTGACCACCGAACACCTGCACGCCGACATTCGCCGATTCGAACCCAGCCTCCGTCAGAAAGCCTTTAATAATCGGCGTCAGAAAATCGAGTCGCTCATTGGCCAACTGGCGCGCCTCGTCGTCGGGACCATGCAGTGATTGATCGGCCGTCAGCGCGCCCAGATAGACGAGTGCCCGGCCACCCTCAACCAGCGCTTTCTGGGTGAGCAGCATGCGCCGGACATCCGGGTGCACCATAATGGGATCTGCCGGCTTCTCCGGTTCTTTCGGGCCAGTCAGCGAGCGCATCTGAAGTCGCTCACGAGCATAGGCGAGCGACTTCTGGTAAGCAGCCTCAGCCAGCGCAACACCTTGCAGCCCAACCACCAGGCGAGCGCCGTTCATCATCGTGAACATGTAGCGCATGCCATTGTTCGGCTCGCCGACCATATAGCCGACAGCGTCGTCAAAGTTCAGCACGCAGGTTGCGTTGCCGTGAATACCCATCTTCTCTTCGATCGCGCCGGTGCTTACGCCATTGCGCGAGCCGTCCAGGTTGAATTTCGGCACAATGATGAGCGATACACCCCGGGTGCCAGCGGGCGCATCCGGGAGCCGGGCAAGAACCAGATGGACGATATTGTCGGCCATGTCATGGTCGCCAGCCGAAATGAATATCTTTGTGCCAGAAACCCGGTAGGTGCCATCGGCCGCGGCTTCCGCTCGCGTGCGCAGCAAACCGACATCCGAGCCGCAGTGTGGCTCTGTCAGGCACATCGTTCCTGTCCACTCTCCGGACAGCAGCTTGGTCAGGAACGTCTGCTTCTGTTCTTCGCTGCCATGCGCTTCCAGCGCTTCGATAGCGCCCCGGGACAGGCCGGGATACATGGACCAGGCGATATTCGCCTGGCTGAATAGGTCCTCCACCACCACTGAGAGGCTTTCCGGCAAACCCTGGCCGCCGTAGGTGGTCGCACCACTCAAGCCGGCCCAGCCGCCATCCGCGAAGAGCTTGTAGGCTTCTTTGAAGCCCTGGGGCGTGGTGACCTGGCCATCAATCAGCTTGCAGCCGTCCCGATCTCCGATGGCATTCAGCGGTTCGAGCTCACCTGAGGCAAAACGTGCTGCCTCGTCGAGAATCGCCTCGATCAGCTCTCGGCCCACCTCCTGCTCTGCCTTGAGGCTCGCGTAATGCTGCTCACCCTGGAGCACATCAAAGAGCACAAACTTCATATCTCGGAGGGGCGGTGTGATGTCCATAACCGGGAGAATCCTCAAAATGCTTCGATGAGAGCCCCGCGAACGAGGGCACCCGAGTGCGCAATAATCCGCAACAGTGCGCAATGTAGCCGAAAGCGCGTGATTAAACTGTGGTATCGAGCAGGCTACCCAGGTCAGTTGGCCGTTGTTGGTAGCGCGAGTCGGGCAGGTTTTCTTCAGCCCGTTCACTTCTGCCAGCCCGATCGGCATCCGTTGCTCCGGCTCCATCGACGCCCGATGTCGCGTCACCCTCTTCGGACTTGTCATCCTCTCCTGACTGACCACGGCTGCGCGCGATTTCCGCGCGAGCCTCGACTGCCATCTGAGACGCCTTTGCGGCGACGGAGCGATCGGCAGATGAAGGCTCCGCAGGAGCCAACGCCGCGCGGCGAACAGTCTGAGCTTTCTGCAGCGTAGCCTCGGGATCGCCCGGAATTACGGAGACATCGATCTTGACGTGGCCGCTGCTCGCGTAGTTTCGCCCGTTCGGGCCGCGGGTGTAGTCATAAACCGGGGAGCCAGCGTATTGGCCACCAACCGCTGCGTGGGCCTGTTCGTGTGCCCGAACCTCTCTGTCTCGCTCAGCTAGCTGTTCGATCTGCTCCTGCTCGGCGATAAGCTGCGCTTGTTCAGCCGCCTGCACAGCCTTCTTCTCGGCCTGTTGTTGCCGCTGAAGATCGGGGTTTTGCTTGCCAACGGCGTTAGCAGCATCTGGAGTGGGCGGGACCGCGGTTGATGAGTAACGCGAGTCGTCGGGGGAGCCGCCTGCAGACGAGTCCGTGCCGGGGCGCTGACCCCCTTCGGAGACGCTCAGGACAGACGCAGACGCGTCGTCAGCGGCATTGCCGACGGCGTTGGCGGAATCCGCAAGTGTGCCTTGCGACGGAGCGATTCCTGGATAGGCCTGAAAAGCACTGATCTGCACGGCTTCGAAAATCCCTGTGGAAGCCCGGTGAATCGTGATTTGACGATAGCTAAGCGGACCACTTCCGGCCCGCCGCTACTGCCTTCGTCCTACGCGTGCACGTCGAGAAGGAAACCAACCACAGAGTCTGCACTCTCGATCACCTTCGCCGACGCCTGCACCTGGCGCTCATAGACCGCCAGGTCGGTTACTGCACTAACTGAGTCGTCCACATCCCTGGACGTCGTCGCCTCAGGCGCTACGTTGCCGTTATCCGGACCGTCCTGATCCAGATTCAGCTCCGCAACATCCTGTGCCGCGCGTTTCAATCCATTGAGGCCACTGTTAATGCCGTTCACCCCTGCTCCAAGCATTGGGTTTACAGCCATAAAGACCTCTTACTGCTTTGTGATGCAGACGCTAACAGCGCCCACGTATTTCAGACTAGGAGACACCGGGCCCGTTTGCGTAGCTGCAGAGGTCAAAATGTGCGCTGTGTCACAGAGGGTGCGTAGGCAACCGGCCCGACGCGCTGCAACTGACTTGTCGAGCGCACGATCCAAGCGGACGCTAGCGATATGCACGCCGCTCTCTCAATCGGGCTCCGCCGGGCCTGGCGCGAGTTCGCCTGGCACCTTGCCCCCGGGCGCTGCCTCGGATGCGGCCTGCCCAGCGATCGGCGCCGGGACTTGTGCTGGCCGTGCCAGCACAGCATCACGTCGTTTACGGACCGTTGCTGGAGTTGTGCGCTGCCTTTGCGGCCAGACTTTCTAACGAATGGCGATGGCGAGCCTGTCTGTGGCCGTTGTCTGGCGAGCCCGCCCGACTGGCAACGCTGCGTGTGCGGCCTCAGCTTCGATGGCCTGCCGGCAGCTTGGCTACACGGCGTGAAGTGGCGTAATCAATTGCCCGCCGGGCGAGTACTCGCCTACCTGGCAGCTACCCATATCAAACGCAGCTACGACGGTGAACGCCTGCCCGATCTCATTGTTCCAGTACCACTGTCGAGGCGACGGCTAGCTCGGCGTGGTTACAACCAGAGCGCCGTTCTGGCGCGCTGGGCGGCTGCAGAGCTAGGGTTGCCCGTGTCCACCGCTGTACTGCTACGCGGGCGACACACGGTTGCCCAGACCACACTCACCCGAAGCCAGCGGCTGCTCAACGTGCGCGGCGTGTTTACTGCCAGGGGGCGGGTCGACGATCTGGTCGTTGCGCTGGTGGACGATGTCATGACGACTGGCGCAACCCTGTCCCAGGCTGCCCGAGTGCTGGCTCGTGCAGGCGCGCGGGAAGTGCACCTGTGGCCTATCGCGAGGCGGGATTGAGAAGGCCTGCAAGGCCTGCGCGCTACGAAACAAAGCGATCCAAACCAGCTAAACGCAGGCAAATCCGCTACCCTGCGGCGCAGCCTCCCTCCACCGCGATAAACGCCTGGTTCAGATAGAGTGTCTGCTCACAGTACAATGGAACACCGCTTTCCCCGTGACCAACGCCTTCGACCCACCGGCAGAAGACCTGCGACCAGATCCAGGTCCGGCGCCCTATGACCGCCTGACACCCGAGCTCATCCTGGACGCTATCGATGGCGCTGGCTGGCTCACCAGCGGCTCGCTGCTCGCACTGAACAGCTATGAAAATCGCGTCTATCAAATTGGCCTCGACGATGGCAGTTTTGTCATCGCCAAGTTTTACCGGCCCGAGCGCTGGAGCGATGCTCAGATTCTGGAAGAACACGCGTTCTGCGCCGAGCTGGTGGAAGTGGAATTGTCCTGCGTGCCACCGCTGGCGAGGGACGGCACAACGCTGCTCGAACACGAAGGCTTCCGCTTCTCTGTTTTTGCCCGCCAGGGCGGACACCCGCCGAACCTGGAAAACGAAGATGAGGTGAAGGTCCTCGCTCGCACGCTCGCCCGCATGCATGGCGTAGGCAGCCGCTACCCGTTCGCCCACCGGGATCGTCCGACCACTGTCGCCCGAGGACGCGAAAACGTCGCGTTTCTTACCGACAACCACTGGCTACCGCCAGAGATGGCCGAAGCCTGGGCCAGCACCGCAGGCCACGTTATCGAGGCGATCGCTGCTCGGTTACCGGAGGATGCGGCAACCGTGCGCTGCCACGGTGACTGCCACCTGGGTAATGTGCTTTGGCGAGACAACGTGCCGCACTTTGTAGACTTCGACGACTGCCACAACGCACCCGCGATACAGGATCTGTGGATGCTGCTGCCGGCCGAACTGGATGAGAAGGAGCGGCGTCTCAACGTGATCCTTGAGGCATACAACGACTTCATGCATTTCAATACCGCTGAGCTCGGTTACATCGAGTCCCTGCGCGCGCTGCGTATGATCAATCACAGCGCCTGGATTGCCCGCCGCTGGCACGACCCGGCATTCCCTCTGGCGTTCCCCTACTTCGATTCCCAGCGCTACTGGTCAGATCAGGTGCTGAGCCTGCGCGAACAACTCGGCGCGGTATTGGAAGGATCGGACCCTATCTTCTAGGCCAAGGTTCAGGCGCGTTCTACTCGGGCCGGAGTTCGACTGCCGGCTCGGGTGCGTCGCCGGAATCGCTGCGACTGAAACGGCACGTGTTCGCGTACTGCTCAAGCAAGTAACCAACGTCGTCGGGTGGACAGGACTCGACTCGCTTGGCAAAGGCGCGCATCACCTCCGGCAAGACTGGCCATTCGCTGTCGGGCACGTCCTCACCGAGCCGCCGGGCGGCATCAACGTGTGTGGGAAAGACCGCGAGCCCCTCACGTATCGAGGCGTCAATCGCTTCCGCGACGGCCTCGGCCTGAAGATAAATCGGCTCGAGTGGCTGACCGACGTGCAAATGCACACGGCCTTTGTCACCACGAAGGCTACGCACAATGCTATCTATGTCTGCGTTCTCGGGTTTAACGAACTCCGGATTGCGCGCTCTCTGAGCAAGCTCGCTGGCTTTATCCGCATCACACGGGTCCAGCTCATAGGAGATCGCGACCGGCACCAGGCGAACGTTTTCCAGAAAACCACGAAAGTCTTCGATGTCCTTGCGCCAGGCGAGGGAGAGCATTTTGAGTACGGCCGGCTCAGTCTTGTCGAGACCATCCTTGGCACGGCCTTCGCGCTGGGCGATCCATACCGATTCTCCATCCGTAAGGCTGGCTCGGATATATGCTGAGGTTGTGTTCAACGCTTTGAAAATCGCCTTGGTGCCGGTGGCGCTTCGCTGCACGACGAAACTCTTGTTCAAGCGCATTAGGTCTGCGGCGAGCGGATTGCCCAGCAGGTTGTCGCCGATGGCGATGCGAGTTGTCTTCCCGAATTCTCGGTGCAGCGCGTAGTTAAGAAAACTCGGATCGAGTGCGATGTCCCTATGGTTGGCAACGAACAGAAATGGGCCGTCGTCCGGCAGCGCGTCAAAACCAGACACCGTAAACGCGGAAACACTGCTCGTAATCAGCTGGCCCATCAGTGACCCAACTAGCAATTGCAGCTCGGCAACACTCCGCCAGTGTCGTGCTTTGAACTCCAGTGATATGGCCACCAACGCCTTCGCTAGCTTCGGGCTGAACCGCCAAACGCCTGGCAAACGAGATTCCGCCAGTGCGGCACGAAACTGCGGGTTGTGGATCAGCGACGCGACCACGGCCGGCACTTCAGCATCCGTGTAGGGCCGGATGTCATTAAAGCGCTCCGAGGTCGACGACTCACCAACGGCGAGCGGCACCTCGGTCGTATCACTGTCGATGGAAGAACTGGGCTCAAGCATGGCGCGCGAGACTACCGGCCGGCGCTTGGGAAGTCGACGCGCGCGAAACCCACGCAGGCTGTGGCGGTGCAACCAGCCGGGGTAGACTGACCAGGCATCCAACATCGCACTGCTCGGAGGCAATGACATGGCTACTACATCTCTCGGCACGAAGCCCTACACCTGCGGGCTCACCGACCTGGGTAGCGGTAGCTACGCGTGGCTGCAGCCAGACGGCGGCTGGGGCTGGAGCAACGCTGGCCTGATATGCGACGGCGACCAGTCGCTACTCGTCGACACACTGTTCGATACCCGCCTGACCGAGGACATGCTGGTGGCGATGCGCGATGCGGAGCCAGCCGCCGCCGGCAACATCGGCACCATTGTTAACACCCATTCAAATGGCGATCACTGCAACGGCAACAGTTGTGTCCCTAAGGCAAAGATTGTCGCGTCTAATGCCGCGATCGCGGAGATGGCGCATGAAAGCCCGGAGATGATGGCCGGTCTCATCGAGCAGGCGCCCAACATGGGTGACCTTGGCGAGTTCTTTCTGCACTGCTTTGGCAGCTTCGATTTTGCCGGTGTCGATCGGCGACTGCCCGATATCGGCTTCGACGGCGCGATGGATATCACGGTCGGTGACAAAGCAGTACAGCTACGCCAGACCGCGCCGGCACATACTGCGGGCGACGTGCTCGTGTACGTGCCCGAGGACCGTACGGTCTTCACAGGCGACATTCTGTTCATCGAAGGCCATCCCATCATCTGGGCCGGTCCTGTCGCTAATTGGATCGCCGCGTGTGATGAGATGCTCGCCATGAACATCGAGACCGTCGTTCCCGGCCATGGCCCCATCACCGACAAGCGCGGAGTGCGCGCCGTTCGGGAATACCTCGTATACATCGATGCCCAGGCGCGGCCTCGTTTCGATGCCGGCATGAGCCCGCTTGAGGCTTGCCTCGACATCGACTTCAGCGACTACGAAAGCTGGGGTGATGGCGAGCGGATCGTGGTTAACGTATCGACTCTGTTCAAGCACTACGCCGGCGACGACTCACCCAACGACGTGACCAAACTGTTTGGCCTGATGGCGGAAGTGCACAAGCGCGGGAGCCGCGGGAGCAGAAGCAAGCGGTGACCGTACGACAAGCCACCCATGCCGATCTACCGGCGCTCACCGAGATCTACAATCACTACGT
>CAYGQC010000071.1:0-18954 GCA_964351875.1 uncultured Pseudomonadales bacterium
GTCCAGCTCCATGTGGACATGGGCGTCGATCAATCCGGGAATCGCAGTTATGCCCGGAAGAGAGCGGACGTCACAGCCGCCGGACAGATCGGCAAACTCGCCGACTGCGGCGATGCGGCGATCCTCGATGCGGATCGAATCCGCATCGATGTAGGAATCCCCGTCCCATATACGAAGGCCCGTCAGAAGAAGTGCGCGTTCACTCACGTAGGCGATATCTGGATTCAAGACTATTTCCCGTAGATCTGGTCTGGCAGCCAGGTGGCGAGCTCCGGCCAGGCGATAAGCAATCCGAGCAAGCTGATTTGCAGGATGATGAACGGTACAACACCGCGATACATAGCAGTGGTAGGTACCGAGGCTGGCGTCACGCCACGCAAGTAGAACAGGGCGAAGCCGAAGGGAGGTGTCAGGAATGACGTCTGCAGATTCACCGCGATCATCACGCCAAGCCAGACCGGGTCAAAGCCCATAGCGAGGAGTATGGGCCCCACGATTGGCACGACGACAAATGTGATCTCGATGAAATCGAGCATGAAGCCGAGCAGGAAGATGACCAGCATAACGACAGCAAAGGCGCCCCACATACCGCCTGGCATTGCCTCGAACGCATGCGCGATGAGCTCTTCACCCCCGTAGCCCCTGAACACCAGCGAAAACAGCGATGCACCGATCAGAATGAAAAAGACCATCGCAGTGGTTTTTACCGTTGAGTCACCAATCTCGCGGACCATGCGCCAGGACAGCAGGCGCCTCAGGCCGGCCAGAATCAGCGCGCCCGCGGCGCCGACACCCGCCGCCTCTGTTGGCGTGGCAAAGCCGCCCAGAATCGAGCCGAGCACGGCGACGATCAGAACGAGTGGTGCGGCGAGCGCCGTCAGCAGCGACGGTGGCGTGGTCTCGGTCTCAATGGGTTCCTTGGCGGGCGGCATTCGGCTTGAATCTCGAATCGCCGCAAAGAGCAGGTAGGCGGCGTACAGCAGCACCAGGATGAAGCCGGGGACGATGGAGCCGGCAAACAGATCGCCCACTGAAACGGTGTCGGGAGCGAACACGCCCTGGCTGAGCTGTGCTCGCTGGTAGGCGTTCGATAGAACGTCGCCTAACAACACCAGCGCGATCGATGGGGGGATGATCTGGCCCAGAGTGCCTGTCGCAGCGATCACACCGGTCGCGATCTTGGGGTCGTACCCCTGGCGCAACATAACGGGCAGGGACATCAGGCCCATAGTGACCACTGTGGCACCGACGATGCCGGTGCTGGCCGCGAGCAAAGTGCCCACGAGCAGCACCGCGAACGCCAAGCCGGCTGGAAATCGGCCCATAAGCGATGACAAGGCTGATAACAGCTCCTCGGCGATGCGTGTTTTCTCGAGCGTGACGCCCATGAATACGAACAGCGGCACGGCGATGAGCGTTTGATTGGTGACAATACCGAACACTCGGCCGGGAAAGAATCCGAGATCACCAATGTCGAATATGCCAAATAGAGCCCCCAGCGCCGCAAAGCCAAGGGCGGTGCCTGCCAGCGTCAGCGCGACTGAGTAGCCCGCGAGCAGGGCCGCAAAGACGATGGCGAACATGGCCAGGGACAGGTATTCCACGCTAGCGCCCTTTGCGGCCTGACGCGCCGAGCAAACCAAGCTGCCGGCTGAGCCGAACGATCTCGGATAGGCCCTGCAATACGAGCAGAGTCGCTCCGAGAGGAATAAGTGATTTGAGCAGGAACACCGCGGGAATGCCGCCGACCTCGGGTGAGGTCTCCAGCACGCGCCAACTGGCCGCCGCATAGGGCAGCGAGCTCACCAGCAGGAACGCGGCAACCGGAAGCAGGAATATCAGGTGGCCGATCAGATTCAGTTGAGCCTTTCGGCGTTCGGCGTAGCCGGTGTACAGCAGGTCTACCCGGACATGGGCGTCGTGCCGCAGCGCATAGGGGATGCCGAGCAGGAACACCGCCCCGTGCATGTAGATCACGCTCTCCTGGAGGGCGATGGTGCCGATGCCAAAGGCGTAACGCAGCACAACCACGAGCACGGTCACCAGCACCATGGCCAGAGTCAGCAGCGCGCAAAGGCTGCCCAGCGCATCAGTCAATCGGTCGACGAGGTTGCCTCGGCCCGCCGCAGCAGGCTTGTCGTCAGAAGGGGTCATGGCAGCAACGACGGCATGACAAGGCCCAGATGGGTTTCTGCCAGTACGGCGCAAAACAGCACAAAACCGACCCAGATATTGTTCTTGAAGGCCGCAAAGCAACCCTGCTTGCTGCGCTTTCGCGTCAGCCGTTGCTGGTGGGCAAACAGGCCTGCAATCACCAGCAGCGCCACGTTGTACACGATGTCGTACTCGAGGCTAACGCCCAGCCGGTACAGCGCCAGCAATGTCAGCACCTGGAGAATGCCGATGATCAGGCGATCAGCGCTGCCGAAGAGTATCGCCGTTGATTTGATGCCGGCGAGCAGGTCGTCATCTCGGTCGACCATCGCATACCAGGTGTCGTAGGCCACGATCCACAACACGCTGGCCGTGAAATACAGCCAGCTTGCCTCGGTTACCGTGCCAGTGACGGCAGTAAACGCCATCGGGATGCCCCAGCTAAAGGCAGCGCCGAGCACCACCTGGGGCAGGTAGGTAAAGCGTTTCATGAACGGGTAGGTGACAGCGATAGCCATACCGCCCAGGGCGAGATATCGCGTCGCCTCATTCAGGAAGTAGATCAGTATGCAGGCCGCCGTCGCCAGAACACCGAAGAGCACAAGGGCTTCGGTCTCGGAGATGCGGCCGGTGGCCAGTGGCCGCTCCTGGGTGCGCTCTACTTTGCCGTCGAAATCTCTGTCAGCGTAGTCGTTGATGACGCAGCCGGCAGCGCGCATGAGGAAGGTGCCGGCTGTGAATACGATGATTAATGTCGTTGCCGGCAGACCGTCGGCCGCCATCCACAGTGCCGCCAGCGTAGGCCACAGGAGCAACAGCGTCCCCACTGGCCGGTCGATGCGCATTAGCCGGCCGTACTCGACCAGCCGATTACTGGAAGCGGCTGCGGTGTTCATGCTCGGAGGGTCGCTGCTAGGCGCCTTCTCGGTAACCGCGCGCGCTGATGCGATTTGGTCAATGTCTTCCCCGGTCGTCTTCTCGCTCGTTAAGCGGGTAATGTGGATAACCCTGGTGCGGCGAGTTTTTTTGCTTTTCGTCAGGCGGGTCAGTACTTTAGCGCGCCTTAAGGCCGAAGGCAGGCCCGCCCTCGGAAGAATCTACATTTGGGAGTATCGACGCGCCGTGCGAAAGTGGCAATGTATCGTTTGCGGATGGATCTATGACGAGGCTGAAGGCTTCGAGGAAGAAGGGATTGCGCCAGGAACCGCCTGGGGCGACGTACCGGAAGATTTTGTCTGCCCAGAGTGTGGCGTCAGCAAAGAAGACTTTGAGATGATCGAAGTCGGCTAACGAGCTGACGTCGCCAGGATTTTCACTGGACTGGGAGGGCCTTTGATGAATCTGACCGTGCGTATCCTGATCGGCATGGCTGCGGGCATTGCCGTGGGCTTGGTATTGCAGGCCATTGCGCCAGCAGACGGCAGCTTTCTCAAGATCTACCTGATCGATGGCCTGCTGGACGCCGGTGGCGTACTGTTCCTGAAGTCCTTGAAGATCATGGTTGTGCCCCTGGTCTTCGTGTCGCTTGTCTGTGGCGCCTCAGCACTTGGCAGCGGCTCCGACGTGGGGCGTATCGGCGCCAAGACGATAGGTCTGTACCTGATGACGACCGCGATCGCGGTGTCGCTGGCGCTCATGGTTGCGCTGATTGTATCGCCCGGTGAAGGCGCAAACGCCATACCCAGTTCGGACTTCGTGGCTAAAGAAGCGCCACCGATCAAGGAAACCCTTCTCAACATCGTGCCTGACAACCCCGTGGCGGCGATGGCGCAGGGCAACATGCTGCAGATTATCGTCTTTGCCCTGCTCCTCGGCATCGCAATAGCGCGCGCTGGCTCAGCAGGCGCACGGGTCAGCAGCTTCTTCAATGACCTCTCAGGCGTACTGATGGTGCTGATCGGCATTTTGATCAAGCTAGCGCCGTACGGCGTTTTCTGTTTGATGTCGTTGCTGTTCGTGCGCGTTGGTTGGGAGCAGATTGGTAACCTTCTCCAGTACTTCTTCTCGGTCGTGGCCACGTTGTTGCTGCATGCGGCGCTGGTCTACTCGACCTTGCTGGTGCTGCTCGCGCGAGTGAATCCACTGGTGTTCTTCGGCAAGATGCGCGAAGCGTTGCTGGTTGCGTTTTCAACGTCCTCGAGCGGTGCAACCCTGCCAGTAACGTTGCGAGCGGTTGAGCACCGTCTCGGCGTTAACAACAAAGTGGCGAGCTTTGTCGTGCCCTTGGGCGCAACGATCAACATGGACGGCACGGCGATCATGCAGGGTGTCGCGACGGTCTTCATTGCTCAGTTCTATGGCTTTGATCTGTCCGCCAGCCAACTGCTGATGGTTGTCCTCACAGCTACCCTTGCATCGATCGGTACGGCTGCGGTGCCTGGGGTTGGTCTGATCATGCTGTCCATGGTGCTCACGGAAGTGGGTCTGCCGCTGGAGGGTGTGGCGCTCATCATCGGCGTTGATCGCTTACTGGACATGATGCGAACGGCAGTCAATGTATCCGGCGATGCCACCGTCGCCACCGTGATCGCGCGCACTGAAGGGCTGATCGACGACGAGATTCTTGCGGACCCGGAGGCCGGCGCGTTGTACGAAGAGCGTTGATCTCCACCGTTGCTAACTGGCTACAGCCAAAGCGATCGGCGAAGGAGCGCGTGTCTAGCGAGCGACACGCGAAAGCTGAGAACCGCGCGCTGTTGCTTGATGAACAGGCCCTGCACTGTCGCCAACCCGGCGTAGCAGCAGCGCCGGACAACCCAGAACTCGTGATAACGCTGACCGTGATTCCACAGCGGCTGCCGCAACTCCACCTCACGATCGAAAGCCTGCTGCAGCAGAGCTATAAGGCAGATCGGATTGTCGTTTGGCTGCCGAAGGATCGTTTTGATCCGTCGGATATCACGCCGGTCCTCGCTCGACAGCAGGCACGAGGGCTCGAACTGCGGTTTTGCGAGCGTGACCTGGGGCCGCACACGAAGTACCACTGGGCGTTGAAGGCGTTTCCCGATTCGCTACTGCTAACCGTTGATGACGACGTCATGTACCCCGAGCATATGGTGGCGGAGCTCATGGCGGGCCACCGCCGCGCCCCCGAGCACATCCATTGTCATCGTGCACACACAATGCAGGTAGATGCGCGTGGGCGATTGTTGCCGTACAAGCGTTGGCGCCGGGATAGAGCAAACTTCAAGCCCTCGCACTGTGTGTTCCCAACCGGGGTCGGCGGCGTTCTGTATTTCCCGGGCTGTTTTGATCCGGAAGTTGCGAACCTGGACGCCGCGCTTTCGCTGTGTCCGCGGGCGGATGATGTCTGGCTCAAGGTGATGAGTCTGCGTGCTGGAACCGTATGCGAGATGACGCGTGAGCTTGCGCCCTTTGCTGAGAGCTTTCTCACGATCCCCGGTAGCCAGGAATACTCGCTGAAGCGCGGCAATAAAGGTCGTAACGGCAACGATGCGGCCCTTACCAAAGTGCTCACTACCTACGATGTCATGCCGGTTGTTCGCAACGCAGTTGCCACAACAGCGTAACCCCGGGCCTGCCCAGCGAGCGTGTTCTGCTAGCTGATGGCGCCCGCGAGCTCTTCTATGGATTCCTTTGACCGATGTATCAGCTCGATCACAGCGTCGATGCGGCTGGTGTCGAGGGACAGGCTGGCAAGAAGCTGTCCGTCCGGAAGCTGAGGTGGATAATCGGTCACGCCTTCGAACGATAGCGCCTGGTGTGTCAGCCTCAGCAGATTGACGTAGCTTGCGTTGCTGCCGGTGTAGTCGGACAAGTGTTGGTAGCGAACGGCATCGCACACGGCCGCGTCCAGATCCCAACTCTCCAGTAGCGTCGCGGCGATGGTTTCCCGGCCGATGCCCAGCACCAGAAGGTCAGCGTAGGTGTGGGGAAGGTGTCTGTTTGCCGCCTGAATGTCGACGATGCGTTGATATTGGTAGGGAAATACGTGGCCAATCACGAGCTGACCAAAGTTGCTCAGCAGACCGGCGAGGTAACACAACCCCGGCTCGGGTCGGTTCTCGGCGGGCATCTGCCGTGCGAGTGCTTCCATCGTCGCTGCGCTGAACAGTGCCTCAATCCAGAACGGTGGAAGCCCCTGCACATCGTGCTTCGGCAGTCGCAGGGTATCGCCCAGCGCCAGTCCAAGCGCCATGTTGAACACGAGATCGAAACCCAGAATACGCATGACCGCGTCATCAATGGATCGTGCTGGCGGGTTGGCGCTGTAGTACGCGGAGTTTGCCCAGCCGACGATGCGTGCCGCCAGCGCTGGATCTGATTCGATGATCTGGGTCAGATCTGTCAGGTCATAATTTGGATCGCTGCGCAGGGCGATGATGCGCCGGGCCGCCTCAGGCAGCGGCGGGATATCGAGGGTTTCTTCCAGCCGCTGCTGAATCTTCAGCTCGGTGAATCGGCTGACTGTCTGGTGGATGAGCTGGCTGTCTTCCTCGCGCGAGCGTTGCTGGGAAGGCGGCGGTACGGGGAGCGAGAAAGGCTGAACGTCGTAGTCGAAATCGCCTTTCAGCAAGTCTGCTCCGCTCGTTCGTGTGAAGACGCCAGGCTGGTCGGTTGCCAGCGCCAGGACCGGCGCGCGTACCAGTGTTTCCTCGATAAGAGTGGGCGTGTCGTAGTAGCCGGGGACAGCAGCGACGGGGGTCCGCGGATCGGTACTCAGAACGAGCGCGTTGTCACCAATGATCGGCGTGAGTTGTGTGGGGTCGATGATGCTCGACTCCGGCGCCACGACGTGCAGAAGGCCGTTGTCGCCAGCCACTTTGATCGCGCGAACGCGAACGTCCTCCGGCGGGTTCTGCATCGCTGCGAGTCGAGGCCCGGGGGCGCCTGTGTTGCTCGATGAATTCGAATTTGCCACGTGGCTCACAGATGTCTCCTGCGCGGATCGCGGGCTTTGCACCGTGCCGCCCGTCAATCGCTGAATCTGTTTTGAGTATAGACAGCGCTCGGCAGCTTGCCGGTTGGCTGCAAGGCGAGCGAACTGCGTTCGGAGGCTTCTAAGCGTCCGCGAGGTCGATACGGCCACCAGACCAATGAGCGACCAGCGAAGATGCCGCAGCTCGATCGTTGCCCAGCAGCGCAGCAGCGCGCTCTACCACCCCATCGAACAGATCCGCATCACGCTCCAGGTCTGCCACGCGAAATGACTGCTCGCCGGTCTGGCGTGCGCCGAGAAGCTCGCCGGGCCCACGGAGCTTCAGGTCTTCCTCCGCGATGCGGAAGCCGTCGTTGCTGTCGCGCAGCACGCCCAGACGAGTCTTGCCGGTTTGGGACAACGCACCGGCGTACAACAGTACGCAGTGGCTGGCTTTGCCGCCGCGACCCACCCGGCCTCGAAGCTGGTGAATCTGCGCCAGGCCCAGGTGATCAGCGTTCTCGATAATCATCAACGTGGCGTTGGGTACGTTCACCCCCACTTCTATGACCGTCGTCGCAACGAGCAAGTCGATTGCACCGGCCTTGAACTGGCTCATGATCCGGGCTTTGTCATCTGCCGGGGTCCGACCGTGCAGCAGCGCGACTCTGGCGCTGGGCAGTGCCGCCGTGAGGTTGTCGAAGGTCGTTTCAGCATCGGCCACGCCGGCCTCCTCAGCAGGCTCGATGTGGGTGCACACCCAGTACGCCTGATTGCCGCCGGCGAGCGACTGACCGACTCTGGATACAATCTCCTCGCGCCGCGAATCGCTCAGCACCGTTGTGGTCACAGGACGCCGGCCCGGCGGCAGTTCGTCGATGATTGAGGTGTCCATATCGGCGTACAGCGCCATGGTGAGCGTGCGCGGTATTGGTGTTGCAGTCATGACGAGCTGATGTGGCGCGTCGCCGGCGCTCTTTGCGCGTAACGCCATGCGCTGGTGTACGCCAAAGCGATGTTGCTCATCAATGATCACGAGCGCTAGCGATTGAAACGTCACGCTGTCGGAAAACAGGGCATGGGTGCCGACAACGACCAGAGCCTCGCCGCTCTCCACCTGCGCTTCGCGCTTGCGGCGCTCGGCCTTGCGCAGTGATCCGGACAACATCGTGACGGTCACACCCAGCGGCGTTAGCCACTCGGACAACGTCAGGTAGTGCTGCTCTGCAAGAATCTCGGTAGGCGCCATCACCGCGGTTTGCATGCCGTGCTCCGCCGCGCGAATGGCGGCAAATGCTGCGATGACGGTTTTGCCGGAACCCACGTCGCCCTGGACGAGGCGCAGCATTGGACGGCTGCGTGAGATGTCCTCCAGCACCTCTCTCAGGACGCGACGCTGGGCGTTGGTGAGACTGAAGCCCAGCTCAGCCAACAGTGCGCGCCCCAGGCCCTCCCTTTGATCAAGCTTAGGTGCTCGCAGCGCTTCTCTGGCGAGCATCCGCGCCTGCATAACCAAGTAGTACGCGGTGAGCTCGTCGCCGGCGAGCTGACGGCGACGCGTCTCCAGATCAGCAGCGTCCGTTCCGCGGGGCGGTTGGTGCAGATAGGCGAGCGCGTCGTAGCCCGGTGCTTGAGTAGCGTCCGGGCACGCTAATGCCGCGACGATGACCGCTCGAATACGCGCCTGACCAATGCCTTCGGTGACTGGGTAAACCGGGGTTAACGACTCCTCCAGCGGCGGTGGCTCGCCGCTGAATACTCGATATTCCGGGTGCACAAGCTCCAGCCCCTTGGGCCCGAATCTCACTTCCCCGAAAGCGCGAATGCCAGCGCCCTCGACAAGCTGATCCTGCTGACGTCGGGAGAAATGGAAGAACCGCAGCGTGAGGGCGGCAGTGTCGTCCGTGATCACCACCGTCAGAGATCGCCGGCCGCCAAAGCCTACGTCAGAACTGACCACCCGGCCGGTCACCAGCGCTGACTGGCCCGGCGAAATCTGGCGCATGGGTAGTGAACGGGTTTTGTCGTTGTAGCGCCTCGGGAGGTGGAACAGGCAATCGCGAAGCGTGGTGAGCCCGAGTCGCGCCAGCTTTTCGGACTGAGCTGGGCCGACGCCTTTGATGACAGTAATGGGCTCTTCGAGTTTCAACGCTCAGTAGTCGAGCATGATTCGAGCGTAGGCAGTACAGCGTTAAGCATCACACGGACCTCACTTGCTAGCCTGGAGCGCGGTCTAGGCGGTGCTGCCGGGAACGATCATGACGCCTTCGATTTCGACCTCGGCGCCACGTGGCAGGTCAGCCACGCCAAAGGCGGCTCGCGCCGGGAAAGGCGCGCTGAAGCGCTTCTCCATCGCGGCGTTAACGTGCCCGAAGTTGCCGAGGTCCTTGAGAAAGACCGACAGCTTGACGCAATCGTTGAGGCTGCCGCCGGCCGCTTCACAAACCGCCGCGAGGTTATCGAGTACCTGTTCGATCTGATCGACAAAATCGTCGCTGACCAGCTCGCCGGTTGTCGGAGACAGTGGGATCTGGCCGGACAGGAAAACAAGATTGCCCGCCTGCATGGCCTGGGAATAGGTGCCGATGGCGGCCGGCGCTTTGTCTGTGCTGATGGCGATTCGAGACATCGTCTTGTCCTTTTGCTGATTTTCCGGGCAGAGGCGCAGCGGCAGGTGAGCGCGTCAGGCAACGACTCGTCGGATCGAGCTGACGGAACTCACGTTACGTAGCCGGCGCATCACACGGGCGAGATGGTTGCGGCTGCGCACCGCGAGCTCAACTCGAACAGAAGAGATTACCGAGCTGCGCTCTTCAATGTGAATGTCTTCAATGCTCGCATCTAAGTCAGTGATTGTACTGGCGAGTTCCGCGATGACGCCCTTCTGCCGCTTAACTTCGATGAGCAGGTTTGTATTGAACTCGCCCTTGCGCTTCTCGGCCCAGCGGGTAGGGATGATCTCGTTGGCAGCCCGACGACGCACTTCGTGAATATTGGCGCAGGTTTCCAGATGCACGACCAGGCCTTTGCCTCGGCTCATGTGGCCGACGATGGGATCGCCGGGCACTGGTCCGCAGCAGCGAGCGTAGGTGATGACCAGCCCCTCGCCGCCGCGAATGGCTACCGGCCCGCCCTGATTCAGCTCAACCGCCTCAAAGTCCGGGTTGCTGGCGGCGAGCAGGCGCTGGGCAACGACGTAGGCCATCAACTCGCCACTGCCGATGGCCTCGAAGACGTCGTCGCGCTTGCGCATGTCGAACTCGGTAAAGACTTTGCGCAGGCGCCTGAAGTCCAGGTCGGCAATCGATGTGTCCGCCTGCGCGAGCGCACGGTTGAGCAGCTTGCGGCCAAGCGAAATTGATGATGATCGATGTTGACTCTTCAGGCCGTGGCGTATGCCAGCCCTGGCTTTGCCCGTGACCACAAAACTCAGCCAGTCAGGATTCGGCATGGCGTCGGGTGCCGTTGTGATACTGACACTTTGTCCGGACCGGAGCTGAGTAGATAGCGGCACGAACTCTCGGTCGACGTGGCCGCCGACGCAGGTGTTGCCGATATCAGTGTGTACCGCGTAGGCGAAGTCCACCACGCAGGCCCCACGTGGCAGCGACAGGATGTCTCCGTCCGGCGTGAAGACATAGACCTCATCGGGAAACAGATCAGTCTTCACGCTCTCGACAAATTCGCGGGAACTACCGGACTGGTGGTTCAGGTCGACCACTTTCTCCACCCACTCCCGGGCTTTGCGCTGGGTGTTGCGAACGGCGTCGGTGTCCCGCGTGTGCTTGTACTTCCAGTGGGATGCGATGCCTTCGCTTGCGATTCGATCCATGGCTTCTGTGCGAATCTGCACTTCAATCGGCACGCCGTGCATGCCGATCAGCGAGGTGTGCAGCGATTGGTAGCCGTTGGCTTTCGGAATCGCGATGTAGTCTTTGAAGCGGCTCGATACGGGCTTGTAGAGGTTGTGGATAACGCCTAGCGCGCGATAGCACGTGTCGAGCTGATCCACGACGATCCGGTAACCGTAGACGTCCATGATCTGGCCGAACGGTTTGCGTTGCCGTTTCATTTTTTCGTAGATCGAGTATAGATGTTTCTGGCGGCTCGTGACGCTTGCCTCAATGCCCTCGTTGGCGAGCGCCTGTTCAAGCGACAGGCTGATTTCGCGCATGACCGCCTTGCGATTGCCGCGAGCGGCACGCACGGCGCGCGCGATGCGATCCGCACGCAGTGGGTACAGAGCGCCGAATGCCAGGTCTTCAAATTCAACTTTGAATTCGTGCATGCCCAGACGACCCGCGATTGGCGCGTACAAATCCAGCGTTTCCTGAGCGATCCGCTTGCGTTGGGCCTGGCTCATGACGCCAATGGTGCGCATGTTGTGCAGCCGGTCGCACAGTTTGACCATGATCACGCGGATGTCGTTGGCCATGGCCATCGCCATCTTCTGAAAGTTCTCAGCCTGGGCTTCTGCCCGGCTGCGAAAGATCGTGGATAGCTTGGAGACGCCGTCGACAATGGTGGCGACTTCCGGGCCGAATCGCTCGGACAAATCCTCAAGGCTGACACCCGTGTCTTCGACGACATCGTGCAGCAGTGCCGCCATCAACGCTTCGGCATCCATACCCATGGTCGCCAGTTTGCTGGCGACGGCAATAGGGTGGGTTATATAAGGGTGGCCGGTGCGGCGGAACTGGCCCAGATGACACTGGGCCGCAAAGTCATGGGCTTCAACAACGCGAGCGACATCCTGCTCGTCTAGATAGCTACGTAGTTGCTCGGTAAGGCTGTCCAGGCTAGCCGGAGCGGCTACCTGGTCGTTGGCGGCTGCCTGACGCAGCTGCGCCTGGAAATAGCCGTCAGAGCTCTTCGCTCTGTCGCTGCTCATCGGTGAGGCCGAAAGTCATTTCTACTTCCTCATCCTGTGTGGCGGCATCGTGCTCGTCAAGCACTTCGTGGGATACCAGCCCTGCTGCGATCTCGCGTAGTGCGATGACGGTCGGCTTGTCGTCTTCCGGATCAACCATCGGCTCGGAGTTCGTGCGGTACATCATGCGAGCTCGGCGAGTTGCCAGGCGAACCAGTTCAAACCGGTTTTCGACGTGATCCAGACAATCTTCAACGGTGACGCGTGCCATGGCACAGTTTCCACAGATTTGGGGCGGGGGAGTCTAGCGATGCCGGCTCAACGGGGCAAGGGCCGTCCGAACCAGCCCGGTGCAGGCTGGCGGGCCTTTTGAGAGCCCTACGGGCCCAAGTGGAACCTAAACTCGCCCCCAAAGGCGGCGAGCTTAGAAGCCCTGCAGGCGGTTACCATCTGCAACTAGGTGGCTGATTACTGGCCGATGTGTGCTCTAAATTCGCCGTTGAAAGAGGCGAACTCGAGGCCCTGCAGCCAGAGACATCGTGCAACTAGATACTCTGACTATTGGCCGATGTGTGCCTTAAATTCGCCTAAGGTAATTTCCCACAGCTCCATCTGTCGCTTCATATTGCTGACCGAGACACCGCCTTCGAGGTTCACGTCCATCTCGATGATGGGATCGTTCTCCGCATCGATATAGGCTTTGCCGTAACGGTTTTCCTTGTTCCAGGAGTTGATGAGCTCCGGAGCGATGCCATCGCTGAGCGCGAAGCCAGCCGCGAATTGAATCGCCTTGCAGTCTTTGTTGTCGGTGCAACCGTAGAAGTAGATGACAAAACGTGAGCCGGTGGCGCTTGATTGAATCATCGGGTCGCCGACACCGTCGGTGTCCATCTGGGCTCGGTAGCCCATGCTTTGAATGACCTCTGACACACGGGTTGCGTTGCTGGCATCCACCAGGTCGGTTGGCGCCATGAGCGTACTGCCGACGTTGGCGAGAAGAGTAACGAGAAGAGTAGCTGTGGACAGCATATAGGGCTCCTGGAACCGTTTAGGGTGTGCGTCTGCGGGGCTTTGCTTGACAGGCGCATTGTGAGTCGCGGGGTCAGAGTAAAGTGGCAGAGTAAACGCTCGGCGTTGAGCCTTTACTCTGGCACTTTACACTGACCCCATGCTTAGGCGTAATCGCGAGCATAAATGGCTCACCCGTTCGGAGAATTCAGCAGCTCTTCGATCAGCGGCGCCAGCTCGGCGGTGCGCCGGCGCTGGCGCAGGCGATCAGCGCGCAGCAAGGTGGTCATTTCCGCGACGGCCAGCTCGAAGCGATCGTTCACGATCACGAAGTCGAACTCATCAAAGTGAGACATCTCTGCGACAGCCGATGCCATTCGCTTCTTGATCACCGCCTCGTCGTCCTGGCCTCTCGCCGATAGCCGTTCCAGCAATGTGGCCCTGGACGGCGGCAGGATGAAGACGCTGACGCTATCTTCGAATTGCGTGCGCACCTGCTGCGCGCCTTGCCAGTCAATCTCCAGCACGATGTCGTGACCAGCTTCGAGCGGATCGCGAATAGCTGCGACTGACGTGCCGTACAGGTTGCCGAAAACGTTGGCGTGTTCGACAAACTCGCCGGCTTCGATCATGGCTTGAAAGCGATCTTCGCTGATGAAGTGATAGTGCTGGCCGTCGACCTCACCAGGACGCTGGGGCCGGGTCGTGTGGGAGACGGAAACATAGACTTCCGGCTCTCGTTCAACCAGGGCGCGAACGAGAGACGTCTTGCCGGCGCCGGATGGCGCGGCAACGATCATCAGCACGCCTTTCATTCGATGTTCTGCACCTGTTCGCGAATCTGCTCGATGGCAACCTTCAGATCCACGGCCTGCTTTGCGGTGCCGGCGAGCACGGCTTTGGCGCCGAGGGTGTTGGCTTCGCGGTTGAGTTCCTGGGTGACGAAGTCCAGGCGCCGCCCGTGGGGGCCGGCACCATTTAAAGCGTTGTGCGCCTCCACGGTCTGGATGCTCAGTCTGTCCAGTTCCTCGGCAACGTCCGCCTTTTGGGCGAGCAAGGCAACTTCCTGGGCCAGACGCTGGGGGTCCAGCTCGACTGACAGCGCGTTGATGCGCTGTTGCAGTCGCTGCTGCAGCTCGCGGGTCAGATCTGCCGTGCCCGCGCGCGCCTCGGCCGTAATGCGCTCAATATCCACAAGATGCTCCTTGAGCACCGCCTCTATGCCAGCGCCCTCGCGAGCCCGGTGTGCAACCAACTCGTCCAGCGCCTGCTCGAAAGCCTGTTTCACATTGGCAACAAAGATCTCCGGGTCGCCTCGGCCGTCGACCATCACGCCAGGCCAGCGCAGCAGTTCCATGGGGGTCGGTGGTGTCGACTCAGGAGAGTCCCGGCGCAGTTGTTCCAGCGTCGCCAGTAGTTGCACGAGCAATGGCCGGTTGATGACGAACGCGCCGCCGCTGCTGTCGTCGATGCGCAGGGTGCAATCCAGCTTGCCCCTTTTCAGCCGCTTGCGAATGATCTCGCGCAATGCAGGCTCGTGTTGGCGTAGCGTCTCAGGCAGTCGGAAGCTGGTGTCCAGGTATCGGTTGTTCACGGACCGTAGTTCCCAGACGATGGTCGCACCCTCGTAGTCGAGCTGGGTGCGGGCAAAAGCGGTCATCGAATAGATCATGGTCGCGGCCGATGTGAGCAAAGGAGAGATTGTAGAGGCCTGGACTTGGGCTGTCGTGCCCTGTTCCTGGCAGTGGGCGTATACTCGCGCGCCGCAGGTGTAGCCGGTCCACTGCGCAAGGACATCCCTTCACTGACCGAGCCGAATACAGGATTGTCTATGTCGTCGCCGGAAGCCTCCAATTCCACCGTTACCCGCCCCAGCGGCCGCGTGCCGTCTGCTTTGCGCCCGGTCACGTTTCAACGTGGCTTTACGGATCACGCGGCCGGCTCTGTCTTGGTCAGCTTCGGCGGCACTCGCGTGTTGTGCACCGCGAGCGTTGAAAATTCGGTGCCGGGATTTCTGCGTGGCAAAGGCCGAGGCTGGGTGACTGCGGAGTACGGCATGCTACCCGGCTCTACCCACACTCGCGTTGATCGTGAAGCGGTGCGCGGCAAGCAACAGGGCCGAACGGTTGAGATCCAGCGATTGATCGGGCGCTCCCTGCGCGCGGCTATCGATCTTGAAGCCCTGGGCGAGCGCACCATCAAGCTCGACTGCGACGTCCTGCAGGCCGATGGCGGCACCCGTACCGCCTCCATTACAGGCGCCGCCGTGGCACTAGCCGACGCCTGCCGCGTTGCGGGTGTTCAGCACGCGTTCAATGAGCTCGTGGCATCTGTATCCGTAGGAATTTATAAAGGCGTGCCGGTTTGCGATCTGGATTATCCAGAAGACAGCAAGGCCGATACGGACATGAACGTAGTCATGCGCGAAGGTGGCGGCTTTATCGAGATTCAGGGCACCGCCGAGCAGGGCAGCTTCGATCCCGACCAGTTGAGCGCGCTGCTCGCGCTTGCGAAGGGTGGTATTGATGAGCTGTTCGCGGCGCAGCGAGCTGCGCTCGCGGAGTGAACCCACTGGCACGTTTGTAGCAACGAGCCGCGCTATAACCGACATCTGACTCCAGCACATCTTGTTCCAGGAAAGGAGAGCGTCAAGGCATGGACAAGCAACAGCGACAGGACTTTGTTAGCGCGCTATTCGCCCGCAACGTACTGAAGTTTGGCGAGTTCACGCTGAAATCCGGCCGTCTGAGCCCGTATTTTTTCAATATGGGCGACGTGAGTGACGGCGCCGGTCTGGCAGTGTTGGGCCAGGCGTATGCAGATACGGTGCAGAAAGCGGGAGTTGGGTTTGATGTGCTGTTTGGGCCCGCCTACAAGGGCATTCCGCTGGCAGTTGCCCTCGCGCTGGCGTTTGAGCAGCGCGGGATTAACACGGGTTGGGCGTTTAATCGAAAAGAAGCCAAAGCTCACGGCGAGGGTGGCCGATTTGTCGGTGCGGCGCTCGACGGACGCGTGCTGATCGTCGATGACATACTGACCGCTGGTACCGCGGTGCGGGAGGCAGCGACCATGGTGCGCGAAGCCGGCGGCGACGTGGTCGGCGTGGTTGTAGCCCTCGATCGGCAGGAGATCATGGATAACGGTGTGACGGCGTCCGAGGCTGTCAGCACAGACCTTGGAGTGCCGGTCTACTCCGCAATCAGCCTCGCGGATGTGATCGACTACCTTGACTTGGCGGCTCGCTCTGACAAAGTTCGAGCCGACGACCTTGAACGCGTCACCGCGTATCAACGGAAACACTGCCGGGTTTCGGCCTAGGTTCTCGAGAAGACCCATAAGCATGAAAGCAGAACAGCACACATCCTTGATTCGAGACAGGCGCTCGCCTCGTCGATTCGTGGTGGCGACTGTCGCTGCTGCTGTGCTGCTTAGCTCCGTCAGTGCCCATGCCGTACGCTTCTATCGTTACACCAATGCCCAGGGCGCGACGGAGATATCTTCCAGCATCCCGTCAGACCGGGTTGCCTACGGCTATCAGATCATTGATGGCACCAGCGGCCGGGTGCTGCAATCCGTGGACGCCCAGCTCAGCCCCGAAGAGGCCAGGCTTAAGGCGATCCGGGATGACAGGCTGGCGCGCTGCGAGGCGGCCGTCGATCGCATCCATACCCTGTATCAGTCTGAGGCGGAGATTGTTGCTGCAGAACAGCAGACGATCGAGTCGATAGACGTGCGAATCGTCAACGCCCGGGCAAACATCACTCAGCTCCAGACCCAGCTCAGCGAACTCGAGCAGCAGGCTGCCAGAGCCGAGCGTTCAGGCCGGCCGCTGACAGCGGCCATGGTTGAGAGCATCGAGTCAGCTCGAGAACAGATCGATCAGCTCGAACACGAGGTCGCCGCGCGCCGCGCGGAGCAGAAAAATGCGCGAGTTGCTTTTGCCGAAGAGATCGAGCTTTTCCGCCAGCCGGACTGCCAACTCCTCACCACCCAGCGTTAGAGCCTTCAGCGGCTACCAAACAAAGAGCCCTCAGCGGCTTGGTATGGAGAGCCCTCAGCGGCTTGGTATGGAGAGCCCTCAGCGGCTACAAAATAAAGAGCCCTCAGCGGCTTGGTAGAGAGCCCTCAGCGGCTACAAAATATAGAGCCTTCAGCGGCTTGGTAGAGAGCCCTCAGCGGCTACAAAATATAGAGCCCTTAGCGGCGATTCTTGCCACTGCAGCTTTCAGCTGCCCGGCTCACGAGCGAACAGCGCTGCACTTACCGCCCGCCATTGCTCTTCCCACATCGCGCTGGGCGTATCCCGGAACTGGCTGCGCACAAACTGGTTGATTCGACCCTCGGCCATGGCCATCACCAGATTGGCGACCGCGTTGTGTGCGAGTACGGGCCGCGTCGGAGAGCGGGCCTGCTCTTCGCGTACAACCTGGCGCAGCTCGGTTTCGAGGCGGTCGAAAAACTGGCGCATGCGCACGCGCAGTCGATCGGTTTCACCCAGCAGCACGTCGCCGACCAATAGCCTTGCGAAGCCCGGGTTGCGTTCGGCGAAGATGAGCAGTAGCAGAGCGATCCGACCGCAGCGCACGGACGCGGGCTCGTTTTGCCGCGCAATGTCGTGACAGCGCGGGAAGATGCTGTCTTCCATGTACTCAATTAGCGCTTCCAGCATTTTGGCTTTGCTGGGGAAGTGACGGTAGAGGGCGGCTTCGGAGACACCGACTTCGCGTGCCAATGCGGCCGTTGTTATTCGGCCGCCACTGTCCGCCTGCAGCATGCTCGCCAGCGCTTGCAGAATCTGTTGCCGTCGTTGACCAGCCATCAGGTAGCAACCTCGGCGCTGTTGTAACCGGTGATCTGGGTACCTACGCCGGTGTCGGTAAATACTTCCAGCAGCAGCGCGTGCGGTACTCGGCCGTCGATGATCTGAGCGCTGCTGACGCCGCCGGTCAATGCATCCAGAGCGCACTGGACCTTGGGCAGCATGCCGCCTTCGATAACGCCGGATTTGATCAGCGCCGCAACCTGGTCGGGATCCAGACCTGTCAGGACGTTACCGTCGGGATCCAGAACGCCGGGTGTGTTGGTCAGGAGAATCAGCTTCTCGGCGGACAGCGCCTGGGCGATATGGCCGGCGACAACGTCCGCGTTGATGTTGTACGAGCGTCCCTGGGCGTCGGTGCCAATGGGTGCAATCACCGGTATGAAGCCGTCGGCGATGAGCGTGTTGAGAATGCGAGTGTCGACCGCCTCGACCTCGCCAACCTGGCCGATGTCGATGATTTCCGGTGCGGTCAGTGCACTGCCTTCAGCCGCGCTTCGAGTCAGCGTCAGCTTTCGGGCTGAGATGAGCCCGCCGTCCTTGCCCGTTATGCCAACGGCGCGCCCGCCCGCGCTGGCGATCAGGCTGACGATGTCCTGGTTGACTGAGCCACCCAGCACCATTTCAACCACATCCATGGTATCCGTGTCCGTCACTCGCATGCCGTCGATGAACCGGGTCGGGATCGACAGGCGCTCAAGCAGCTCGCCGATCTGAGGGCCACCGCCGTGGACGACAATGGGGTTCAGGCCGACCAGCTTCATCATGACGATGTCTCGGGCGAAATCAGCCTTCAGGCGTTCGTCGACCATGGCGTTGCCGCCGTACTTCACCACGAGTGTGCAGCCGTGGAAGCGCTGAATGTACGGCAGCGCCTCGATCAGTATCTCGGCGGTGCGTTGGCTGGGGTTGGCTGTGCTCATCAGTCGTCAAAGGTCATGGCAGAGTCGACGTTCGCAAGCTGCTCGCGAAACACGTCTTTAATGCGATCCAGAGCGGACTCTCCGTCGGCCTCGAAGCGCAGTGTGAGCACCGGCGACGTATTCGATGGCCGGATCAGCCCCCAACCATCGGCATAGTCGACGCGAATACCGTCGATGGTTGTGATCGTGCCGTCGCCCCAGTCGGCCTGCTCGCTGAGCTGCTTCATGAAGGTGAACTTGGCCGATTCGGTCGTGTAGATCTTGATTTCCGGCGTTGTGAATGTCACCGGGAATTCTGCAA
>CAYGQC010000072.1:0-5570 GCA_964351875.1 uncultured Pseudomonadales bacterium
CGCGAACACACGACAAACTTAATCTGATCGGTGCTGCGTAAATCGTCAAGGTTCGCCCACAGGTTACGACCAACCTCACCTGAGCCGGGCGTCTTCAGGTCTATGATTCGACGAATTCGCGTATCGACGTTGGTGATATCGAGCGCACCGCTGGTTTCGAGACCAACATCAAAGCCGGCGTCGGCGAGCCGTGCCAACAGGCCATGACAATTCGGCTGCGCAAGCGGCTCACCACCAGTGACCGTGACATGCCGAGTTCCGTAGCTCGCAACGTCGCTCACCAGCTCGTCGATGGAGCGCATCTGGCCACCACTGAACGCATAGGCGGTATCGCAATACTGGCAGCGCAGCGGACAGCCCGTCAGCCGAACAAATACCGTCGGCAACCCGGCTGTGCTGGTCTCACCCTGAAGAGAGTGAAAAACCTCGGTGATTCGCAGAGAGGATTCGGACATTACCTAAGCGCAAGGCAGAGACAGCGCCCGGAGGCTACTGCAGCTCGGCAGCGTAGCTGTCCGCCAGGCCTGCGGCGCTTGAACCTGGATAGTCAGTCTGAACTTGCCTGAGCAATTCGAGCGAGCGACGGCTATCGCCAAGCAGACTGTAGACAACACCCAGCTTGTAGACGGCATCCGGCACTTTGCGATGGTCTGGATACAGATTCATCACCTGGGTAAATGACTGCCTGGATTGCTCAAGTTCGTCCTTGGCCAGGTATAGCTCACCCAACCAGTAAAAGGCGTTGGGCGTCAACGCACCGTTCGGGTAGTCGACGACCAATTGGTTAAACGCATCGACTGAGTCGTCAAAGCGCTTGTCGCGCATAAGCGCAATCGCCGCATTGTACGATTGCTGCTCCGCAGCGGATGCCGAACTCGAGCTGGATACCGGACGAGTTGGCGTCGGGTCACTCGCAGGTTGAGCGGTCTCTATCCTTCGAGGCGGGTTTTGAGCCTGAGCCTCAGGCGCGCCTTGAGTCGCAGGTGCCGAGCCAGATGGCGCACTAGATGCCGGGAGTGCACCGCCGCTGGCAAGTCCCGATACACGCCCATCGAGATCCAGGTATTGCTCTCGCTGATCCCGCCTGAGCCTATCGATCACGAACTGCTGTTCCTCGACCTGCCCTCTAAGCTGCCGCAGTTCTTCCTGCATGAGCTGAATCTGATAATAGAGCGTCGTCAGCCGGGTGCCTTCGGCAGCCTGACCAGCAGTGCCCGCAGTCGAGTTCTGCGGGTTTTGCTGATTCTGCTGCGAGTCAACCGGGTTGCCCGGGGCAATGCCAGGCACCCCTTCGCTTGATCGCGATTCGACAACCGGCACGGCAGCTATTGACAGCGAAGCCGCGAATCCCGCACACACAAAGACCGCGGCGCGCGTGAGCGCGCCGCTTCTAATGAGTGAATCAAAGGCGTTCGTGCGTGTCATGCGACCTCTCCTGCAACAGCCTCGCTTTGCCTTAACCGGTCAGTACCGCGCGCGGGTTACCGGTATTGGACAATCGCGCGACGGTTGCGCTGATAGGCAGAGTCGGTATGACCCGGATCTTCAGGGCGCTCTTCACCATAGCTAACCGTCTCGATACGGCCTGCAGGCACGCCAGCGGACACCAGGAAGCTGCGTACGGAATTGCCGCGCCGCTCGCCCAGCGCGAGGTTGTACTCACGGGTGCCACGTTCGTCACAATGGCCTTCAATAACAACGCTGCGGCTCGGATTTTCACGCAAAACCGTTGCGTGAACTTCGAGCATCGCCAAATCGTCCGGCGACAGCACTGAAGAGTCGTAGGCAAAGTAGAAGGTCCGATTCAGAAGCCGGGTCGTACCAGGCACATAGGGGTCGCCATTAGGGCTGAACGCCGGCGGGGCGGGCTCGGGCGCGCGGGGAGCGACCGGGGTCGTATCCGCGACTTCAGGCTCGGTAGCCGGCGTTTGCGGTTCTGGGGCGTTACCGCCACACGCTGCCAGCAAAAGACTGGCAATCAGGCCAAAAATCGCAGTGCGTATCCACTGGATAGTCATCAATATCTCCTTGTCTTGCGTTCTCAAAACTGGCGTTGCGCACATCGCACACCAGCCTTAGTCGCAGTACAGCTTGGGTTTGCTCCCTTCACTACCCTCGGGACATCTTGTCCGTTAAGGGCACTTCGGGTGTCGTGTTTGAGCCGCGAACCTGGGGTCAGCGCCCGTGACTCAAGAAATCAAGCACCCTGCTCGCTCGTCACATCGCCGCACAGGCGGCAGATGCAGCAGCCATTGAGGGTACTTTCGTACTCTGTCTTGTTATGAATTTCCGCGTCGTCCCACGCCTGGAGTCAGCCTAGTCAATGACAGCATCCAGATACGGAGACCACGCCGGCTCACGTACATCTCCGAACGACGACGGCAACCTGTAGCGCGCCGATCCGTCGGTCGAAACGGCCGCGAGTATACCTCTCCCCTGGTTTTGCGTCGCATATATCAACATCGCGCCATTCGGCGCCAGCGACGGTGATTCGTCCAGTGATGTCTTGGTAAGTACCCTCAGATCCTCGCGCGCCATATCGAGCCAGGCAATATGGAAAACGCCGTTACGGCGGTGCACAAATACCATCGTGTCTTCATCCGGAAGAAGACTCGCTTTCGCGTTGTAGTCGCCTTCATAGGTGAGCCGCTCCGTGAGCCCGCTGGCCAGTTCAACGCGATAAATCTGAGGTTTACCGCTGCGATCTGAGGTGAATATCAGCGATTTGCCGTCGCTCATCCAGCGCGGCTCCGTATCGATGTTGTAGTTACGCGTTATGCGCTGGAGCGCCCTCGTTGCGAGGTCCATGACGTAGACCTCGGGGTTGCCGTCCTTGGAGAGCACCAAGGCAAGTTTGTTACCGTCCGGCGAAAATGACGGCGCGCTGTTCAAGCCTGGAAAAGTGGCAACCTGTTGTCGTGCGCCACTGGCGAGATCCTGGATAACAACGGAGCTGCGCCCCGTTTCAAAGGATACGTAGGCAAGGCGTTTGCCATCGGGCGACCATGACGGCGACAGCAGAGGCTCGTTCGAATCGAACAACGTTCGTGCGCGGCGGCCGTCTGCATCCGCAAGCTCCAGCCGATAGCGGGCCGATTCACTGCCTAGATTCTGCGCGAGCACATAGACAATTTTGGTCGAGAACGCACCGGGCAGGCCGGTGACCTTCTGGAAGATCTCATCCGCGATGCGATGGGCAAAATCGCGCCATTGATCACGACCGCCCGTAAAGCTTCGCGCGAGGAGCTCGCGTTCGCCATTGACGTCGTAGAGCGCATAGCTCACCACCGTGACACCGGATGAGTCGACCGCAGCGGTACCTGTCACCAGATATTCAGCGTTCAAAATGCGCCAGTCACGAAAGAAAATCTCGCTGCGCGCCGTGGGGTACGACAGCATGTTATTGCTCTCAATCGGGGCAAACTGACCGCTTCTGGCCAGATCAAAGCCGATGATTTCGCCGATGTTGTCGACCCCCTCTATACCGCTTTGTCCAAACGGCACGACCGCTATGCTGGTCGGGTTGTCGTTACCAGAGTCGATAACAATGGTGTCCAGGGACTGGCCGTAGCCAGCGCTCGCTGTAACAAACAGCGCAAGCGCAAGCACTGGCCGTAACAGCGACGCAGCAAACTGGCTGAATGTGGCGAGCGACGGTCGACGGGCGTTGATGTTCAACGTAACAGATCCTCTGGTTTAAACAGCACCGTAAAGCGCCGGAAAAATTTCTCGAAAGCTGCCGATTCCTTCGGCACCTCAAACTTGCGTGCTTTACGCACCGCCGCTTCCGCCGAGCGATCAAAGGCCGCGTTGCCACTGCTTTCGACAACTGTCACCGCCACGACGTCACCGGTTGGGACCAACTCCACGCGAAGCAACGCCTGCATGCCATTGCGAGCGCTCGGCGGGCGCGACCAGTTGCTGACGATGCGCTGGTAGATCAACTGGCGAAAGCTGGCCGCAACCTGCTCCGCGTTGGCCTCGTCCATGCTACTGACTTCCTCCGCCAACGCATCATCAAAGCTCGCGGTGGCTAGCTCAGCCAGGCGCTGCTGGCGAGCAATCTCCTCCTCCACGCGCTGCTTCTCCGCCGCCTCCTGCTCTGACAGCTTTCTGGCCAACTCCGCCTTGTCACGCGCAGCTTTGTCAGCAGCCGCGCTCGCCGCCGCTTGCTGGGCAGACGTATCCGGCGCCGGCTGGGGTTTCGGCGTCACAACCGGTGGCGGCGCTGCCGGGCGTGCTACTGACTTGGGCTGTAAAACGATGAGTTTCGAGGTCACGATCTGGGGCTTTATGAGCTTGCGTTCACTCGCCTCGGGCTCGAAGCCGATCATCAGCGCGCCAATCGCCAGCACATGCAGCACAAGCGCAAGCAGGAACGGGAAGATGTAGCTGCGAATGGTCACGATAACGTGCCTAGGCGCCTGCAACGCTCGGCGGTTCCGTGATCAGACCAACGCTCTTGGCACCGGCCTTCTGAAGAACGGTCATGATCATCACGACCCGCCCGTAGTCGAGTCCGTGATCGGCTCGCACGTAAACCGGCACATCGGGCCGGGCGCGCATGATCTTGCCGGCTTGTTCCGCCAGCGAAAACTCGGTCACACGCGTACCGGCATCTTCGCTGTCGGATATGCCCAGGTTGACGAAAATCGCCCCGTCCAGGCGCATGGACACGACCAGCGGATCATCTTCGGTATCGGAGATCGGCTCTGACGGCGCGTCCGGCAGATCCACCGTCACACCCTGAGTAAGCAACGGTGCGGTGGCCATGAAGATCACAAGCAGCACCAGCATCACATCGATGTAGGGCACAACATTGATCTCGGACATCGGTTTGCGGCGCTTCGCCATTCGAACGGCTCCGTTACTTCTTGCTGTGCGCGGCGCGCTCAAGAATGCCCACCAGCTCGTCGCTGAAGGCTTCGTAGCGTTTCATGATGGTTTCAACTCGTGCGGAGAAGCGGTTGTAACCGATCACCGCCGGAATCGCGGCAAACAGCCCGATGGCGGTGGCGATCAGCGCCTCCGAGATACCCGGAGCTACGGAGGCGAGCGTCGCCTGGGACATGTTTGCCAGAGAGCGGAAGCTATTCATGATTCCCCACACGGTGCCAAACAGGCCGACGTAGGGGCTGGTAGAGCCGACCGTTGCCAGAAACGGAAGATGCGCCTCCAGTCGTTCCTCTTCCCGATTAACCGCGATTCGCATGGCGCGCTGAACCCCGGCCATGATGGTCTCGCGGTCCGTACCGCTCTCCTCGCTCATGCGAGTGAATTCTTTGAAGCCCGCGAGAAAGACCGTCTCAATTCCCTGGGCATCGCCAGCGGAGCTCAGCTCCGAGTAGAGCTTACGCAGATCGATACCGGACCAGAAATGCTCTTCAAACTCCGTCACGGTGCGAAGCGCACGACGCAGCGTGAACCAGCGCTGGAAAATCATGACCCAGGACACGACGGATGCGAGCAGAAGCGCCGCCATGATGGCCTGCACCACAATCGAGGCATTGGCGACGAGTTCGAAAACCGAAAGCTGTTCAGGCATGGCTACAAAGTGTTCCCGTTCATTC
>CAYGQC010000072.1:5580-18695 GCA_964351875.1 uncultured Pseudomonadales bacterium
CGTTCATTCTTTGCAAAAAGGCTGGCCTAGCAGCCAACCCGACAATTCTTCGGATCGCGAGCCTTCAAATCGCGAGTATGCGATTTCGCAGCGTCACTCGAGATTGAAATCAGGCAGCTGGCTTTGGCTGCCCGGCGCGCCCTTTCCCGAAGGCAGCCCGAGATGCCGATAGGCCTTCTCCGTTACTACCCTCCCTCTTGGCGTACGCATCATGAACCCCTGCTGAATCAGGTACGGCTCGAGTACGTCCTCGATGTTGTCGCGCTCTTCGTTTATGGCCGCTGCAAGCGAGTCTGCACCGACCGGACCACCGTCAAATTTCTCGATAATCGTCATCAGAACACGTCGGTCCATCGCATCAAATCCTTCGCGATCGACGTTCAGCATAACGAGCGCTTTGTCCGCAATGTCTCGAGTGATAACACCGTCGCCTTTCACTTCAGCGTAGTCGCGAACGCGGCGTAGCAGACGATTGGCAATTCGCGGCGTACCTCTAGAGCGACACGCAATCTCGCGCGCGCCTTCCAGCTCGATGGAAATCTCGAGCATCTCCGCCGAGCGCAGGACAATCTTGGTCACCTGGTCGACATCGTAGAACTCAAGGCGCTGGACGATGCCGAAGCGATCGCGCAGCGGCGACGTGAGTAAGCCCGCGCGTGTCGTCGCGCCAACCAGAGTGAACTTCGGCAACTCCAGCTTCAACGATCTCGCCGCTGGTCCTTCGCCGATGAGAATGTCGAGCTGATAATCCTCTAGTGCCGGGTACAGAATTTCCTCGACGACGGCAGACAAGCGATGAATTTCGTCGACGAACAGAACATCGCCAGCTTCCAGGTTCGTCAGCATGGCTGCGAGATCGCCAGGTCGCTCAAGCACCGGCCCTGACGTTGCCTTCAGCGCGACATCCATCTCATTGGCGATGATGTGCGCGAGCGTCGTCTTGCCGAGGCCTGGAGGGCCAAATATCAGCGTGTGATCAAGCGCGTCACCCCGGCGACGGGCGGCTTCGATGGCGATCTCCATCTGCTCTTTCATAGCCGTTTGGCCGACGTAGTCCGTCAGTCGCAGAGGCCGTAGCGCATGGTCTGCGCGGCGCTCGACCGTCGTACTCTCGGGCGCAATGAGTCGATCAGGTTCTACGGTCATACTGCCTACCCTGCCTGTCGACCGAGCGCCCGGAGCGCCAGGCGAACCAAATCAGCGGTGGACTGCCCCGCAACCGCTACGTCATCGAACACACGACTGACTTCCTGGCGCCGGTAACCCAGCGCCTCGAGCGCCTCTTCAGCTTCGCGCACCGCTGCAGCCGAGCTCGGCTCAGTGTGGGTCGCGGTGGAGGTGGGGATGATGTCGAGACGGTCGCGCAGCTCAATGACAAGGCGTTCTGCCGTCTTGCGGCCAACACCCGGCACCTTGGTTAGCCGTGTCAGGTCGTTCTCGGCAACGCAGCGGGCAAACTCGCCGAGCTCAAGCGACGAGATGAGCGCCAGCGCGAGTTTCGGCCCGACGCCATTGATCCTGATTAGCGCCCGGAAGAGGTCCCGCTCGGCCTTGCGCGCGAAGCCGTAGAGCAATGATGCGTCTTCCCTAACCACATGGTGGGCAAATAGCGTCAGCTCGTCGCCAAGCGCGGGCAGCGATGACAGGGTGCTGGAAGACACTTCCAGCTCATAGCCGACGCCGCCGACATCAACGACTATTGATGCCTCATCGAACTCGGCCAGAGCGCCTCGGATGCGTGCAATCATCGTGCTCGATAGCTCATGGAACCGCAGGCAGTATTGATGTGACACAGAGCGATCGCAAGCGCATCGGCGGCGTCCTCTCCCGGCACGCCTGGCAGCGACAGTATTTGGGCGACCATGTGCTGGACCTGGCTCTTGTCTGCCTTCCCCGTACCCACGATGGCTTGCTTGACGAGCCTCGGCGCGTACTCAAAGACCGGCAGATCCTGGGTGACAATGGCGGCTATGGCGGCGCCGCGTGCCTGGCCTAGCTTCAGGGCAGATCCCGGGTTGCGCGCGACAAATACCTGTTCGACAGCAACCTGGTCGGGCTTGTGTCTGGCGATAATGTCGCTGACCCCCCGGAATATCTCACCGAGACGGGCGTGAAACTCACCATCTTTCGTGCGTATGCAGCCGCTTTCTACATATCGAGGCCGCGACGGTCCCTGACTCAGATCTACCAGGCCATAGCCTGTCAGGCGGGAACCCGGGTCGATGCCCAGGATGATCAATGGTCACCGAGCCAATGCCATGTTTTGCCTGGCGGTAACTCAGCATGGTGCACGTCAGGAGGCCAACGCTGCATCGTCAAACTCTGCGTTGCTGTAGACGTTCTGAACGTCGTCGAGCTCCTCGAGCACATCAATCAGCCTGAGCACCGACTCCGACGTGTCCAGATCGAGTTCGGCGTAGGTTGACGGCACCATGGAGACTTCGGCGTTGTCCGGCTCGATCCCGCCCTCGCGGAGCGCGTCAACCACCGCGCCAAAGGTTTCGACGCTCGTCGTGACTGACACTGAGCCGTCGTCCTCAACATCGAGGTCTTCCGCGCCCGCCTCAAGCGCGAGATCCATGATGACTTCTTCATCGGCACCCGGTGCAAAGCTGATCACACCCTGTTTGGCAAACAGGTAGGCAACGGAGCCATCGGTGCCAAGATTGCCGCCGTGTTTGTTAAACGCGTGCCGAACCTCGGCTACCGTCCGATTGCGGTTGTCCGTCATAACCTCGACCAGAACGGCGACGCCGCCCGGTCCATAGCCTTCATAAACAAGCTCGTCGACGTCGCTGCCATCTCCGCCACCGGCGCCGCGCTCGACCGCGCGCGCAATGGTGTCCTTGGGCATGTTGGCCGACAGGCCTTTATCAATGGCCGCGCGAAGGCGTGGGTTGTCAGCAGGTTCGCCGCCACCCAGCTTGGCCGCCACCACAATTTCTCGAATCAGTTTGGTCCACAACTTGCCCCGCTTGGCATCAACAGCTGCCTTGCGGTGCTTGATGTTGGCCCATTTGGAATGGCCAGCGATGGTTCTATCCTCTTTCTCGTAAGCGAATGTGCAGGTCACGCAGCTGCTGATCGTCCACAGCCGAAGGCGCGTTGGTCAGCAGGCAGGACGCCGACTGGGTTTTCGGAAAAGCTATCACATCGCGAATGGAGTCCGCGCCGGCGAGCAGCATAATCAACCGGTCGAGTCCGAGCGCGATACCACCGTGGGGGGGACAGCCAAACTTCAGCGCGTCCAGCAGAAAGCCAAACTTCACGTCCGCTTCCTGACCGAGCTGCAGAACATCAAAAACAGCGCGCTGTACGTCCTGGCGATGGATTCGCAGGCTGCCGCCACCGAGTTCGTAGCCATTAACAACCACATCGTAGGCCTGAGCCAGAATGCTGGCAGGATCATTGCGAATCTCATCCGGATCGCCGATGGGCTTGGTGAACGGATGATGCAGCGCATCCATGCGACCGTCCTTGCCCTCTTCGAACATCGGCCAATCAACGATCCAGCAAGCCGCGAAGCCTTCCGCGGTAAGACCGAGATCACGACCCAGCTCGATGCGCAGCGCGCCAATGGAGTCGTTCACCACCTTGGCTTTGCCAGCGCCAAAGAAGACGACGTCTCCCGTCTGGGCGCCTACGCGCTCAAGCACCGCCGCGACCGCGTCTGCCGGCAGGAATTTCAGAATCGGTGACTGCAGTCCTTCTGCACCTGCCGCGAGATCGTTAACTTTAATGTAGGCAAGGCCCTTCGCGCCGTAGCGGCCGATGAACTTCTCATAATCATCGATCATCTTGCGCGAGAGCTTGGCGCCACCCGGTGCTCGCAGCGCAACGACTCGACCTTTAGCATCGTTAGCGGGGCCGGCGAAGACCTTGAACTCCACATCGCGCAACAGATCCGCGATGTCGACCAGCTCCAGCGGGTTGCGCAGGTCGGGCTTATCGCTGCCAAAACGCTGCATGGCATCCGCGTAGGTCAGACGCGGGAACTCGCCAAGCTCAACGCTTAACAGCTCGCGCCAGATACCCTGCAACATCGTCTCGATCAGACCCATGATGTCGTCGGGCTCGACGAACGACGCCTCGATATCGATCTGAGTGAACTCGGGCTGTCTGTCTGCGCGCAGGTCTTCATCGCGGTAGCAGCGAGCGATCTGATAATAGCGATCGAAGCCAGACATCATCAGAAGCTGCTTAAACACCTGGGGTGATTGGGGCAGAGCAAAAAACTCGCCGGGATGTGTACGGCTAGGAACCAGGTAGTCCCGCGCGCCTTCCGGCGTCGCTCGGGTCAACGTCGGCGTTTCGATATCGAGGTAACCAGCATCATCGAGATATTTGCGGACGTAGCTCGCGGCCCTGGCTCGCAGTTGCAGCTTTTCCTGCATCTCCGGCCGGCGCAAATCCAGATAGCGGTAGCGCAAACGCACGTCTTCGCCCGCTTCGGAGTGCTCATCGAGCTGAAAAGCGGGGGTTTCAGATTCGTTCAGAACCTCGAGTTCGAGGCCGAGCACCTCAATCTCACCGGTAGCCATGTTCGGGTTGATCGTGCCTTCAGGTCTGGGTCGAACGCGGCCACGACAGCGCAGGACGAACTCGTTTCGCACGCGATCCGCCGCAGCGAAGCTCTCTACGGTGTCCGGGTCGTACACCACCTGAAGAATGCCGCTACGGTCGCGAATGTCGAGGAAGATAACCCCGCCGTGGTCACGGCGGCGGTGTACCCAACCACAAACGGTTATCTCTTCTCCGACCGACTGACTCGACAGCTCGGCGCAATAGTGCGTACGCATATGTTTTGAGGTCTTGGTGATGACAAAAGACCCGGCTGAAGTCGACAGCCGGGTGAGGCGCGCAGTCTAAGCGAAAACCGACCGCAAGCTCAGCTATCCGAGGAAGATTTTGACG
Organism: uncultured Pseudomonadales bacterium; assembly: GCA_964351875.1. Taxonomy (GTDB): domain Bacteria; phylum Pseudomonadota; class Gammaproteobacteria; order Pseudomonadales; family Azotimanducaceae; genus JANSWO01. Next base: position 10,495 of record CAYGQC010000072.1, read on the forward strand.
CCGAAGTTGAAGAATCGCTGGCGGCAGGGGTCGAGCTGCCACTACTGGATTCGGCTGCAACATTCTTCTTATTGCCGCTCTTGAAGTCGGTTTCGTACCAGCCACCGCCTTTCAAACGGAAACCGGCCGCCGAAATTTGCTTGCTGAGCGCGGCTTCAAAGCACTCGGGGCAATCAGTCAACGGAGCATCGGACAGCTTCTGTAACGATTCCAGCCGATGGCCGCACTTCGCACATTGATACTCGTAGATCGGCATATCTTTCCCTCAATTCCTACCCAGGGCGCCAACGGCGGCACAAGGGTTCATAACGAGCAAGTAAAAGAATCGAACGACTCCAGGCCAGGTCTGCGCCGGTCGCATCGCCACAACTGTTTCAGAGTTGGTTACGAAACGTTACCGCGGTTGCACTGCAATCATCGACGTTCAAGCGTGTCTCTCTGCGCACCTTTTGGGGTCAAAACCTTGGTTTTCAACACGCGGGAGCACAAAAGCCGGCGCACGGTAAGCGAAAAGTCAGTAAAAATACAGGTTTTCCGGCAAATCGTATTGCGTCGCAACTGGGTATCCGCTATAAAGCGCGCCAATTGGACGTCTTGTCCAAGACTCCTGGGACGCATATCGATGACACGTTGCGTAGGAAACCGTTAAGTTCGTGACTGATTTTCCAGCCAGCCACGGCCTAGCTGCCTCCGACAAACTCGACGCTCCGGAACCGTTAACGGTTGCCGGCACGTCGCACCCCCCTTCAGAAAACTCACGAATGACCGTTTCGGGCACATCCCTGAGCGCTGATTTCTGCCGTTTTTCTGAAGGTAGTCGCGCCACGCACCACCGATAAACGCCCAAACGAACCCCGATATCACCCAAAAGGTACAAGTGAATGGCACGTACAGCCAAGAAAGCACCGGCCAAGCGTAAAGCTCCGGCCAAGCGACCGGCAGCCAAGAAAGCAGCAGCTAAGAAAGCTCCTGCCAAGCGCGCTGCAGCCAAAAAAGCTCCTGCCAAGCGCGCTCCAGCCAAGAAGGCTGCAGCACCGGCGAAGAGCGCTCCCGCTATTCGCGACAAGATGACCAAGACCCAGATTCTCAATGAGATCGCTGGCAACACGGAACTGTCTCGCAAGCAGGTCGAGTCTGTACTCGACAATCTTGAGACACTCATCGAGCGTCACATCAAGAAGCGCGGTGTTGGTGAGTTCACGCTGCCTGGCCTGATGAAGATCAAGTCAGTGAAGCGTCCTGCCACCAAGAAGCGCATGGGCCGCAACCCGGCCACCGGCGAAGAGATCGTTATCGGTCCGAAGCCTGCTTCTATTCGGGTACGGGTAACCGCACTCAAGAAGCTGAAGGAAATGGTCGGCTAGACCAGTATCCTCGGGCCGCGCCTGAGATTGGGCGCGGCCTGCTTTTCTTCCCTGTGTTCCTTCGCTTTTTTCTCCCTCTGCTCTCTCCTTATTATTTCTTCCCTGCGTGCCCTTTCGCGTCTCGTTCCCACTTCGCACATCGTCGTTGGTCACTTGAGCGCGTCGCGATCGCGAGTCTGGGCTCCTCAAAACTCGTCCGGAACAAAAGAAACACAGCCATCAGGCGCGAGATACGCAACTAGCGCTGGCATGCGGGCGTCGTGTTGCTATCCTGCCAGCGCCTAGACACTGCAGAGACACGATTGTGCGCGCGAGCCAGATACTCATCCCCACCATGAAAGAAGACCCTGCGGATGCAGACGTTGCCAGCCACCGGCTGATGCTACGCGCTGGCTTGATCCGCCAGGTCGCCTCGGGCCTGTATACCTGGCTACCGCTCGGCCTGCGTGTTCTGAGAAAAGTCGAGCAAATCGTTCGTGAAGAGCTAATCGACGCAGGCGCACAGGAAGTGTTGATGCCCGTGGTCCAGCCAGCCGAGCTATGGCAGGACAGTGGGCGCTGGGACAAGATGGGCGCGGAAATGTTGCGCATCAAAGATCGTCACGATCGCGATTTCTGCCTGGGACCCACTCATGAGGAAATCATCACTGACCTGTTTCGCCGGGAAGTGCACTCATACAAATCCCTGCCGGTGAACTTCTTCCAGATTCAGACCAAGTTCCGCGACGAACGCAGGCCTCGCTTCGGCGTGATGCGAGCTCGTGAGTTCATCATGAAAGACGGCTACTCATTCCACGCCGATGAAGCCTCTTTCGCTGACACCTACCAGGCGATGTATGACGCGTACACACGCATATGCAGCCGCATGCTCCTCAAGTTTCGAGCGGTCGAAGCCGACACGGGCAACATCGGCGGCGCCAACTCCCACGAATTCCATGTGCTGGCGGAGTCCGGGGAAGACGTAATCGCATTCGCCGAGGGCGGAACATACGCCGCCAACCTCGAACGAGCAGAGGCCGTAACAACGCAGTCCGAGGCACCCTCGGCAAGCGAAGATCTGGCCAAGATCGCAACGCCCGGCGTGCGCAGCATTGCGGATCTGGTTAGCCTGCTGGGCAAACCCGCGGATCAACTCGTGAAAACGCTCATCGTGCACGGTGAAGAAACGCCGATCGCACTTGTGCTGCGCGGCGATCACGAACTCAACGAGATCAAGGCCGGCAAACTTGACGGCGTCGCCACGCCACTGCGCATGGCAACCGACGCAGAGATCGCATCGGCCGTCGGAGCCGAACCGGGCTCGCTGGGCGTCGTCGGCCTGCGCCTGCCCTGCTATGTCGATCGAAGCGCAGCGGTGCTATCAGACTTCGTCTGCGGTGCTAACGAAACCGGTTACCACTACACCGGCGTGAATTGGCGGCGAGATGCGGCGATCGAGGACGAGCGAATTGTCGATCTTCGCAACGTCGTTCCGGGCGATCCGTCACCGGACGGTGTGGGTGTGATGGCATACGCTCGGGGGATCGAGGTTGGTCACATCTTCCAGCTCGGCACCACGTACTCCGAGGCCATGTCCGCAACCGTTCTTGACGAGAACGGCCGGGACCTGGCTCCGATTATGGGATGCTACGGTATCGGCATTACCCGCTTCGTCGCGGCGGTGATCGAGCAGAATCACGACGAATCCGGCATATCCTGGCCTGAGCCGCTGGCCCCGTTTACGGTCCATATTCTCGCGCTGGCCTATGACAAGAGCGAAGCTGTGCGCGACTGCGCAGACGCGCTGTACGAGGCCTGTAAAGATGCTGGGCTCGAAGTACTGCTGGATGATCGGAAAGAGCGCCCGGGCGTTAAATTCAACGAGGCAGACCTGATTGGCCTGCCGCACCGAATAACGGTCGGCGACCGAAACCTCAAGGAAGGCATGGTTGAATATCGAAAGCGCAGCGAAACGGACTCCGAGCTGATTGGCCACAACGATGTCGTGCAACACGTACTCAACCAACGACGATAAGCAACACGCCCACGCGTTGAGGCGGCGGCTTTCTGGCGCGACACTGGCTGGCCTGCTCTGGCTCACGATGGCCGCACTTGGGGTCCAAGCCAAAGAGGCTAACGATCCCGCACTCATAGACAGCCTGGCGCACGCGCTGGCCACCGAGGAAGTGCCTTTCGATCGCTTCGAAGCGGAGGTCTGGCTGCAAACCTCAGATCAGCGACTGACGCGCTACGTAGACGATGCGGCCGAGCGGCTGCTGATACTGCAGAACATCTACCAAAAAGCGCACCAGCACGGCCTGGATCCCGACCTGATACTCGCCCTGATGCACGTGGAGAGTTTCTTTGATCGCTACGCGATCTCACGAGTGGGCGCTCAGGGGCTGATGCAGGTAATGCCGTTCTGGCGACTCGAAATTGGTCGGCCACAGGACAACCTGACCAGTATCGACACCAATATTCGCTACGGTACCGCCATCCTCGCGCACTATATCGAGATCTCGAAGGGCGACCTCGTGGAAGCGCTCGGCCGCTACAACGGCAGCAAAGGCCGGCTCAAGTACCCGGAGCTTGTGATGTCCCGCTATCGCAAGTATTGGCGCAGCAGCCCGATAGGAGAGCTGCCGCACATTGCCGAGAGCTGCAGGAACTACTCGCTGAAAGCCTGCAGGTGAGGCGCTACCAGATGCGCACGCGCTCATCACTGGGCAGGTACATCGCATCATCCGACGTCACATCGAACGCGTCGTACCAGGCGTCAACGTTACGCGCGCTGCCGTTCACTCGAAACGGCGCCGGCGAGTGTCGTCCAGACTTCACCTGGGCCAGCAGAGCCTCGTCGCGGGTCTTCGATCGCCAGATCTGGCCAAAGGACAAGAAGAATCGTTGGCTGGGCGTAAAGCCATCGAGCTCAACGGGGTCTTGCCCAGCTATGCTGCGCTTGAAGCCCTCGTAAGCGATAGAGAGCCCGCCCAGGTCACCCAGGTTTTCACCCAGGCCAACCCGTCCGTTCAGAAAGACCCCCGGCAGGGCCTCATAGGCGTTGTATTGCTCAACCAACACATCTGACAGTTCAACAAAACGCTCTCTATCGGCTGCTGTCCACCAATCGCGCTTGATACCTCGGGCGTCCGCCTTGGAACCCTGATCATCAAAGCCGTGGCCGAGTTCATGGCCGATCACCACACCGATACCGCCAAAATTAACGGCTGAATCCGCATTGGGGTCAAAGAACGGAGGCTGCAGAATGGCAGCCGGAAAAACGATCTCATTAAGCTGCGGTGAGTAATAGGCATTGACTGCATGCGCGGGCATGAACCATTCGGCGCGATCGGTGGGTTGATCAATGCGCGAGAGGTCGTCCAGCCGGTGGTACTCGCGCACGCGCTTGACGTTGCCGGCAAGGTCATCGCGACGAATCTCTACCGTGCTGTAGTCTCGCCACTGATCCGGATAGCCAATCTTCACGCCGAAACCGGCGAGCTTCGCGCGCGCCTCGGCTTTGGTTTGCTCACCCATCCAATCGAGCCGGTCAATTCGCTCCGCAAACGCGCCACGCACGGAGTCAATGAGCGCCAGCATCTGCGCTTTCGACGATTCCGGGAAGTGACGAGCCACGTAAATTCTGGAGACGGCGTCCGCGAGCCCTCCACGACCACCAACCTGGGCTTGCGCTGTCCGCCAGCGCGGTGTCTGTTCCGGCTGCCCACCCAGGGTCTTGCTGTAAAACTCGAAACGCTCGGTAGCAATGGCTTCCGTCAGAAACGAGGAAGAGGACCGCAATAGGCCATAGGTGAGGTAGCTACGCCAATCGTCGAGGCTCACGCTCTGCACTAGCGAGAACAGCGGCGGCATGGCTGTGTTATGCGGGAAGTTAATGCGTTCAGGCTGAGCGCCCACCGCGGCGAGATAGGTTGTCCAGTCAAAGCCCGGGAAGCGCTCGCTCAATTCGTCGAAAGCAACGACGTTATAGGTTTTGTCTCGGTTGCGTCGATCAGCGCGAGTCCATTGGTGCTCCGCGATGGCTGTCTCGAGCGCCAACACCGCGTCAGCTTTGCTCTTCGCATCGTCGATGTTTGCCAGTGTGAACATTCGCTCGATATGGGCGACAAAGGCCGCGCGAATCGAGACCATGCTCTCCTCATCACTGAGGTAGAAATCGCGGTCCGGCAGGCTCATGCCGCCGAGTGAGACATAGGTGAGGTAGACGTCGGGATTGAGGCTGTCGATACCGAGCGTGAAGCGCACCGGGGACGCCGTGCCCAAGCGTTCGGCTGCGCCGAGAGCGCTCACCAGATCCGCGCGAGTCTCAATACTCGCAATTTGGGCGATCTCGTCAGCGATCGGGGTTACACCCAGGGCGTTCGCAGCGTCGACATCCATGGCGCTAGCGTAGAAATCGCCGATTTTCTGCTCATCCGCTGACAGCGGGCTTTCCGGATCAACCGCCAGCTCCGATAACTCTTCAAGGATGGTGCGGACCTGGTTCTGCGTGCGCTCACCGAGCATGACAAAACTGCCATAACTAGTGCGATCTTCGGGTATCTCATAGCTGTCGAGCCAGGCCCCGTTCACGTAGCGGAAAAAGTCATCACCGGGGTTAACGGAGCGATCCATCTGCTCGAGATCAACGCCCCAGGCGCCAAGCTCAGGCGCCGCCTCAAGCTCGACAACATCCTCAACAGAGTCAGGCGACGCAGGGCTGGAACAGCCCGCGAGGCTAGCGAGCATGAGTACCGACAGAAGAAACAGGGTAAGCGGACGCGAGCGTCCAGATGCGATATTCGACATCAAACATCTCCAGCCAAAAGGGTCGCCAATGGCTTTCAGGTTGCGTTGTGAGCGAGGTGGTTGGCTCAGTCGACTCGTGATCAACGGGCCAGCCAAGGGGCAACAGACAATCTGCTGCCGACTCGACGGCGCGAGAGTCTACGCAAACTGACGAGGCAGGCCAATGGCGCGTTAGTGGTTCGTCAGACGGTCTACAGGTCTGTACTAGCCTGCGTCGCGCGCAGCAGGCTTTCTTCGGTCTGCGGTCCGACCAGTGAAGCGAGGACATTGCGATCGCCATCCAGCACGTATGTCGTGGGCAACACGCTGGGTACCGGAAAACCCCACCGCTGCGCTGGATCCGTTGCGAGAACCGGGAACTTCACATCCATGCGAGCCATAACGTCCGTAAGGGCGGCGCCGGTCAACGCGTCATAGTTCACGCCGAGCACGACCAGGTCATGGCTCACCCTATCTGCGTGCAAGCTGTTGAGTTCGCTAATCTCTTCTCGGCAAGGCTTGCACCACTCGGCCCAGTAGTTGATCACCAGATAGCGATCCTGCCAATGCTCAACCGGGGCGACGCGACCATCGGACAAGCGCAAGCGCTCCTGCGCAGCAGATTGGTCCGAGCAGCCGGAGATAACGGCAAGACACGCGATAACGGAGATGGCAACAACTCTCGACGCGACTGCAGTTTTCATGCGTTGTTTCCTCCGGTCTGAATATCGGTTGCAGCTGCTGAGAATAGCTCGTCCAGCGTGAGCGACAGATCATCAGCGCCGTGTTCCGCGAAACGGTACAACCGGGCCACGATTTCATCTTCTCCGCCGATGCCCGCAAGCGTATCCGGCGCGATGCCCTGGGGCAGTTGTTCATACAGTTGCCACAGCGTCACCGAGCGAAGATTGCGCGCCAGCATCCAGCGCTCATCATCTGTCTGCACCAGAAGGTTCATCCGCTGCAGCACCTCAAAGACTCGATCGCGCTGGCCGGTGTCCAGACCCACTAGCCTATTGAGCTCGTCATCTCTAACCGCCTCGCCACGCATATGCGCCGCATATAGGTGTCGCAGCACCCGTGTGCATTTCAACAGCACGGGCTCGCTGTCCGGCCGGCGCGGCACCATAGGCAGTCCAATCGTCCGAACGATGATGCCGCCAATCAAAACAATCACCCAGAGCAGGTACAACCAGATCAGAAAGAATGGCAGCGCCGCAAACGTTCCATAGATCGGCTCGATACTCATGTGTTCAACGGCGAACCTGAAGCCGTTCTTCGCCACTTCCAGCAGACACGTCGTAACCACACCGCCGACAAACGCGTGACTGGCCGGCACGTAGCAGTTCGGCACCGCGAAATAGAGAACGGTGAACCCAACGACGCTCAGCAGCGCGGGGAGCATGCCGACCAGATAGTGGCCAAAGCCCAGAACATCAAACTCGGCCACCAGCGGCAGTGACACCAGATAGGCGCTGATCAGGAAACCGGACGCAATCAGAAGCGGGCTCAGCGATAACACGCCCCAATACAGCAGGAAACGCTGCAGCCCGCGGCGGGCACGTTCCACATGCCAGATAGAGTTCAGCGCTTTCTCTGTGGTGACCAACATCAGGAAGGCCGTGACGATGAGCACGGCGAAGCCTATCCAGGTGAGGCCTCGAGCGCGCTCGGAAAACTCGAACAATTTCTCCTGCACAACCGTACCGGCCACGGGCACAAAGTTGTCGAACACCCAGCTCTGCAGGCGTTCGCCAACGCTCTCGAATTCCGGCAGCAGTGAAAACAACGCGAACGTCACGGTCATCATCGGGACAACCGCAAACAGCGTCGTATAGGTGAGCGCCGCCGCGTTCGCGGTCAGGTCGTTGTCGAGAAACTGTTGCACTACCTGACGCACAAACCAGCGCGTCCGCCGCCACAACCTTTCCAGCATCGTTGTCACCGAGGTAACCTCGCCTTTGCTATCGTTCTGGACCATCGTTCTGGGCCATCGTTCTGGACCATCGATTGTTGATTGTTGCCGCGCTACCCAGAGCAAGTCGAGGTAACGATCCGTTAAACAATCGC
>CAYGQC010000073.1:0-18673 GCA_964351875.1 uncultured Pseudomonadales bacterium
CTACGGCACGCGTTTCATGGCTGAGGCGGGCTACGATCCGGCGGCAGCCGTGACTTTGCAGGAGACCTTTGTGCGCTTGTCCGAAGGCCGCCAAAGCAATTGGCTCGAAGGCTTATTCAGCACCCATCCTCCGTCCCAGGAGCGAGTCGACAACAATCGAGGATTGGCCGCGGAATTGCGGGCTGAGTTTCCCCAGGCGCGGGAGCGCGGAACCCGGGAATACCAGCGGGTTATGGCGCCAACGCTGGCCGCTCGCGGGGCTTACGATGCTTACGATGAAGCCCGCGCACTTGCTGCCGGAGGAAATCTGGATGGCGCGCTTGAGAAGCTATCGGTTGCGCTTGCCGCTCGGCCGGAGGAGCCGCGCTTTCATGCTTTGCGCGGCGATATTCGGCGCCAGCAGAAAAACTACGCTGATGCGAAGACCAACTATGATCGCGCGATCGCCCGGGACGATGGCTATTTCGCGGACTTCCTCGGCAGGGGCATCGTAACGCGGCAGCTAGGTAACGCGGCCCAAGCGAAACAGGATTTAAACCGCAGTGTTGGCTTGTTGCCGACCGCTGTTGCCTACAATGAGCTTGGCAAGATCGCCGAGAGCGAGGGTAAGCAGGACGATGCAGTGCGCTACTACGCTGCGGCGGCGGAGTCGGGTGGTGAGGCGGGGCAGACCGCCCTGGCATCGCTCGTTCGGGTAGACCTACCCAGGCGGCCTGCTCAGTACCTCCTCGCCGACGTTCGTAGCGATGCGGGCCGGCCGGTTCTGGTCGTACAGAATCGAACGCCTGCGGCGGTTCGTAACATACTGGTGAACTACGAGCTGCTGTGGGCGGATGGCAAAGTGACACGTGATAAGACAAGGCTGACCGCGCTTGGTGCAAACTCGGGTGCGCAGGTCGTGCTGCCCGGACGAGACGGCGTGGCGTTGCGCAGCGGTCGGGCGGAGACGAGTTCCGCACAACTTCAGTAGCGCACGGTCAGGGTTCGCCGCAGGCCACTTACGCGCTGCGCGCCGTCCCTTGCATTAGATCGCTTATGGCTGGCTTTCGGGTATCTACGAGTTATTACGCATAGCCACGACACGCAGCCGGGTTAGGCTTCGCCAATGCAAAGCGATGCAAGCGGAATTCCGTCGGAACAGACGAAGACGACGTCAGCGACCGTAACCGCGGTGGAGTCTGGAGCCGCTCGAACCGCCGCTCAGGCGGACAGGTCTTTCTGGCTGCTTCCGCTGCTGTCTGCACTTGCTGGCGGCTGGCTTTCGAGTCTCAACGGCTATGGCGTCTACCTACCGCTTGTAATGCCCGCGTTCGCATTCGGTGTCGCGCTCGTGGCTTTGCGGATGCGCCTGCCGACACGGGTGCGGACTCAAGTCCTGAATCCGGCGTTAGTGGCATTCGCGGGCGCAGTTGTCGCAATGCTCGTCGGGAGCGAGATTGATCTCGGGCCGAGAGGACTTGCCGTACTTGCGAGCTGGTGCGTAACCACTCCCCTGTCCGCGGCCGACTTACTGTTTGCCAAACTGGCGCTCCTGCCAACAGCTCACGCGTTAATGGTAGCTGCCTGCATGCTTCATCTGTTGGTAGCTCGCGAAGATCCGGCCCACGTACTGGACGCAGGCCCGCTAACCGCTGGTAGACGTCCCGACTGGTGGCGGCGCTGTCAGCGCTGTGCGCTGGTCGCGTTGTCGCTGCCGCTGGTGTTGCTGGCGACCGATTCGCTGGTGCTGGGCATAGCCGATCCCTCGGCGCTAAACGGTGCGAGGAGTGACTGGCTGTCGACTGCTATGGTTCTGACGATGGCGGCGCTGATGGCGTTAAGCGCGGTAGTGATTCGCTGGCTTACGCCTTTTGCAGTCAAGCATTGAATTCTAACTCCGGGAGTTCCTGCGTTGTGGGTCGCTCGGTGATCAGGAGATGATCCCGTCACCGCGCATTGTCTCGATCTCTTCGTCGTCGAACCCCAGCTCCTGCAATATCATTTCAGATTGCTCGCCGACATCGGGTGCTCGCGTCACCGGCATGCGAGCCAACCCATCGACGTTGACGGGGTGATCGATAATCGGGGGTGACGCCGGATCAGGCGACGGTCGCAGCAGCTCGGCTGCTTTCACCTGGGGGTCGTTCGGCAGGTCCGCCAAGCGGGAGACCAACATTAGCGGTATGCCGTTGTTCTCGGCGAGGGCCATCCACTCGCTCGAGGTGCGCTGGATGAATACGGCACGAAGCGCTTGCTCGATTGCCTCTGGCGCGAGCTCTTCGAGTCTGGTTGCTACGTCATTCAGACCAAGCATCAGCAGCAGGCGTACGAACAGCTCGGGTGTTCGTATCATGGTTATCTGAACGTGGCGCCCATCGGCGCTTGGATAGAGCGTGCGATGGGGCGTGATACTGGCAGGCTGGATTTCGGAGCCGGCAAACGTTGCAGCAGCCAGGCAACTGGCCGCCCACAGGCCGTTCGCCAGTAGCGAGGTGTGTACGTGACTGCCTTCGCCCGTTCGCTCCCGTTTCAGTAGCGCCGTGACGATGCTCGCATAGAGCGTCACCGCCGTGGGGTGATCGCCCATGCCGGGCACGGATTGCGCGGGATCAGCGCCAAAAGCGCGAACCTGGTCCATCAGACCGGTCCGGCTCCAGTACGCGACGAGATCAAAGCCTTCCATGTCTTTGTCGGGGCCGTCTTCACCGTACGCACTGAGCGAGGCATAGATCATACGAGGATTCAGCGGCTGGAGATCCTCGTAGCTCGTTGAGAAGCGTCGCCGCACTGGAAAAGGCTGGTTGGTGACATAGATATCACAGCGTTCGACTAGCTGGCGCAGGACAGCCTGACCTTTCTCGGTTTTAAGATTCAGCGTCAGCGACTCTTTGTTACGGCCATCCATCAGCCACGTGTAGTTGTGTTCGCTGTCGGGCATATGTGGCATTGACGCCAGCCAACGGTATTCGTCGCCGGGACCTGGCATCTCGACCTTGATGACCCGGGCGCCGTAGTCGGCGAGCATCGTGGTGGCGACGGGCCCGGCGATCCATGTGCCAACGTCCAGAACCAGAAGATCACTGAACAGGCCGTCTCTGGGTGAAGCTTCCTGGTTTCGTGAGTCTGGGGTTAAAGCCTCGGTCACTGCATGCTCCTCGTGCGTGTAATGTTGCGATGAGCCCGCGTGACGGCAAGCTGTCTCCTCGATTGAGTATTACCAAATAGCACGTGGGTGGGAACGCCCGGCGAGCGTTTACATTGCCTTAGATTTCTAACGCCGCTTGTTCGACTGGCGGTTCGCACGGTTCCACTAGCTGCCCCGGCGCGCCAACAGCGTCTTCGGGACGCTCGCAAATCGTTGGCCGCTACTGTCCTTATGCCACTGCAGAGAGTGGCCTCTCAATGTGCTTTCGAGTTCGTCCGGGCGACAGTCGAAATTCGCACACAGTTCAGCCTCGTTCAGTACGGCGACGGTGCTTGCCCGTCGTGTCCGGCTGCGATGCAGCTTTCGCAGGCGAAAGGTGGGAGGGCTGGGTAACACGGCGAGATCCTCACTCGGTGCGGTACTGTATAAATATACAGCTATCGACGCAAGAGCTCGCAACGCGAAGTGTCCCGGGTTCTCTTGGGTTGCCGCGCTTTGTCGTCTGCTCGGTGCCAGCGATTCAGTGCAACGACAGTAATCCTGATTGCGCCTGGGAACGTCTTGGTTCGCGCGCGACATCGCAGGCATACTGACGCTTCAAACACCCTGGGGAGGATGTGCCGTTATCCCGCGAGCGTTGCTCGCACGGGGACCAATGGCCGATGTGCATGACAATTCTGCTTTACGATCACCCGCTCTCGCCTTACGGCCAGAAGGTCAAAATTGCGCTGCTGGAAAAGGGCATTGGCTTCGAGACGCAGTTGCCTGGAGACCTCGGCAGTGGCGCGCGTGCGGCTGATTTTGCCGATGCCAGTCCTCGTGGTGAGGTTCCAGCTCTGGTCGATGGCGACCTTACGATTTTCGATTCCACCATCATCCTCGAGTACATCGCTGATCGTTGGCCTGAGCCCGCGCTGCTGCCGGCAGAGGCGTCAGAACGAGCCCGGGTGCGCATGCTCGAAGACGCGATGGATACCCATGTCGAAGCCATCAGTTGGGGGTTGTCTGAGGTGCGCAACTTTGGCCGCGCCAACGGTGAGCTTGCCGAGCGTATCGAGAAAGCTGCTGCCGATCAGATTAGCTCCTGGTATCACTGGCTAACCGGTGAGCTGGGTGGTCGCCCGTTTTTTAATGGCGACTCATTCGGCTGGGGTGATCTCTGTGTGGTGCCCTTTGTAAACGGGCTGGCGGGTTTCGGCTTTGTGCCCGACGGGCGCCTGGGAGCCTGGCTCGCAACCGTGAACGAGCGGCCGAGCGTTGCTCAGGTTACCGAGGCTGCAAAGTCGCTAGCGTTTGGTTCGGCGATCAGCCTCGACGCCGTGCGTGAGCTGCTTGAGTCCGGCCAGTTCAAGCGCGAATACCGGGATCATCGTCTGGAATGGATGATTGCCAGCGGTGGTCTGGATGTTGTGCTGGCCGGGCTCGACAAAGGCAATATCAGGTTCAATGAGCCGTTTGCGGGCGAGCAGTGAGCTAGCCAGAGTGGATGCTCTACAACTACTCGTAGCCGGCGTCTCCCAGGGGTGTGTGTACGGTCTGATCGCGCTCGGTTTTGTGTTGATCTACAAAGCAACGGAGGTCGTCAATTTCGCCCAGGGCGAGATGATGATGATCGGCGCGTTTGTTGCTTACACCTTCATCAACATCCTCGCCTGGCCTTACTTTTACGGGGTGATCGCAACGCTGGTATCGATGGCGATCATCGGTGTGTTACTCGAACGATTGCTCATCCGGCCGATGTTGGGTGAACCGCCATTTGCCGTTCTTATGTTGACCATTGGCCTGGGTTTTCTGCTACGCGCCGTTGCGGGTGCCATCTGGGGGGCGGAACCCAAGACGCTGTCCACGCCTTACTCGGGAGACGTGCTCGAGCTAGGCGACATCATCATAGGCTATGGCAATCTCGCGATCGTCTTTGGCACCGCGGCGTTGTGTCTGGCGTTGTATCTGTTCTTCCGCTTTTCCCGGCTGGGTATCGCCATGCAGGCGGCCTCTCAGAACCAGTTGGCGGCGGTCTACTCGGGTATTCCGGTAGCCAGGTTGGTGACGGGCGTCTGGGCGGTTTCTGCAGGTATCGCAGCCATCGCGGGTGTGCTTGTCGCGCCGGTTTCTCTCATTGATCCGCAGATAGGCTTCATTGGCATCAAGGCGTTTGCCGCCGCGATTGTTGGTGGTTTCGGCTCATTGCCGGGCGCCATGGTGGGTGGTCTGCTGATCGGGGTGGCGGAACAGTTTGCTGGCCTTTATCTGCCACCGGGTTTTTCTGATGTAACGGCCTACATCATATTGCTGACGATGCTGTTTGTTCGGCCGCAAGGCATCTTTGCCAGCATGATGCAGAAGAAAGTCTGACATGCGCTTTCTGAAGAAAACCCGGTATGAGCAGGACATCGCGCTCATCGAGCACAACGGCCAGCGATTCTGGTATGGCTTGCTTTTGCTCGGTGTGCTTACTGCACCGTTGTTCGTCGACGGCTTCTATCTTGGCGAGCTGACCTTGGTCGCGATCTATGCGATCGCCGGTTGCGGCTTGATGTTACTGGTCGGCTTCACGGGCCAGGTCAGTCTCGGGCATGCGGCATTTCTCGCCATCGGTGCTTACTGTCACGCCTGGTGTCTGAGCGTGGGCGTTCCGCTTGTTCCTTCTCTGCTACTGGCCATGACGCTATCGGCAGCGGCAGGTGTCATCGTCGCGTTGCCGGCGTTGCGAATGACCGGGATATACCTCGCGGTTGCGACACTCGCGTTTGCCGTGATCGTCGAACAGGGCATTGCGCATTGGGAGTCGGTCACGGGCGGTTATCGGGGGCTAGTTGTGCCCGATGCATCGCTATTCGGGTTGTCCGTATCGAACACCACGTTTTTCTACTATTTCTGCATCGCTGCGATGTTGCTCGTAACGATTGTGCTCCTGAACCTGCTGCGCTCGCCCATTGGCCGCGCGTTTGTCGCCATTCGCGATTCCGAAACCTCGGCACAGGGAATGGGCATCGGGCTTGCGCGTTACAAGACACTGGCTTTTGCGCTGTCTGCCGCGCTCACCGGTCTGGCCGGCGGGTTGCTTGCGCACAAAATCGGCTATCTGGCGCCGGATGCATTCAATCTGATCATGTCGATCCAACTACTGCTGATGGTTGTTGTCGGCGGGCTCGGCTCGATCCACGGCATTTTCTACGGCGCTCTGTTTCTCGGGTTTCTGCCCCAGGGTATTGCGTTGCTTCGAGATGCCTTGCCGCCTGCGCTCGCCAATATTCCAGGCCTCGAGCCGGGCATCTTCGGCGCGTTGCTGATAGTCATGTTGATCGTGGAACCCGACGGGCTCTACGGTCGCTGGCTGAAAGTGCGGCAGTACCTCGATGAGTTTCCGCTCTATCGAGCCAAGACCCACAAGCGCCAGAAACAGTTTCTGCGAACTGAGCGACTGCGATGAGTCTGCTGTCGGTGCGAGATCTGTCGCTTTCCTTTGGTGGCGTCCGAGCGGTCAGCGAACTCAGTTTCGATGTGGAAGAGGGCGAGGTGCTCAGCATCATCGGCCCGAACGGGGCGGGCAAGACGACAATCTTCAATCTTCTCTCGCGCCTGTACGAGCCTGATTCTGGCCGCATGACGTTTGCTGGCTGCGAGCTCACCGACTTGCCGCCTCACGGCATTGCCGCGCTTGGCATCGCCAGAACGTTCCAGAACACAGAGCTGTTTGAGCACGCAAGCGTTCTGGACAACCTGCTGATCGGCTGTCATGTACACCGCCGAACATCACTGCTGTCGCAGATGCTGTTTCTCCCGTCCGTGCGTCGTCAGGAGCTGGAATTTCGCAAAGTTGCAGAGGATGTCATTGACCTTCTGGATCTCGCTGCCTGGCGTCATCAAGTCATCGACGGGCTGCCTTATGGTGTGCGCAAGATGGTGGAGATCGCGCGGGCGCTCTGTGTGCAACCATCGCTGCTGTTGCTCGACGAACCGTCATCCGGTCTCAATCCAGAGGAAACGGAGGATTTGTCTTTCTGGCTGGAGGACATCAACCAGGAGCTGGGTATAACCGTTCTCATGGTTGAGCACGATATGAACCTGGTTGCCCAGGCATCGGACCGTGTGCTCGCGGTTGCAGACGGTCAGTTTCTCGCGCTCGGTACGGCTGCCGAGGTTCGCAATCACCCGGATGTTCAGCGAGCGTATCTGGGTGAGGCCGCCGATACGGATGCGCCTGCATGAGTGATTTGCTGACGCTACGCAATGTTGAAACCTACTATGGCCCGGTGATGGCGATTCGTGGCGTCTCGATGGCGGTTCGCAGCGGCGAGATAGCCTGTCTGTTGGGGGCGAACGGTGCCGGCAAGACAACGGTGTTGAAAACCATTAGTGGGGCGATGGAACCGCAGAAGGGTCAGATCGACTTCAACGGCGAATCGATTGTCGGTTTAGCGCCAGATGCAATCGCTCGTCTGGGCATTGCCCATGTCCCAGAGGGGCGCGAGGTCTTCGCGTTTCTCTCGGTTGAAGACAACCTGCGAATGGGCGCTTACAGCCGCCGGGACGACGGCGTCGCCGCTGATCTGGCGCTCGTCTTTGATTATTTTCCCGTGCTTCGGGACAAGCGCCGGCAGGCCGCAGCGCTGTTGTCCGGTGGCCAGCAGCAGATGCTGGCGATTGGCAGGGCGCTGATGTTGCGGCCGCAGCTTATGCTGCTCGACGAGCCCTCGCTCGGCCTGTCGCCGAAGCTGGTTACCGAGATTGCGGACATCATTGTGCGGCTCAACAAGGAACAGGGCGTCACGGTTCTGCTGGTCGAACAGAATGCCGCGATGGCGCTATCTCGTTCGGACTTTGGCTATGTGCTGGAGAATGGACGGATCGTCATGGAAGACAAAGCGGCGGCCCTGGCTGACGCACCGGACGTTCAGGAGTTCTATCTGGGTATGAAAGATGACGGTGTCCGCGGGCGCCGACGCTGGAAGAAGCGGAAGACCTGGCGATGACTGCATCTTCGGCAAGCGCTTCGCCAAGCACATCCATGATCGAAGGCTGTACTACGGTCAGCTCGCTATTCGCTCGTCGTGTTGGTGACGACGCCAGCAAGATTGCGCTACGCGAGAAAGATTTTGGGGTTTGGAACGAGCTGTCCTGGAGCGACTGGGGCGAGCGAGCGAGCGCCGTTGCACATGGGCTATGGCATCTAGGTTTGACACGAGGCGACATCTGCTCCGTTGCGGCCGAAGTGTGCAAGGAGTGGCTGTTTGCAGACCTCGGCATCATCACGGCTGGCGCCGTGACAAATGGCGTCTACCCAACTGATGCGGCGAACCAGGTGGAATACCTGATCAACGACTCTGGCACGACGTTCTACTTTGCCGAAGACGAGGAGCAACTCGACAAGGTGCTCGAGGTGCGCGCGAATACTCCCACTCTTCGCTACATCATCATCTTCGACATGGAAGGGTTGAGGCATCTCGATGACCCGATGTGTCTTAGTTTTGAGTCGCTACTCGAGTTGGGCCGAGCTCATCGCGCCGGTGCTCCGACGCTCTGGCAGGAATCGATCGATCAGGCGCGGCCCGAGGATCTCATGATCCTCACCTACACGTCCGGAACAACCGGCCCACCGAAGGGTGCCATGATCTCCCAGGCCAATATGTTGTACATGATGGCCAACCTGCAGGATTGCCTCGGCTTCGATGAGCACGATGAGCAGTTGGGGTTTCTACCGATCGCGCATGTTGCCGGGCGCATGTTTTACGTGTTCTGCGTGATCGGCTCGCGCAGCCTGGTGAATCTGATCGAGGATCCGGAGACGGCGCTGTCGGATCTTCAGGAAGTTGCGCCGTCCGTGCACTTCGCTGTGCCAAGGGTTTGGGAAAAGCAGTTTTCCACCATTGCGATCAAACTCAAGGAAGGCACGGCGCTGGGGCGTTGGGCGTTCGAGCGTGCGCTCGCCTGCGGACATGAGTCGGCCCGTCATGCGCTGGCCGGCGAACGGGCAGGTTTGCTCGCGCGCGCCCAACATTTTTTCTGGGACAAAGCGGTATTGCGCAACGTGCGTATCCTGCTTGGCATCAACTCGGCGCGCTGGCTTTCTACCGCCGCTGCGCCAATCGCTCCCGAGTTGATTGCCTGGTATTGGGCGCTCGGACGGCCGATGTATGAGATCTATGGCCAGACCGAGTGCACCGGGATAGCCACAGCCAACCGGCCAGGAGCTACGCGGCTCGGCACGATCGGCAAACCCTGTCTTGATACGGACGTCGTGCTCAGCGATGCCGGCGAGATTCTGATTCGAGGGCCCGGGGTTATCTCGGGCTACTGGAACAAACCGGAGAAAACGGCAGAAACCATTCGCGATGGCTGGCTGCACACGGGTGATGTCGGACGGGTGGATGAGGATGGCTATCTGACGATTGTCGATCGAATGAAAGACATCATCATCACGGCCGGCGGGAAGAACATCACCCCCAGCGAAATCGAGAACCAGCTTAAGTTCTCTCCATTTGTGTCCGATGCGGTTGTCGTTGGTGATCGTAGGCCTTATCTGACCTGTCTCGTGATGATTGATCTGGACAACGTCACCAAGTTCGCGCAGGACAGCAACATACCGTTCACCAACTACACCAGCCTGTGTCATGCCGACGGTGTCGTCGCACTTATCGGCGAAGAGATAGACGCCGTGAACAGTCGTTTCGCACGGGTCGAGACGATCAAGAAGTATCGTTTGATCGATCAGCTTTTGGATGCTGAGGATGAAGAGCTGACGCCAACGATGAAGCTCAAGCGAAAAGTCGTGAACGAGAAGTATGCCGAACTCATCGAGACGATGTACCGCAATTGAGTAGACTTATTGCTGCTCAGATTGCGAGCGGTTTTTCAGAGCAAAACTAGAGGTAGCGCGTGATGCATAGCACGAGAAACTTGATCAGGCGTCGGGCTGCCACGCTGGTTGCTGGCGCGGCGCTTCTGGCGGCTTGTGGTGGCGGAGAATCGGCCGGCGGCCAGGACAGCCAGGGCGCACCTGCTGTTCGCGGCGTTACGGATAGCGAGATTGTCGTTGGCAGTCATACCGACCTTTCCGGGCCCGTGGCGATCTGGGGTGTGGGTACGATCAATGCTGCGCGGATGCTTATCGATGAGGTAAATAAAGCCGGCGGCGTACACGGCAGAAAGATTCGCTTTGTCGTTGAAGACACGTCCTATCAGGTACCACGCGCGATTCAGGCGGCGAACAAACTGATCAATCGGGACAACATTTTCGCGATGCTGCTCCCAACCGGCACGCCGACGACCAATGCCGTAATGACCAAGCAGATTGAAGCCGGCGTACCCAACCTCTTTCCCATCAGTGGTGCGCGATCGATGATCGAGCCACCGCACCCACTGAAGTTTACCCAGCGCGGTATCTACTACGATGAAGTTCGCGCGGCAGTTCGCTATTTCATCGATCAGGGCAAACAGGTGCCGTGTGTCATCTATCAGGACACGGACTATGGTCAGGAGATTCTCGACGGGGCACGCGATCAGGCAGCAGCTATGGGAGCGACCATCGCTCAGACATCAGCCCACAAGCCAACCGAGACAGAATTCACGGCGGCGATATTGCGACTGCGCAATGCAGGCTGCGACCTGGTGCTGATGGGTACCGTCCATCGGGATACCGTGCTGGTACTCGATGCGGCTCGGAAAGCCGGCTGGCAGGGTGTTGCGTGGGTAGGTAACAACGCAGCCTATGGCCAGGTGGTTGCCGACAACGATAGCGGCGAGGGTTACTACGCCTTTGTGCATATCGCCAAGTTTTACGCGGACAGTGAGATGAGCGACGCGATGCGCGACTGGTGGCAACGCTATGAGGCTCGATACGGCGAAGAGCCCGGCATCGCAGCGATGGAGGGCCAGCGCGGCGCGGCGCTGTTTGTGGAGGCCCTGCAACGTGCCGGACGTGACCTGACGGTGGACTCGCTCATTGCGGCCCTGGAGAGCATTACGGACTATGAAGATATGTTCGGCTACCGGGTGTCCTTTGGTCCTGACGACCACAAGGGAGTGAGCGCGTCGACGCTGTCCCAGGTTCGGGAGGGTCGCTGGGAAACGCTGGCGGAGTCGATCAGTTTCTAGGGAACCTCGGAGCGCTGCCTTCGCCGCACAGGCGCTCTCTGGCAGGCAACCAGCTTCGAGATAGCGTCGGGCTATTCGCTGGATGCAGAGCCAGGGCAGGCCGGTATACTCGCGTTTTTGATTCAGACAGTCGCGAGGAAAGTAATGACAGAGCGCGTAACACGCAGCGGCCTGGCCGTCGCCCGGGTAATTGACGACCTGATCAGCAAGACGCTGATACCGGGTACTGGCGTTGATGTGGACGCGTTCTGGGCCTCGTTTGCGGACATCGTTCGAGACCTCACGCCCATCAATCGCGCGTTGCTGGCTCGTCGTGACGACCTGCAGGCTCAGATTGATGATTACGTTGCCGCACGCAAGGTCGCGACAGGTTCGAACTGGGATGCCGACGCCTACAAGGCTTTCCTCAGTGAGATTGGCTACCTGGTACCCGAGGGTGACGATTTCGAGATTGTCACAGACAACGTGGACCCGGAGATTGCTACCATTCCCGGTCCGCAGCTTGTCGTTCCCGTTATGAACGCGCGCTACGCGCTCAATGCCGCCAACGCGCGCTGGGGCAGCCTTTACGATGCGCTGTACGGCACGGACGTCCTGCCGGAAGGGCCCGGCACGGAGAAAGGCTCTAGCTACAATCCGGGACGAGGCGCTCTCGTGGTCGCTCGCGCGGCCGAATTGCTCGACGAGATGGCGCCACTGGCGTCAGGTAGTCATGCGGCTGCGAGCGCGTATCGAGTTGAATCCGGCGCATTGCTAGTGGAGCTTGGCGATGACAAGAGCGGGCTCAAAGACCCGTCTCAGTTTGCCGGTTTTGTCGGCGATAGCCGTGCGCCGTCATCGGTTCTGCTCAAGCACAACCACCTTCATCTGGAAATCCAGATCGATCCCAAGCATCCAGTCGGGGCTGCTCACGCTGCGGGCGTGAAAGACGTGCTGATGGAGTCGGCTGTTACGGTCATTCAGGACTGTGAGGACTCGGTCGCTGCCGTGGACGCTGAGGACAAAGCGGTCGTGTACGGCAACTGGTATGGGCTCATGAGCGGTACGCTTAAAGAATCCATGGAGAAGGGCGGTCGTACGATCGAGCGCGTGCTCGCTGCTGATCGCGAGTACACAACACCCGACGGCGGTAGCCTGACGTTGCCAGGGCGCGCTTTGATGCTGGTGAGAAATGTCGGTCACCTGATGACCAACGAGGCGATTCTTGACAGCAATGGCGATGAGATCTTCGAAGGCATCATGGACGCGATGATCACCGCGCTGGCGTCCCTGCACGATCTCAAACAGCTCGGCAGCCTGCGCAACTCGCGACGCGGCAGCATGTACATCGTCAAGCCGAAGATGCACGGGCCGGAAGAGGTGGCTTTTACATGCACGCTCTTTGGCCGTGTTGAGGATGCTCTCGGCCTCACTCGCAATACCTTGAAGGTGGGCATCATGGACGAGGAGCGGCGAACAACCGTGAACCTCAAGGAGTGCATTCGTGCCGCTCGGGAGCGTGTTGTATTCATCAATACCGGCTTCCTCGACCGCACAGGTGATGAGATCCACACCTCCATGCTGCTCGGTCCGGTACTGCCTAAAGAGGCGATCAAGGGTGAGGCCTGGATTCGCGCCTACGAGGACTGGAACGTAGACATGGGCTTGGAAACCGGCTTCAGCGGCCGGGCGCAGATCGGTAAAGGCATGTGGCCCAAGCCCGACGAAATGGCAGAGATGCTGGCGGTGAAAATTGGCCACCCTCTGGCCGGGGCTAATTGTGCCTGGGTGCCTTCACCAACGGCTGCCACGTTGCATGTCATTCACTACCACCGTGCTGACGTGCTCGATGTGCAGAGCGAGCTAAAAGCGCGTGCGCGGGCGAGCCTGGATGACATCCTGACGATTCCGCTGCTCGGCGGCAAAAATCTGTCTGCGGCGGAGGTCAAAGCGGAGCTGGATAACAATTGCCAGGGGATTCTCGGCTACGTCGTGCGCTGGATTGACAGTGGGGTCGGTTGCTCGAAGGTGCCCGATATCAACGATGTTGGTCTGATGGAGGACCGCGCGACCCTGCGAATATCGTCCCAGCACATCTGTAACTGGCTGGAGCATGGCATCGTCAGCGAGGCGCAGGTGCGAGAAGCGCTGGAGCGAATGGCGGCGGTGGTTGACGCGCAGAACGCCGGGGATGCGGACTATCAGAACATGGCGCCGGATGTCGACGGCAACGTTGCGTTTCAGGCCGCGTGCGATCTGATCTTCCTGGGTAAAGAGCAGCCCAACGGATACACCGAGCCGGTCCTGCACCGACGTCGGCGTGAACGTAAAGCCCAGGGCTGAATCGCTGCCAGTTGTCGTCCTGTCTCAGCGCGGCTGGTTCAGACCGGATTCAGAGCCGCGCGTTAGGCTGTTGAGACCCGCTGCCTTGCTGAGCCGCGGGTTCCACGTTGCAGGGGGCACGTCTCATGGTTCGATTTACGCGCGCGCTATCTGTTCTGTTTCTGTTTGCCGTTGGGGCCAACAGCGCAATGGCGGCGGATCTCAAATGCGGTTCTAACCGGATCGGCGCGGGTGACTTCGAGGTCGACCTAATCGATCTCTGCGGCGAACCGAGAGCGATCGCGGAACGCGTTCGCTGGACGCGAGAGGGTTACCTTCTGGTGCAGCAGGAGTGGCTCTATCGTGTGGGTGCAAATCGCTTTCAACGCCTGGTTATCGTCGAAAATGGCCGTGTGGTTGATGTCGAACTTGCGCGCAAGCCCCGCAGGTAAGCAAACCCTCCTCGGGCTATCCAGCCCTGCGGTTGCTGGTGTGGTCTGTGTGTCTCGACACGCCTTTACCGGGCCGGTTAGTCTGGTCGGATGGACAAACCGATAAATACCCAGCCCATTCGCCCGGCGGCAACCGTCATTATTGCTAGAGAGAGCAGTAGAGAGAGCGTAAGCGACGCAAGCTCGAACGACCCCTACGAGATATTCATGCTCAGGCGTACTTCGCGGGCGTCATTTGCTGGCGGCATGTATGTGTTTCCCGGTGGTCGCGTAGACCCTGACGATCACCTGCACGCGCTTGATACCTATCGAGTTGGCCCCAGCGACGAGCAGGCGCTACAGCAGCAAGCATTGGGTGCTGAGTGGCGCGGCTACTGGATCGCGGGGATTCGTGAGTGCCTCGAAGAGGCAGCCATACTTCTGGCTTACGATCAGAATGACGAGATCGTTTCGTTCGCTGACGATGCGCTGCACGATCGCATGATGCGTGATCGGCAGGCGCTGCACGACGGTACGCTGGATATGATTGATCTCTGCGAGCAGGAGAACGTTCGCCTGGCGGTCGACAAGATTCACTTCTTCAACCGCTTCGTCACACCGCTCGGTCGGCCTCGGCGCTTTGACACCCGGTTTTTCGTGACCAAGGCCCCACCCCAGCAGGTTGGGCACCATGATGATGTGGAGACCGTCGATAACATCTGGATATCGCCGAGCGAAGCGCTAGCAAAGAACTCCGCGGGTGAATTCGATCTCATGCGCGTCACGGTCATGCAGTTGCAGGCGCTCGCCGGATTCGCGTCGGCGGATGCGCTGGTTGACTCTGTTGCCGCGCAAACGATTTTCCCCATCACTCGGCCTGCGATGCCACGGGAGTAGAGCGATGCCTGCATCAGTGAGGGCAAACTGGAGCAACGTCAGCCTCGAAATCGCGGAGCATCGCTGGTGAGCGCCCTATTGTGGGCGGCGCTTGGTTTCCTGCTCGGCGTTTTGCTGGCAGCGCGCATCCTGCGTGCTCGCGCGCGTCTCAGCAGCGGACGCTACAGCACGGATATCGCAGATCGTGATCGTCGAATTGCGGCGCTGCAGACCAGGCTCGCCGATCTCGACGCCCGCTTACTGACAACGATTGCGCAAAGCGCGCGTGTGGCCGGTGGCGTGGAGAGTAGCGCTGAGACGAGCGTGGAGAGTGAGGCGGCCGCCGCACCTGCGGCGGCAATCGCTAATGCCGTGGCCGGCACGTCGAGCCAGGCAACGGCAGACGACCTTACACGCATTCGGGGAATAGGCCCCAAATTGGCGGGGTTGCTGCACTCTGAGGGCGTCACGCGTTTTGCTCAGATCGCTGCGTTCGATGCTTCCGACCTTGCCGAGCTTGATCACAAGCTCGGTGCGTTTCGAGGGCGAGCGGTGCGCGATGACTGGGTTGGCCAGGCCGCGGCCCTCGCTGTCGCAGATCCGAGCTAAACGATCGCGCTTACCACGTGTCGATGCACGGCCGTTTCTTGCCTGTGCGTGGTGTCGGCGGCGGGGCGGCTGCCAGACCCCGACTAACCCAATGTCTCGAATCCTTTGGATCGATCACGTCGTCGATTTCGAAATGGTCTGCGGTGCTGACCGCTCGACCATGGCGATACATTCGATCCACCATCTCATCAAACTTCGCCTTGCGCTCGTCAGGGTCCTCGATGGCGGCCAGCTCGTTCCGATAGCCGAGTTTTACCGCGCCTTCCAGCCCCATGCCGCCAAACTCACCCGTCGGCCACGCGACGGTAAATAGCGGCGCTTTGAAGCTGCCGCCGGCCATCGCCTGGGCGCCGAGCCCGTAGCCTTTGCGTAGAACAATGGTGAAGAACGGCACAGTCAGGGAGGCAGCCGTCACGAACATACGGGCGGCGTGTCGTACCAGCGCTGTTTTCTCAACTTCAGGTCCAACCATGATTCCTGGCGTGTCGCACAGGAACAGAAGCGGCAGATCGAACGCGTCGCAAAGCTGCATGAAGCGGCTCGCCTTGTCAGCGGCGTCGCTATCGATCGCGCCGGCGAGGTGGTGCGGGTTGTTGGCGATGATGCCGATCGGCTTGCCATCGATTCGAGCCAGCGCCGTCACCATGCCTAGCCCGAAACCTTTGCGCAGCTCCAGCACGGAGTCAGTGTCGGCGAGCGTTTCGATCACTCGCCTGACGTCATACACACGCAGGCGGTTTTCTGGGATCAGGTGTCGGAGCAAGCGTTGGTCGGCACAGCCACTCGGTTTGGTTTCACCCTGGAAATAGCTTAGGTATTGCTTGGCTACCCCGACCGCTTCCGCGTAGTCCTCAACTTCGATATCAACGACGCCGTTGGCGACCTGTACGGACATCGGGCCGACTTCGTCCGGCGTGTATATACCCAGGCCGCCGCCTTCGATCATCGCTGGCCCGCCCATGCCTATGTTCGAGGACTTGGTGGCGATGACCACGTCACAACAGCCGAGCAGGGCAGCATTGCCTGCAAAACAGCGGCCGGAGTTGATGCCGACCAGGGGCACGAGCCCGGACAGTTTCGCGAAGTACTGGAACGCCAGGCAGTCGAGTCCCGCGACGCCGATACCGTCGGTGTCTCCTGGTCGTCCGCCGCCGCCTTCCGTGAAAAACACAACCGGCAAACGATTGTGCTCGGCGATTTCGAACAGCCGATCTTTCTTTCTGTGGTTCTGGCTGCCCTGGGTGCCGGCCAGTACGGTGTAGTCGTAGCTCATCACAACACACTGGGACTCACGACCAGGGAAGTGTTTGCCGTTGATCTGCGCAACGCCGGAGATCATGCCATCGGCCGGCGTCTTCTGGATGAGATCATCGAGGCTTCGACGGCGCCGTTGGGCCGCGACGACGAGGGGCGCGTATTCGATCATTGTGCCTTCGTCGATGAGATCAGCCAGGTTGGCGCGAGCCGTGCGCTGGCCTTGTTTTTCTCGTTTTGCGACCGCGTCCGGACGAGCCTCGTCCAGGCCGATGTTGTGCCGCTCGATCACCTCGGCGAGGTCCGGACGGATCGTATCCAGATCCACAGTGACTTCGCTGCGTGCGTCACCGGCGTCCACAATCGATGGCCTCAGCCTCAGCAAGGCTCCGCCTTCGAAAACAGCATCGCCATCGGTAACCAGGCAGGCCTCTACGGTGCCACTGTGCGGGGCAGTGATCTCGTGCTCCATTTTCATGGCTTCCATCACCAGCAGGACCGCGCCGGCAGGCACTTCATCACCAGGACTGACCAGTACGGATACTACGGTGCCCTGCATGGGCGCTGGGATTTGCCAGGGATCATCCGACCCAGTGCTCACCGCAGCAGCACTCTCGCGGTTGTTATGTTCGCGTCCGTGCTCAAGTACGGCCAGTGGATCATCGCTGCGCGATTGCGTGAGCGTTGCCACAGTGGAAGCTGACTCGGCGCTGGTAAGGCGTTGAGCAATAGCGTCGAGGTTGTCGTCCACCAACTGGGTCGTCATGTTGCCGCCAGTCACTTCGGGCATGGCAAGCAATTCCAGCAGCAGAGCGATGTTGGTCTGCACGCCTTCAATGCGAGTCTCAAGCAGCGCTTGCCTGAGCTGATTGAGCGCGTCGGCGTAGGTGCGGCCCCGGCAGATAACCTTTGCCAGCAGCGAGTCGAACACCGGCGTCGTGGTGAAGCCCGTATAGCCGAACGTATCGACGCGAACGTTTGAGCCGCCCGGCATTTCGAATGCCTCGAGCCGGCCGCTGCTGGGTAAAACCCGGCCATCATCCGTAAGCCGCTCCATGTTGATGCGCGCCTGTATTGCCCAACCGGCGCTGGATATCGGCAGGTCTAAATCGTTAAGTCGTGCGCCTGCGGCAATGTCGAGCTGGATAGCCACCAGGTCGACGTCGAATATCTCTTCGGTGACGGTGTGCTCCACCTGCAGCCGGGCGTTCGCTTCGATGAAATAGAAGCGCTCGTCCTTCGTGACCAGAAATTCAAATGTGCCTAAATTGCTGTAGCTCGCGGCCTTCGCCAGCGTGGTCGCCGCCTCAGCGAGTTTTTGGCGCAGGTGATCTGAGACGCCAACCGCGGGTGCAATCTCGATCAGTTTCTGGTGCCGACGCTGGAGTGAGCACTCGCGCTCGCCGAGCGTGACGACAGCACCGTAATGATCAGCGACGATCTGAATCTCAATGTGTCTGGCGGCTTCGATGTACGCCTCGGCAAACAGGGTGCCGTCGCCAAACCCCAGCTCAGCTTCGCGGCTGGCCTGTTGCCAACTGGCTTCCAGCGCGCTGGCTTCTCGAACGATGCGCATGCCACGACCACCGCCTCCCGCAGCCGCCTTCAGCATGATCGCGCCATGATCAGTCAGCAATGTTTGCGCGGCTTCGATGCCTCCTGCGCTGGGAGAGCCGGGAATGACCGGTATGCCGCAGTGCTGCGCCAGCGCTCGGGCGGCGGATTTGTCGGCGAATGTCGCCATCGTGGCGGCGCTCGGGCCGACGAAGGTCAGCCCGGCCTTCTGAACCGCTTCGGCGAAGTCGGCGCGTTCGCTGAGAAACCCGTAGCCGGGATGGATCGAATCGGCACCCGATGCTCGGGCTGCGGCGATGACCGCATTGATGTCGAGATAGGCAGCGGCGCCGCTGCCGGGCAGGGATTGCTGCTGATCACTGTGGGCGACGTGCCGGCTATCGGCATCCTCCGGGCTGTAGATCGCGAC
>CAYGQC010000074.1:0-6154 GCA_964351875.1 uncultured Pseudomonadales bacterium
CGAGGCGGGACAGGTGTTCACGATCGAGCCCGGTATCTACTTCATTCCGATGCTGTTGGATCCGCTTCGCAGCAGCAGCGAGAGCGCCTACAACTGGCGTCTGATCGACGAGCTGATGCCGTGCGGCGGCATTCGCATCGAAGACAACGTCATCGTGGGCGCAGAGCAATGTCGCAACCTAACGCGGGAAGCGTTTGCGAGTGCAACTCAAGGAACGCCGTCATGACGTCGGAGAACACGCACAACAAACTCACCGTCGATCGCCTCTTCTGCGAACCCCCGTTACTCGGTCAAGCACCATCGCAACTCGCTTTCTCACCAGACGGATCGATCCTGACGTTTCTCGCGGTGGCCACTGATGACAGAGAACGACTAACGCTTTGGCGCACCGACGTCAGCACAGGTGAACAAAGGTTGTGGCTGGATCCGGTCGACGTGCA
This sequence comes from uncultured Pseudomonadales bacterium, assembly GCA_964351875.1. Taxonomy (GTDB): domain Bacteria; phylum Pseudomonadota; class Gammaproteobacteria; order Pseudomonadales; family Azotimanducaceae; genus JANSWO01. The sequence goes on from CAYGQC010000074.1 coordinate 441, forward strand.
ATCCGCTGGCGCTGAAACGGAGGAAGAAAAGGCCAATCGCGAGCGCAAACGCCTGTTTGCCCACGGGATCACGAGCTACCAGTGGTCACCGGACGGCAACCACATCCTGGTGCCAATCGATGGCGGCGGCTATCTGTTCGACACACAGAGCGAGGTGTTGAGACGCTTCACACCGGCCAACACGCGGCAGACGGAATTCCAGTTCAGCCCGAGCGGCAAGCAAATCAGCTTCGTGCGTGGCGGCAATCTCTACGTCTATAACCGCGCGAGCGATGCCGAGCGTCAGATCACTCGCGATGCGTCCGACACGGTGACCAACGGACTGGCCGAGTTTATCGCAGCGGAAGAAATGCATCGCTTCAGCGGCCATTGGTGGTCAGCCGACGAGGCCCGCATCGCATTCACTCGAGTTGACGAAGCACCGATACCGATTACGCATCGGCACGATGTGGGGCCAGATGGCATCACCACGATGGCCCAGCGCTACCCCTTTACCGGTGGGCCGAACGCCGAGGTACGTCTGGGCGTCTTCGACCTGGCCGCCGACTCCGTGAGCTGGGCCGAGTGGGCCCAGGACAGTGATGACTACCTTGCCCGTGTCGATTTTTCCGGCCCGGCGCTGGTCGTACAGGTTCAGAGCCGAGACCAGCAGGAATCGACACTGAAGATGCACAGCGGTAGCCAGTGGCAAACCCTGGCGAGCGAGACGCACAGCTCCTGGATCAATCTGCACGACAGCTTTACCTGGCTGCCCGATGGCGAACGTTTTATCTGGCTGTCCGAGCGATCCGGCCAGCAACAAATGTATGTGGGCGATACCGACGGCAATCTGAGAGTCGTGCCGAGCAACCTGGGCCGGGTCGGTGAGGTTGTCTGGTGTGACGATACACACGCGCTCACCAGTGGCTGGCAGGACGACCCAACCAGCAATCACATCTGGCGGGTGGACCTCGACAGCGGCAGCAGCGTTTGCCTCAGCAGCAACGGCGCTGATGACTGGCACGATAGTTGGAACGACGCGACCGCCAGTCGAGATGGCAGCGCAATCGCACTGCGCCAATCCAACGCTGATACGCCCGTACAGATCACGCTGACGGATGCCCAGGCGCAATCAGCCCGAACGCTCTACGAGACCGACCTTACCGACCCTGCAGCGTACGGGCCATTGCTTGCGGCCCATCGAGCAGCAAGCTTTGGAACGATCACAAGCAGCAGCGGCCACGACCTGCACTACCGTTTGACCCTACCCGAGAGCGCCAGCGCTGCCTCACCCTGCCCTGCGATCGTCTACGTCTACGGCGGTCCGGGCGTGCAACGCGTCACCCGAGCGTTTGCTCCGCTCACGAATCAGTTGTTCGCAGCAGAAGGCTTCGCCGTGTTAGAACTCGACAATCGCGGAAGCAGCAATCGCGAGAAGAGCTTTGAAGACGTGATCTTCCACCACCTGGGCGACGCGGAGGTCGCTGACCAGGTGCTGGGCGCAAAGTTGCTGGGCTCCATGGATGAGGTGGACGCCTCCCGCATCGGCGTCTTTGGACACAGCTACGGCGGCTTCATGACACTCATGTGCCTCGCGAAAGCACCCGACGTATTCGCTGCCGGCGTATCGGCCGCACCGGTAACGGACTGGACGCTGTATGACACCCACTACACCGAACGCTATCTCGGCACCCCCGAGGGCAACCCCGATGGCTACGAGGCCAGTGCGGTCTTCGCGCACCTGGGCGGACTGAAGGGTCCGCTGCTCCTGATGCACGGCATGGCGGACGACAACGTCTTGTTCACAAATGCGACAAAACTGATGGCTGCGCTCCAGGAACGCGACATCGCGTTTGAACTGATGACCTACCCGGGCAGCAAACACGGCCTGCAGGAACAATGGGTATCCATCCACCGATTCAAGCTGATTTGCGACTTTTTCCGCCGCCACCTGGGCGAGCAGTCATGAGCGTGATCGTGAGAGCCGCAACGAGCAAAGACGTCGCCTCCCTGGTTCAATTCAATCTCGCCATGGCCGCCGAAACCGAGGACAAAGGGCTCGATGCGAGCGTACTCAGACGCGGCATCGAGACGTTGATGGCCAACCCGATCGACGGCCACTATCTCGTCGCCGAGCGCGAGGGCGAAGTCGCAGGCAGCCTGATGGTGACCTTCGAGTGGAGCGACTGGCGTTGCGGCCGTTTTCACTGGATCCAGAGCGTGTTTGTAGCGGCCGAGCATCGTCGCAAGGGCGTCTACCAGGCGATGCACAAATCGGTACTCGACACCGCCCGCGCGGCACCGGACTGCTGTGGCATACGGCTGTACGTAGAGCGCGACAATGGCGGCGCCCAGGCTACTTACCTAAGCCTCGGCATGGTGGAGACCGACTACAAACTGTTCGAGGAAACCTTCGAGCGCTAGCGCTCGGCAATCTCTCCTCGGTCTGCGCGGCGAAAGAGTCGGAAGAAGTTGTCGCTCGTCTGCGTCGCGAAGTCGTCAAAGTCGAATCCGCGCAGCTCAGCCAGGTAGCGAGCCGTATCCGCTACCCAGGCGGGCTCATTGGTCTTGCCGCGATGTGGCACCGGTGCCAGGTAAGGCGCATCGGTTTCCACCAGCAATCGATCCATTGGCACTTGCCGAGCAACCTCACGAACGTTGTCCGCATTCTTGAAGGTGACGATTCCGGAAATCGACACGTAATAACCCAGATCCAGGCCAAACTTAGCCAGCTCCCAGCTCTCCGTGAAGCAATGCAGCACGCCCCTCACCCCAGCATGCTTCTTCAACATCGAACGAGTGTCGGCATCCGCCGACCGCGTGTGAATGACCACTGGCAATGCCTGCTCACGAGCGATCGTAAGCTGCCGATCAAACGCCGTGTGTTGACGCGCACGCAGTGCAGGCGAATCCTCGTGAAAGTAGTCCAGCCCCGTCTCCCCGACCGCGACGACGCCATTCCAGTCGACATGATCGAGCCAACCTAGCGGCTGATCCGCCGCATCCGGGTGCACGCCTGCGGTCGCCCAGACTCCGTCCAGTTCGTCTGAAAGCTGGCGGCAGGCCTGCGCGCTCGCCTCATCGACCGCAATCGTAAGAGCGCCACTGACGCCAGCGGCGCGAGCGCTCGCCCATTTGTCCAGCGGGTCATCGAGGAAGCTCAGGTGAGTATGGGAATCGATAAGCATGGAAAACCGGCGCCGGGATGCGAAAAACGAGGGGCGGCAATTGTACGGGGCACAGAAGCAGGCAGGCTAGCGTTCAGGACTGCTCGTGCCGGACATTGGATTGCCAGGCAAGCAAGCCAGGGGCTACATCGTGTGCGTATGTCTGTCCGACTGAAGCGCACCGGCGAGGTAGGTCTCGATCTTGTTGCGAGCCAGATCGTCCTGATCGTTGAACTGAACACCGATACCCGCCGCACGGTTGCCCTGGGCACCCTTCGGAGTCACCCACACCACCTTGCCGGCGACTGGAATCTTCTCCGGCTCGTCCATCAGGTTGAGCAACATAAAGACTTCGTCACCGAGGTCGTATTCTTTCTTCGTGGGTATGAACAGGCCACCGTTTTTCACAAACGGCATGTAAGCGGCATAGAGGACCGCCTTGTCTTTGATCGCAAGACTGAGAATTCCGTTTCTGGCGCCGCGTTTAGCAGACATCAATGTTGCTCGCTGGTTATTGACCGGGTCATCGTGAGCACCGGGCGCAGGCCGAGGCAATTGATTCGTCACCTGCGCGCACCCATGTTGCGGACGCGTCCTATCACTGTCAATTCGGCTCGAGCCAACATAGGTGATCGGCCGCACAGTTTAGGCGATTGCCTACACAGGGGAGCGCGTGCTTGCTCGCTGCGCAATCGATCGGGAAGCACCCCTGCTAGATCTGGGACCACAGGTGTCCGAGTCGTTCCAGAATCAACGTCTGGTTTGGCGCATTCGAGATCTGTTCGACCCGACGCGCCCCGCTTAGCTCATCTGCAAAACTGATGAGCGCTGTCATAGGCAGTCCGGCAAACGGCCCCGCTCCCGCCAAAGCAGAAAGCAGGTGTCGATACCAGCGGGCAAGCAACAGGTCGAGCGCTTGATCCGACCAGCCGGAGACTGTCGCCTGCAGGCTTGCGCCGCGCCTCAATTCCGCCAGCGCGCCGCCTATCGGCCGCGCGCCTCCGGTCCAGGCATCGAGGACGTGCTCAGGCGCTCCGCCCAGCTCGAATAACAGATCATCAACGGCCGAGTCCGGTACTCCGCGTTCAAGCAACCAGGGCACGACGATCTCGCGTCCGAGGCCAGCGACACGCCACACCTGGGCTCGGGAGCGAATCGTCGGCAGCATCTGGGCTAGCGCAGATGTTGGTATGAGGATGTGATTGTTCGGCGGTGGTTCTTCGAGCGTTTTCAGGAGCGCGTTTGCGGTTGCCTCGTTGAAACGGTCGCCCTGTGTCAACACCAACACTTTTCTGATCGCGTTCGATGGCCGGTTGGCGATAAAACCGAGCACATCCCTCGCTTGATCGACTTTGTAGACCTTCTTCCCGCCCGGTTTCTCCCAGCGCAGGTCAGGGTGGGCAAACTCGGCATCGACCCGCCCCACCGGCAAACCCAGCAACCGCTCCGCAAAACGAGCAGCGAGTACGCCCTGGCCCCACCCGGGCTGGCCCGCGAGAATCAATCCCTGGGGCAGCCGGTCGGCAGCCATCGCCTCATCCAGCCGCGCCAGCAAGGGCTCATGCCAGGGGTCGATGGCGACACTCACGAGCGCTGACCGAATTGGCTGGCAAACGCGTCGAGACGCTCGGCGATGTCCTGCTGTACCGCCTGCAGAGGCTGGCTCGCATCGATGAGCTGATAGCGAGCGTGACGCTCGGCAAGCTCACGATAAGTACGCCTTACCGCCTCGAAAAACTGCCGCTGCTCTCGCTCAAAGCGGTCGTGATCACGGCCTTTGATACGTTCAAACGCGATGTCCACGGCCAGATCCAGGTATATCGTGAGGTCCGGCTGAAGGTCGCCATGAACGAGGCTGGCCAACTGGTCGATCTGGCTGACATCCAAACCTCGACCACCACCCTGATAGGCGTAGGTCGCATCCGTGAAACGGTCGCAAACCACCCAGTCGCCCCTGGCCAGGGCCGGCCGAATCACTTGATCAAGATGCTGCGCACGAGCGGCAAAGACGAGCAGGAGCTCCGTCAGGCTGGCCATCGACTCTTCGCGGACGTCGAGCAGTAAAGCGCGGATATCTTCCGCCAGCGGCGTGCCGCCTGGTTCGCGGGTACGAACAACCGTAATACCCCGTTCGCGCAGCCAACTGACCATGGCCTCGACGTTACTGGTTTTGCCAACACCTTCGGAGCCTTCGATCGTAATGAACGCCCCCGTCATGAGCCCCGTCCCCCGCGTAACTGGTACCGGCGAACCGCAGCGTTGTGCTCCGCCAGCGTGACTGAAAACTGGCTCGAGCCATCTCCCCGGGCGACAAAGTACAGGTAGTCGCTGGGCTGGGGCTGAGCGCTGGCCAGCAGCGCAGCGCGGGAGCTTGCGGCAATGGGCGTCGGCGGCAGGCCACGGTTGAGATACGTGTTGTACGGAGACGGCGCGCGGAGGTGCTGGCGGGTCAGATCGCCGTCGAAGTCCACGCCCAGCCCATAGATCAGCGTCGGATCCGTTTGCAGACGCATGCCCCGCCGCAGGCGATTGGCAAAGACCCCTGCGATGAGAGGGCGATCAGCCGCC
>CAYGQC010000074.1:6164-18247 GCA_964351875.1 uncultured Pseudomonadales bacterium
CGCTGAAGATTCCTTTTCAACAATCGACGCAAGCGTAAGCAGCTCGTAGGGCTCTGAGACCGGCAGGTCAGCACTTCGCGATCGCCAGGCTTCATCGAGCTGGCGCTGTAGCGCGTCGTGAGCCAGCCGCAGAACATCCGCATCCTTATCCCCCAACTGATAACTGTAGGTATCCGGGTAGAAGAGCCCCTCAGCCTGGGGGTACGGAAGCGTTAATGCAGAACTGACTTGCTCGACCGACTCGATCGTTTGCGCCAGCTTGGGGGCGCGATGTAACGCAGCCAGCACCTGACGAAGATTCCAGCCTTCGATGATCGTAACCGAATACCGAATCACCTCTCCCGCCACCAGCTTGCGCAGAAGCGACCGCGGCGTGTCTGCCGCTTCATAGGCATATTCACCAACTTTGATTCGTGCGGCATCGCCGGTGAAGCGGCCGTATGCTCGCCAGACTTGCGGCCAATCCAGAACGCCACGGGCGGCAAGCTCTCGGGACACCCCCGCCAGCGTCTCACCTGGCGTCAGAACTATCTCTCCGTCCATCGAAAGCGGCTCATCGAGCCAGCGATCGGCTTGCCAGAGCAGCGCCACCGCAACGCAGGCGGCACCCAGCGAGAGCAGAATCGCAGTGATGAGCACCTTACGCAGGACGGACATTTCTCGAGCCTCCTGGCTGTTCGAACCCGCTCCCTATACGGCTGTGAAAATCAGCGTACCGTTGGTGCCGCCAAAGCCGTAGGAATTGCTGAGCACGGTTTTCAGGGACATCTTACGTGCGGTATTGGGCACGTAGTCGAGGTCGCAGCCTTCACTCGGAGTGTCGAGGTTGATAGTCGGCGGTGACACCGACTCGTTCATCGCCTTGATGGTGAGAATAGCCTCGACGGAACCCGCAGCGCCCAGCAGATGGCCGATCATCGACTTGGACGAGTGCACTGGCACCTTGGTGTCGTTGCCAAAGACGGACTTGATGGCGAGCGTTTCGGCAACGTCACCCAATGGTGTCGATGTGCCGTGAGCATTGATGTAGTCGACCTCGGATGCGTCGATACCCGCGTCGCGCAGAGCATTTCGCATGGAGGCTGCAGCGCCTCTGGCGTCTTCCGGCGGGCTGGTAATGTGGTGCGCATCACCGCTCATACCGAAGCCGGTGAGTTCCGCATAGATCTTGGCGCCGCGGGCTTTCGCTCGCTCATATTCCTCGAGCACGAGCACGCCAGCACCCTCCCCGAGCACAAAGCCGTCACGATCGGCATCCCAGGGCCGGCTGGCAGCCGTCGGATCGTCGTTGCGCGTAGACAGCGCTTTCATAGAGGCGAAGGCCGCTACGGTGATCGGTGAGGTCGCATATTCGGCGCCGCCGACGACCATCGCATCAGCGTCGCCGTGCGCAATCATGCGGGCACCGAAGCCAATGTTGTGCGTGCCGGTTGTACATGCGGTAACAACGGCGATGTTAGGGCCGCGAAAGCCGTACCGGATGGAGAGGTTTCCGGCAATCATGTTGATCACACAGCTAGGTACAAAAAACGGTGAAACCCGGCGCGGGCCACGATCAACAAGCGTGGTGTGAGTTTCTTCAATGGTATTGATACCACCGATGCCGGAGCCAATCGCAACGCCAATGCGGTCGCCGTCGTCGCCCTCACCGGTGAGGCCGGCGTCTTCCACAGCCTGGATTCCGGCAGCCATACCGTAGAGCACAAACGTATCGTTTCGGCGAGCTTCCTTGTTATCCATGTAGAGCGATGAGTCGAAGTCGACCACTGTCGCGGCAATCTTCACCGCAAAGTCCGTCGTATCAAATACCGATATCGGCCGCACACCGGACTGCCCCGCAAGGGCTGCCTGCCAGGAGCTATCAACTGTGTTACCGATGGGCGTCACCGCACCCATTCCCGTGACTACTACTCGTCGTCCATTCATGCTCGTCACTGCCCTCCCGGCTTGCGTTGATCAAGGCTCAATACTGCCCCACCTGACCTCGCATTCTACCTGCTTCTGAGACAGAACTGACGATGGCGTTCGCTGGCGCAACAACGCTCAATGAGGAGCGCCGCCGCAAATGCAGTGGTCGTTTGCTATTGAATTTAAGTTGAAGAGAGCGGCTGCAACTGGCTCGACCATCGCCAGGATGGTCGGTCAGCGCCGCAGGCTTCGGGCCGGTCTACGAACACTCGAGCGTGTTGCGCGTCAATGATCCGCAGGCCAGATCAGGTAAGACCACCGGTTTTAAGAACGTCTCAAAACCGGCTCTGTTGCCAGGCGATCACGGGAGGTGTCGCGCGGGCTGGTTTGCCAACGCAAGCCCAACTCCACGCGCCTCGTAATTGCGGCTACTGGTGGGCGAGTATGTAGTCGATAGCCTCTTTGACCGTCGTGATCTTCTCGGCTTCTTCGTCGGGGATTTCGGTTTCAAACTCTTCTTCGAGAGCCATCACCAGCTCGACGGTATCCAGAGAGTCGGCACCCAGATCTTCGACGAATGACGCCGATTCTTTGACTTCGTCTTCTTTCACGCCAAGCTGTTCGCAGATCAGCTTCTTAACGCGTTCTTCAACACTACTCATGCTTGGATAAACTCCCAAGTTGTTTCCGGGGTGCAGGGCGCGGCGCATTCTAACCGCACCCGGTGGAATATCAAGGCTTGCCAGGCACACGGAACAGGAGTTATGCGAACTCCGGCCATTCTTCCTGTCTCAATCGGGCTGCGAACCTGGCCTGAAGCGCATCCATGTGGGCGCAAGTTGCTCGAGCCTGCGCTTCACGTCGAAAATGGTCAATTATCCTTTTTATATCAATGTGTTGCTTACGCTTTAACTCATGTACAAACCGCCATTCACGGCGATCGTCTCACCCGTAATGTAGCCCGCAGCATCACTCGCAAGAAAACCCACAACCGCGGCAACTTCCGCCGGTGCCGCCATGCGGCCCAGCGCGACGCGTTCCAACATCGCTTTGCGCTGTTCGTCGGTCAGTGCATCGGTCATGTCGGTATCGACGAAACCCGGCGCTACGGCGTTGACGGTGATATTGCGCGAACCCAGCTCGGCGGCGAGAGAGCGCGTAAAGCCCTCCATGCCCGCTTTCGACGCCACGTAGTTGCTCTGACCAGGGTTGCCCATCTGGCCGACCACAGAGCTTACGTTGATGATTCGCCCCCACCGGGCTTTCATCATTGCACGCAGCAGGGGCTTGGTGAGTCGGTACACACTCGTGAGATTGGTATCGATCACCGACGTCCATTCGTCATCGGACATTCTCAGCAACAGGTTGTCCCGAGTGACACCAGCGTTGTGAACAACAACGGCCGGATGCCCGTGTTCCTGTTGTAGCTGCTTCACGCCTGCCTCAATGCTGGCCGGGTCATCCACGCGAAGCACAAGGCCAGCGCCATCGCCGGCCAATCGTTCACTGATGGCCTCGGCACCAGCCTCGGAGGTCGCGGTACCGATCACTCGAAAGCCATCGCGCACCAAAGCGGCCGCTATCTCGACGCCGATACCTCGGCTTGCGCCCGTAACGAGCGCGATTTTTTGTTCGTCGTTGTTGTCATCTGAAGCCACAGGGTTTCCTTAGTCTGCCAGCGCCGATGCAAGCGAAGCCGTGTCGTTCACCGCTTTGCCGCTCAGTTGTTTGTTGATTCGCCGCGCGAGACCCGTCAGCACTTTACCTGGGCCGCACTCGATGAAGGTCTGTGCGCCCGCATCCGCCAGCGCGTGCACGCATTGGGTCCAGCGAACGGGTTCGGACAGTTGTGCAACTAGCTTGGCGCGGAGCTCGTCCGGATTGCTGGCTGGCGCGCCGTCGACGTTGTGTACAACCGGCACGTCGGGCATAACCACGTCGACACTGGCAAGCTCAGTCGCCAGCGCCTGGGCGGCCGGGTCCATCAGCGCGCAATGTGATGGCACGCTCACCGCTAACGGCATCGCCTTGCGAGCGCCAGCGGCCTTGCAGGCGGCAATCGCCTCGTCCACCGCCGCCGCCGAACCCGCGATCACGATCTGGCCGGGCGAGTTGTAGTTGGCCGCAGACACGACACCATCCACGCCTGCACAACAGGCTTCCACCTGCTCATCCTCTAAACCCAGAATGGCGGCCATTGCGCCCTCGCCTGCCGGGACGGACTGCTGCATGAGTTCGCCGCGCCGCCGGACCAGTTTCAGTGCGTCGGCAAATGCCAGGCTTCCGGCGCAAACCAGTGCGGAATACTCACCGAGCGAATGGCCGGCCATTCCCGCCGGAATCAATCCGCCCTGCTCCAGCCACGCGCGATACAACGCAACGCTCGTGGCCAACAAGGCTGGCTGCGTGATCTGCGTGCTGTTGAGTTGCGCTTCCGGACCCGAAGCAATGACGGCCGACAGCGCGTAACCAAGCGCGTCATCCGCTTCGGCAATCGTGTCACGCGCCGCAGCGCTCGTGGTGACGATATCGTCGAGCATACCCAGTGACTGGGAGCCCTGGCCTGGAAAGACAAATGCGGTAGCCAACGGTGAACCTCGCTTGTTTACAGTGTTGAAAGCGTGCAGCGCATGCGGCGCGCTGCACGGTAGAAAGCCCGGGGCAGCAGCGAGCGAAACATCAATCCACTCGACCGCGAATGGCCGGACTCAGAATACTATTCACTCGACCCCCCACGCGTCGCCAGCGCGCTCGCGCAGCGTGCCGGCACGTTCGACGAGACCGCCATGATGGCCTGACGCAGCGCTTCGGTGAAGCCCTGCTCACTGGCACTGCCATGGCTCTTGACGACGACGTGCCTCAGGCCGACGAAGTACGCGCCGTTGTACCCCTCGGGGTCGATCTCGGTCGCCAGGCGCCTGAGCGCGCGGCGCAGCAGCCACAGACCAAGCTTCTCCGACAGCGTCAACCGAGCGATCGCCGTGCGCAGCAGATGCGCAATCATCGAGGCCGTGCCTTCGATGGACTTCAGGGCTATGTTGCCCGCCAGACCGTCACAGACGATGACGTCGGCGACGTCGTCAAAGAGGCGGTTGGCTTCAATAAAACCCACATAGCCTGCGTCAAACTGGCCAGCCAGCATCTCAGAAGCCTCAGCGAGAACCGCGGGCCCTTTGCCTGCCTCCTCACCGATATTGAGCAGGCCAATTCTCGGGTTTGAGATGCCGCCACAGGCGCTGGCAAGCACATCGCCACACAGCGCGAACTCCAGTAACTGTTCGGCAGGACATTCGATATTTGCGCCCAGGTCCAACAGCCAGAGCATGCCGGCCTTTGTTGGCAGTTGTTTCGCAATGGCCGGGCGAGAAATACCCTCGATGGTTCCGAGACGCATTCGAGCCAGCGCCATGAGCGGTGCCGTGGGCCCGGCACTCACAACGGCGTCACCCTGGCCATCAGCTAATCGCGAGAGCGCGATATTCATCGATGAATCCGTTTTCCGTCGAAGCGCCGTGGACAGCGAATCGTCGTCATCCACCCTCGACGCAGCTCGCACGATCACAATCTGCGGGGGTAGATCGTGGTGGGCAAGCGCTTCGGGATCGCCAACGAGGCTGAGCTTGAAATCAGCAGGTGCGTTGTCGCTGCGAACCAGAGCAAGGCAGGCGCGCAACACGCCGCTCGGGCCGAGCTCGCCGCCCATGGCATCGACGATCAAATGCATATTTTGCGGCCAGCAAAAAGCCCGGCGCCGGGTAACCAGCGTCGGGCTTGATCGAATCGCAGCGCAGGTGGCGCGGCCAATGGGATTGTTATCCCAGCGCGCGCACGAGGCCTAGTCGTTCTTGAAGACGACCTGCTTGCCTTTGTAGAAACCATCAGCCGTAACATGGTGACGAAGATGGGTTTCACCGGTCGTAGAGTCAATAGAGCGGGTGGCCGCCGTCAACGTATCGTGACCTCGACGATTACCGCGGCGACGTCGCGTTGCTTTGTTCTTCTGTACAGCCATGTCAGTTCCTGGCGGGCAAATTGGATCGATAAGGTTGCAATATCGGACTCAACGCCGAATTTGCGAGGCGCGAAGTCTACCAGTCTGCTCAAAGGATTCAATCGTCTTTGCCGAGAGCCGTCTCACCCTGCCGCGGCCTGGGCACGCAATCAGTCGGAGCTGGGCTTGTCGCCCCGGTCTCCTTTCAGCGTCGCGAGGACAGAAAACGGCGATTCGTCGTCATCATCATCGCTCACAGCCGGGATTTCGGCCTCGGGATCAGCGTAGTACAGCGCCGGCATCCGCGGGCACGCGTCGTCGCCGCAGCGGTCCACGGGCAGGGCTAACAGCAGCTCGTCTTCTATCAACGCCGCCGCCGTCAGCTCACCATCGCAAGCCATAATGACGTCGCAGCGTTTGCCAACCTGGATCGCGGCCGCCTCCGTATCAACCACAACGGCGTCGATTACAGCCTCAATCCGACGTCGCACCGGTTCGAGGCAGCGCTGGCAATCGAGCGTCAGCTCAATGCCGACCGAGCCTGAAACGCGACAATCTCCGTGCTCGTCAAAGCGGAACCTGACGATGACATCTGCGGGCTCGTCGAGATTGGCGACCTCCGCCAACCTCGACAGGGCGACCTCAGACACTCGAATGTCCAGATCTGCCTGGCGCCGCGCCAGGGCTCGAAATTCCAGATTCTGATCACCAACGCTTGCCGACACTTGACCTTCTCCGTGTTTGAACACGCTTGTATTAACGACCACCGAACATGCGCTCGTTACAATGATGAAAACACCGAACACCTCCGCGGTCGACTCCCGACGGCCAAAATGGCGCCGGGCAGCCACCTATTTCCACCCGGAGCGTAGGCAAACCTTGAGCCATCGTTCAAACTCGAACGATGCAACTCATTCTCGCCTCCTCTTCGGTCTACCGACGCCAGCTGCTGGAGCGGTTGTCTGTGCCTTTCCATTGCCATTCTCCTGATATCGACGAGACCAGGAAGCCGGGCGAACCGCCCCGCGAGCTTGTCACGCGGCTTGCGCGGGAAAAGTCCTTTGCCGTCAGAAAAGAACACCCCGAGGCAGTCATTATCGCGTCGGATCAGCTCGCTCACACGGATGGCGACGTCCTCGGCAAAGCGGGCAGCGTGGATGCGGCCTGCGCCCAACTCACTCGACTGTCGGGGCGCCGGATCGAATTTCTCACGAGTCTGCACGTAAGCGATAACACCGGAGCAAGCAGCACGCATGTGGACGCGACGATCGTACAGTTCAGAGACCTCAGTGCCAGCGAGATAGCGCGCTACGTAGAGATCGAGATGCCGCTCGATTGCGCCGGCTCATTCAAGAGCGAGGGGCTGGGCTGCACCCTGTTCAGGCAGGTTGACAACAGCGACCCGACCGCGCTGATCGGATTGCCGCTTATTGCGACCGCACGCGCACTACGCCGATTCGGGATCGACCCACTGAACTGATCCGCGGACCGCTGTAGGCAGAAAATCCGCCGGCGGCGGCGCCTCAAGTACCAGCTTTCGGCCATCCCAAGGCAACGCCAGCCTCGCCGCATGTAGCGCCAGGCGTGTGTGATCGAGCTTGCCGCTGCCGTACTTGTCATCGCCCATCACGGGATGACCGGCATCCATGCAGTGAACCCGAATCTGGTGAGTCCGGCCGGTATGGAGGATCGCCCGAAGCAATGTGGCCTCGTTTCCGCAGCGCCGCATGACTTCAAAGTCTGTTCGCGACGGTTTGCCTTGGGCGTCGACGCGCACGCGTCCCTCGCCCTCTTTGGTTTCGTAGCGCAGCAAGGGCTTCTGCACCCTTCGAAGGCGTGCAGGCCAATGCCCTTTAACCACAACCTGGTAGTGCTTGCTAACCTCTCGTTCCCGCAGCGCGGCAGACAGGACATTCAGCGCCGAGCGCTTACGGGCAATCAGGAGCAAGCCCGACGTACCGCGGTCCAATCGATGCGCAAGCTGAAGGTTCGGCTCTTCCCTGGCAATCCGAAGGGCTTCAATCACCCCCAGGTCAACACCACTGCCGCCATGGACAGCGATTCCAGCCGGCTTGTCCAGCACCAGAAGGCCCGCGTCCTCAAATACCAGCGAGTCCAGTAGCAGCTCGCGCAAGCGCCGCGACGGCGTTGGCGGTGGACTCACGGGCGCATCATCCTGCCACGGTGGCAGACGAACCTTATCCCCAGCCTGCAGGCGGTGGGTTGGTCGAACGCGGCCGCCGTTGACCCTGATCTCGCCCTTGCGAAGCATCCGGTACACGCGAGATCTGGGCACGCGGCGCAGTTGGGCCAGGACAAAATTGTCGATTCTCTGGCCGGCTAGCTCGGCATCTATCTCGAGTTGCTGTACGCCCGGCATCAGGCGCCGTCCTGCGACCGGCGCACGCGCTCAGAACCACCGTTCGTCGGGAAAAAATCACCGATATTGAGGCACTTAAGTAACACTGCTATATTCCTTCGCGAGTTTGCATCGGTGTTGCTGCGCGAGCAGCATGCCGAAGGCGCGACGGCGAAGCCAGCAACGTGGAGCTGCTACGCGCCTGACTCGGCTTCGCCGGCTTAAAACCGGTCTCTTGGAACGTGTGATGCGTAGCTGTGAGACCGATTGAGGGCAGCAATCCGACAGTGCATCGCCTTTGCCGAAATCCGTCGGCGAGGCCAAAGAAACCCAGCGCGAGTCGCGCAATGCAGGAAGCTTACTGCGGCAATAGCCGTCGCAAGCTCGGGATTACCGTTCCTCGGAGCGCACGCCAGCAAAATCGAGCCATAGACGAGCTAGAGACGAGCTAGAGAATAGGCAAAGCAAATCGACGCCACGGTCAGCGGGAATACCTGGCCAAACTCTTGCTCTTGCTCTTGGCAATAGGCAATAGCTGGAATCACGCCGGAATCACACCGGCCAGACGCCATCGCTATAGATCGCGATTGATCGCTATAGATGGCAACACGAGGATTAGTTTCACAAGGAAGGATGCGCAAGCGAAACAACCGACATCTGTCACCTGCACGGCAACCGCTTAGCGAGTAAACGGTTTCTGCAGCGAGATGCCACCGCGAATCAACAACGACGACGCCAGACCCGAAATCGCTCCGAGATCAGCAAGTCAACATTAGCTGGCCTCAGAGCGAAGAAACACCGCGACGCTCGTTGGTATCTGCCGACTACTGATTCCGCTGGCAGCCCCTGCAGTATCGACTACATCGTTCAGCCTTTCCGATACAGCTGACGCCGCACCGAATCGCTCACTGGTGACCCCAGGGGGCTGCTGACTGGCCCCCTAACCGGAGCCACCAGCACGATGATGCGGGATGTTGGGGCCCAACATGGCCACGTAGAACATGCGCTTCGTTCACCGAGAGTAATCCGCTTTGCACTCCAACCGCCTTTCACAACGCGGGCGCAGCGCAAAGACGACAGTTTGCAGCTAGAAAGAAGCTAGTTAGAAACGAGATAGAAACGAGATAGAAACGAGATAGACGTTTCAAAGAAACACTAAAACCAATAACTACGCGTTGCGATACGCGGAGTATTCGACAGAAATCAGACAGTCCAGTCAGATCAGATCGATCCACTGGTTCTGACAGAAGAAACAGCGACGGCAGCCCGACAAGTTGAGCCGGCCAACAGCACGAGCGCGCTTCCAAACGCGCCGCTGTCGACCAGTCCAGCGCAAGGGCCGCCATTGAAGAGCACGCCACTGCTCAAATGATTCAAGCGATAGCAAGCAACGGCGCTGTCGCCAGGCAATGACAAACGCAAGCACGGAATGCCGGTGGTCCGAACGACCCAGGCAGACCACGGGACGAGATTTCACCAACCCTGGTGGCATGACGCCCTGATTCGAGCGCTCGCCTGGCACCTCATGCCGCCGCGGATTGCTATCCAGCAAGCTCTGCTGAGCTCCAACATTGGGGGCGAAGCACAGCAAGCGGTGGTGAGCAATCGCTAGCAGCGGCACAGTGATTGACCGGTCCGAGCAATGACAGACCTGGTGTGCCTCGATCGCATAGAAGTGCGGTCTCGCTGACTCGAGTCGTGCGTAACGCACGCTGATGTCGAAACTCCGATCGCTCCGCGATACGGAAAACGCTATGAAAAGAATGCTAATTAATGCCACCCAGCCGGAAGAGGTTCGGGTAGCCCTGGTCGACGGTCAGAAGCTGTACGACCTGGATATCGAAAATCGCAGCCGCGAACAAAAGAAAGGCAGCATCTACAAGGCCCGGATCACCCGGGTTGAACCCAGCCTGGAGGCCGCCTTCGTCGACTTCGGCTCGGATCGCCACGGCTTCCTGCCCCTGAAAGAGATCAGCCGCGAGTACTTCACCAAGAAGCCTGACGACATCGGCGGCAAGCTCAATATTGCTGAGCTGGTAAGAGAAGGTACCGAGATACTGGTCCAGGTGGACAAGGAAGAGCGAGGCACCAAAGGCGCGGCCCTTACCACGTTCATCAGCCTCGCTGGTCGATACATGGTGTTGATGCCCAACAATCCTCGCGCTGGCGGCATCTCCAGGCGCATCGAAGGCGACGACCGCACCGAGCTTCGAGAAGCACTGGCTACGCTTGAAATTCCCAAAGGCATGGGCGTGATTGTGCGCACCGCGGGTGTTGGCCGTAGCGAAGAGGAGCTGCAATGGGACCTCAACTATCTTCTGCAGTTGTGGGACGCGATCAGTCGAGCGACCGCTGAAGAGCGAGCGCCGAAGCTTATCTATCAGGAAAACAACGTCATTTTGCGCGCCCTGCGCGACAACCTGCGCCGGGATATCGGCGAGCTGTTGATCGATGGTCGGGAAGCGTACGAGGAAGCCAAGGCCTTCATCGATGACGTAATGCCGAACTATCAGCAACGCGTCAAATACTACGACGATCCCATCCCGCTGTTCTCCCGCTACCAGATCGAAAGCCAGATCGAGACTGCGTTCCAGCGGGACGTGCGATTGCCGTCCGGCGGATCGATTGTGATCGACCCGACCGAAGCGTTGGTGTCCATCGACATCAACTCGGCGCGCGCAACGAAGGGCGCTGACATCGAGGAAACCGCGCTCAACACGAATCTCGAAGCAGCAGACGAGATCTGCCGACAGCTACGTCTGCGGGACATGGGTGGCCTGATCGTCATCGACTACATTGACATGTCGAGCAAGAAGAACCAGAAAGCCGTCGAAGATCGAATGCGCAAAGCTCTGGATGCGGACCGTGCCCGCGTGCAGATCAGTCACATCTCACGCTTCGGACTGATGGAAATGTCGCGTCAGCGGCTACGCCCGTCACTGGGTGAGCTGACCATGATCACTTGCCCGCGCTGCGAAGGCGAAAGCCGTATCCGCGACACTAAGTCCCTGGCCCTGGCCATTCTCCGCCTGTTGGAGGAGGAAGCGCTCAAGGAAGGCAGCACCATGGTTCGGGCGCTTGTACCCCTTGAGATCTCAGCCTACTTGCTGAACGAAAAGCGCACTGACGTCGCGTCGATCGAGACCAGAACCGGCACCCACATCGTCATCGTTCCCGACGTGAACATGGAGACGCCGCAATACGATGTGCAGCGCATTCGCGATGAGAACGCTACGTCCGAGCTGGCCGTACCCAGCTATGAAATGGCCGCTGCCAACACCGCGGAGATTGCCGCGATTGAGAGTGACGAGTCCTCCACACCGGTGGAAACGGCGTCAGTCAGCGCTATTCCTCACACGAGCCCTGCACCCAGACCGGCTGCGAGCGCAGAAACCGCAGCCCCGGAGAAAGCGGCAAAGGCCGCAGCAACCGTGCCGCCAGCAGCGAAGGCCGCACCATCTCGAACGTCTGAATCCTCTGGCTTATTGAAGCGAATTGCAGCCAGCCTGTTTGGCACGGCTGCGGTCGCCGATGCAGCCCAGGCCGCGCCACTGCGCGAACCAAGGAGCAACAAGCCCGCGCGAAGCGATGACAAGCCCGGCAGCGAACGAGCGTCTGGTGAGAGCCGCCGTGACGGCGGCTCAAATCGCGATGGTGATGGAGGCAGCCGCTCAGGCGGCGGTCGCAACCGCAATCGCAACCGGGACGACGACGGGCGTCGAGGCAAGCGCAATGACGAGCGAGGCGACGAGTCAAATCAGTCAAGAGGCAATCGAGGCAATCGCGACGAAAACCCGAGCGAAGAGCCCAAGGCAGAACGTGGCG
>CAYGQC010000075.1:0-18040 GCA_964351875.1 uncultured Pseudomonadales bacterium
CCCCCACTGTGGGGGGGCCCCTTTTTTCAACCACGGGGGTTTTTTCAACACCCCCGGGGGGGGTTTTTGTAGAAAACACGACGCGCCCATCAGAACGCAGCCGGCAGATGTGTCGCGCCGACGTTGCGAAGCAACGCATACGCGACACGTCGAGAGGCACGCTCGAGATATCAACCTTCTCTTTTTATCTGAAGCACTCTCATCTGAAGCACTCGATCGGCGAGTGGACTGGCAGAGCCAGCTGCCGTGAAAACAGACGCGCGATCTAGCTTTGGCGACCCATCCGTTTTCGACCCTTGGCTGCCGATCATTGGTTACTATCAACACGCAAAATTTGAGGGACTAGATGCCGAGCTACTTTGTACAAATGTCCGGTCTTCCGGGTTCTGGTAAGTCCACTATCGCCCGTGAACTGGCGCCGCACATTGGTGCGATTGTGCTGGATCACGATGATACAAAGACAACTATCCTAGAGAGCGGAGTTTCGCCTAGCCAAGCAGGCGCAGCTTCTTATGAGGTGATTAAGAAAATTTCGATGCAGCTCATTTCGGAAGGCTTCTCAGTCATTATCGACAGTCCGTGTCTATACAAAGAACTGTTAGAGCACGGACAGAACGCAGCTAGACTGAGTGGCGCAGAGTTTCGATTTATTGAATGCGTGGTACCCGAATTAGCCGAGTTAGGTAAGCGATTGCGATCTAGGCCGACAAAGCGTAGTCAGATGCGATCTCTCGATGAGATGTTCAGTCATGCCGGGGCTCAGCCTAGACTGGGTCGCGAACTGCTCAAGGAGTGGTCGGAAAAGATGGTGCGGCCGTCAAGCAGAGTGCTACAGCTAGACACAAGCGAACCGATGGAAGAGTGTATGTTGAAGGCTGTTGCCTATGTATCATCTACTAGCAGCTAGTGACCGCTCCGGTACGTTCATACCAAAAACTCAAACAACTAAAGCTTCTCCCCCTCACAAACGCGAACCAATCATCTATCCGCCGCATGTCGACAATCCCGAGCCCGGCAAAGTCAGACTTCACTCCCAACCCCACCTCCCAAACCTCTACACTCACGCTTTCCATCTCGGCCACAACCATGAGCCCCCAGCCCCTCCTATCCAGTTCCCTCATCTCCCTGCGCACCCTCGCCCCAGAGGACTTCTCTGCCATCGCCAATTTCGAATATTCGGTCTCCATCACCGAGCCTCATTCTGATCCTCGCCGCCTGGCCGAGATCTTCGCCGAGACAGGCATGTGGCTCGACGAATCAGGCGCGGTAGCGATCATCGAAAACGCCACCTCTCGGCTCCTGGGTACGCTGCAGTTTTATCGATCCGCACCGTGCATCCATGGTCTGGAAATCGGCTATGTTGTGCACAGCCCGGATGATCGTGGCAAAGGCTATGCCGCTCAAAGTTTGCGGTTGCTATCGAATTACCTGTTCGCAGAGAAGCCGCAGGTATTTCGAATACAGCTCCTCATCGAGGTCTGGAATACGCCGTCATGGAAAGTCGCGGAGCGCTGCGGCTTCATTCGCGAAGGAATTTTGCGAAGTTGCGGCTTCGGCGATGGCGACCCGGCAGACTGTTTTGCATACTCGAGAACGCGCAAGGATCACTCTCAAGATTTGGCGTCGTCTAACGGTCCAGCCTGATCCTTGCGCACGTCCGATGTGTCCGACCCATTTGGTGTTGGCGCACCGGGCCAGCCATCCCTGCAGATAGTGACCTGGTTCTCAGAACGCCCAACGCCCGCTCTTCTATGCTTGACCTATCACTAACCTGAATAGGTAGCCCAGCATGGAAGCTCGGTCATCAACCGCCTCGGCGCGTCTGATCCTGCACTACGGTAGCCAGCGCGTCGCTCTCGACGCCGCGGGTAACCATGAGTACACATTAGGAAAGGAAGCTGACAACGACTTGCAGATCCTGCGTGATTGGGTCTCTCGTTATCATGTCTCCTTCAAGGTGGATCATCAGTACTTCGTATTGGTGGATCACAGCACGAATGGCACCTATGTCCAGACCGAAGACGAGCGCGTCACCCATGTGCATCGCCACGACCTTCGCTTGTGGGGAGACGGCTATTTCAGCCTCGGCGAGCCGCTCGACAAGGCGTCGGCCATTCGCTTCGAACATCATTGAGTTGCCATGAGGTGGTCCAGCGCTGATGCGACCCACCGCGGCAAGGTCCGCAGTAATAACGAAGACGCGCTGATCAGCCGCCCGGATGCCGGCCTGTGGGCCGTGGCTGATGGTATGGGAGGTCACCACGCAGGAGAGGTCGCCAGCCAAGCCATCGCAGACTCCTTGGCCGCGGTCGATACCGACCGGGAACTGTGGCAGCAGGTGGACGTCGTGGAAGACGTACTGGTTGCTGTTAACGACGCACTCAGGGAGCATGCTCGCACCCTGCGCCGGGGCACAACGATCGGATCTACCGTCGTCACGATGCTCGCCAGGGACGCCGTTGGCGTGGCGCTTTGGGCCGGAGACTCCCGTTTGTACCGGGCACGCGGAGACTGTGTGGAACAGATTACCCGTGATCACAACCCAATCTCGGATCTTCTCGATGATGGCGTGGTCAGCGAGGCAGAGGCGCTAGCGGCCGATACCAACGTTGTGACGAGAGCCGTGGGCGGACACTCCGACCTTACGTTGGATCTCGTGGTTTTCGATGTAGAACCTAGCGATACGTACCTGTTGTGCAGCGACGGCCTCTATCGAGACACCTCATCCAGTGACCTGCTGCGTGCGCTGTCAGCGGATTGCGTGCGCGATAGCGTCGATCAACTGCTTAACCACGCGCTGGCAGGGCCCGCCCGAGACAACGTTACGATGATCGTGACGCGGGCACAGCCATGATTTCAGATTGGCCGGATACCGAGGCGAGCGAGAACGGGGAAGATGATCGAACCGTTGTGCGGAACCTGGACGACAGCGTTTCCAGCACGTCGTCGGGATCGGGCAAGCCGGGAGAGGCTACTTCGCCGAGGGTGCTCAAACAGCGTTTCGTACTCGATCGCAAGCTGGGCAGTGGCGGCATGGGCACAGTGTTTCGTGCGAAAGATCTACGCAAGGTGGAGGCGCGTGATCGCGATCCGTACCTGGCGATAAAAGTGCTGAACAACGATTTTCGGGACCGCCCGGAAGCCTTCATCGCGCTGCAACGGGAGGCATCGAAATCCCAGGCGATGTCGCACCGCAATATCGTTTCGATATTCGATTTCGACAAGGACGGTGAACTGCCGTTCATGACCATGGAACTGCTCAAGGGTTCCGAGCTTAGCGAGCTGCTGAAAGGCTACCCGAACGGTTTGCCGGCGGATGAGGTCTGGCCGCTGGTGCGGAGCCTCTGCAACGGATTGCAACACGCTCACGAACAGGGTGTGGTGCACGCCGACTTCAAGCCAGGCAACGTCTTTGTCTGTGCAGACGGTGTCGCCAAGATATTCGACTTCGGCATCGCGCGAGCTGTGCAGAAAGGGCTCGGCAGTGATTATGAAGAACCGGATGACACAGCTTTTGATGTTCATGGGATGGGCGCGCTGACGCCAGCCTATGCCAGCGCTGAGATGTTACGGGGTTCTCCCCCTGAAGCGTCGGACGATATTTTTGCGCTTGGGATCGTCATCTACCTGATGCTGACAGGCCGGCATCCTTACGATCGGGTGGCTGCCGACGAAGCGCGCTCTCGGGAAATGGTGCCGTCACGACCCAAGCAACTGCGTGCGCACCAGTGGCGTGCGCTCCAGTCTGCTTTGGCGCTGAACCGGGAAGACCGACCGGCGAGCGCGGATGCTCTGGCGCGTGGCTTGCTTGATCCGCCGTTCTGGCAAACGCGCACGGCTCTGGCGGTTGCTGCCACTATTGTCATCGCCGTCATTGCTGGTGCGGTACTGCAGAACTCTGATCGAGCACAGGTGAAGCAGGAGGTGGAGGAGGACGTCCGCCTGGATCGTGTCTACTCACTTATGGCGGCGCCGAAATTTGATGAGGCCTGGCAACAGCAGATTGAATCAGAGCTCGCTGCTCTCGCCGAGCGCTCCGGTTCGGGCAGCGATCACGCGGACCTAGTCAGTCGGTTGCGAGAACTATACCTGGCGAAGATTACAGACAGCGATGATCTGGAGGCCGCCTATGCGTTGTTTGAGCGGGCGTTGCGTTACGGCCCAATGCCGGACGCACGAGATTTGCTCGCAGAGCGGCACGCGCAGTTCGTTGATGTCTGGCTAACGCAGTCCGTGGCTCAGCCGAATTGGCTCGAAGAGCTCCATCGCCGGCAAGCGTTGTTGTCGGATCGTTTTCCCGATAGCCATCGAATTGCAGAGCTTGCGGCCGAGATTGAGATCCAGCTAATCACACACGCTCAGGCGCTGGCCGGTGCTGGCGCTCTCGATGCGGCCGAAGCGCTGCGCCTGCGCCTCGGGGATGACATTTATGATCTGGCGCTGGCCGACCAACTGGACGCTGCGTTCGCCCTTGCCGAGACGACACAACGGGCCGAGCGGTCAAGGCTGCAAGCTAACCAACGCCGGCTGGCCGCTGACAATCTGTTAGCCAGCGCGCTGGAACCCGTTTGCGTGCGGCGCGATGTCGGGATGGTTAGCGGTGCGCTGGCGCGAATTCGCCAGGACTACCCGGAACGCTTTACAACCTCGCTCGCTGCGGCAGACAAAGCGCTTTTGGCCTGCGTGACGTCCTTGGCGAGTCGCGATGCTGACGCAGCAGTAGCGCTGCGTAGCCAGGCTCTCAGCCAGATTGACGGACTGTCTGCCTTAGCGGCGTTTCGGCTCGATCCCTGTTCGCTCGATTATCTTGTCGACGCAGGCGCGACACCAGGCAGAGGCGGCTACTGCATTGACACGGCGGTGACTGACCGAGCGACTACGGGCGTACGGCTTGTCGTCGTTTCGAACCCGGCTAGCGGCGAACGGTTTGCTATCAGCAAAGCCGAGATTTCATGGGGCGAGTACCGCAAGTACTGCAGGAATCGGGATGTTGCCTGCGAGTCCGAACCAGCAGATTCGCTACCAGTGACCGCGATTGCGATTACACAAGCGCAGGGGTATGCGCGTTGGATCTCTGCGCAAACAGGCTTCACGTACCGGCTGCCAACGCTGGCTGAATGGCAGGTTGCCGCTTCTGGTGCGCCGGACCCAAACCGCAACTGCAGGCACAGCACGGCCGGAATTGAGCGCGGACTTGCGTTGGCGCCGGCTGCCAGTGGCGCCCCGAATGCTGCCGGTCTGCTGAACAGTATTGGCAATGCCCGCGAGTGGGTGCTCGAGGGTGATCAGGTTCGGGTGGCTGGCGCGTCGTTTAGTGAAGCACTGGCGAGTTGTGATGTTGAGTATGTTGAGCCACACACGGGCGAGCCGGATGGCATTACCGGCTTTCGTCTCGTCAGGGAGCTGAAATGAGTTTGCTGCGATTGCACCCGGAAGTTGTTCGCCTTCGACGCCTGGCGCGCGCATGTGCGGCAGGCGAGGTCAGCGATGACGAGTATCGCCAGGCCCGCCGTCAGGTCATCCGCGACTTCCCGCACGGGCAAACCGGAGTCGTTTCCGGGTATTCCACGGATGATACGCAATCCAGAGACGCCACCGAGCGTCGGGCGGTATCTCCCGAGCTGTCTCAGACTACGATGCAAGTGGTCGCGGCAACGGAAATGTCGAAGCCGACAAGTCCTCGTAACGCGCTGCTGTGGTTGGCGTTGATGCTGTTGCTCGTGCTTGGTGCTTTGATGACCCAGGCGGCTGAATACCTGCCACCACTTGCCGATCGCGATCCCAATCCGGAAACCTCGCCGAGGCTGAGCGTGCAGAGCTTACGCCTGGCGCCCAGCGTTTCTCTTGATGAATCGCTTCAGACGCAAGTTCAGAACTACCTGGACGAGCAACTGGCAGCCGCTCAGTCTGAACAGGAGCTCTTGCGGAGCGGTTTCACGCCATCAGAATTGTCGGAGGTGGCGCGATACCTTTCGGGGATCGGCATTCACGAAGGCTCTCGCGAGTTGGCGGCAGAGAATCTGTCGGATTTGCAAAAGCTCGTCGCCGAGCAGAAAACGCGCAGGGGCATTTCCGTTGTCCGGCTCGAACAGATCGCCGCGGGGCTGGAAAATTTTGTTCGCGACGCTGGCCTGCCGTTGGCGGTTGCTTATCTGCCAGCGCAGTCGGTGCAGAGTGGGGTCGTCACAGTAGCGGTGCTTCCGGGCGTACTGGCTGAAGTCCTGGTGGACGGCTCGCCGTCGGCGCGGACCGTCGTGGAGCGTGCGTTTCGCGATGAGGTTGGCGAGGTCGTCACTGACGACGTCGGCAATCGCCTGTTTCAACTCTCCGGCCTGGCTGGCCTGCGGGCACAGGGTTCATTTGCCCCAGGTGATGTAGTAGGGGAATCCGTGCTCACTGTCCGGGTTCTGGATGAAGGCCCCTGGCGTGCTCAGGTTGTTCTGGACAACGATGGTGACGAGCAGCTTGGAGAACAGCGGCTCGCCATCGCTGGTAGCTGGCTTTCCCCGTCGGGCCGAGGTGACCGGCTGGACGCGGCAATGATGCATTGGTTGAACCCCAGCGACGCCTACGCAATGTCTGCAGCTTATCAACTGCCTGTCGGCGATATCGATGACGTGCTTCGTCTGTCGGCGGCGCGCAGTGATTTTTCCGGATCGCTGGCGGGCGCTCCAGTCGAGGGTGACTTGCTCACGCTTGAAGCGCGGCTGGCGCGAACCATCGAGCGAAGCCGTCAACGATCGACGGAGGCGTCACTGACCCTCGGCCGGCACGACCTGTCGCTGGCCGGTTTAATCGACCAACAAGCAACCTTTCTGCGCGCTCGCCTCGATGATGATCGAGTCTTCGACGCGAGCCGGTGGGTGGTCAAGCTCGACGCGAGCGCATTGCTTGGGCGAATCGGCGGTGAGCTGCCTGGCCAGGATAGCGCCTTGTGGCTTGCCGATTTTGGTGCTTTCGCCTGGCGGCCACTGCCGCTGCTCGGTGACGGCGTCAAGCTCAGCGCCAGCGCGCGGGCTCAATGGGCTGATAGCCAACTGCCGGAATCATTACGTCTTGGATTTGGTGGGTCGGCTGCGGTGCGTGGCTTTGACTATTCTATTTCTGCCGCTGATCGAGGCTTGTTGGCGAGCTTGGCGCTGCATAAGCGTGTCTCGGATCAGGAGCTACGTGTGTTTGCGGATTCCGCTTATGGCGAAACACTTGAAGTCGGCGCCACGGCCGACATTTTCGTCACCAGTGTCGGCTTCGGCTGGCGCTCGACTCTGCTTGACCGCATACGCGGCGATCTCACCATCTCGCGGCCGTTGTCCAGCAAGTTGCCGCTCGGCGGCTCGGACGATAGCGTCCGCGTTTTCTGGAGGCTTACCTATGAACACTAACCGTGTGATACCCGCTGTTGGCTATCTGTCGGCATCGGCTTTGGCGTTCGCTTTGTCCCTCGTTTCGTCGTCAGAGGCCTGGGCCGCAGAGCCCGATATCCGGGCGGGCTTGCGTCTGCCGGAGCTCGCGAGTGAGCGCCCAGATGAGCAGCTCAGTGAGGCGGTTTTCACTTCGCTGACGCCGTTCACCATCGAGGAGGTTCCGGTTCGGCTGCCGGCGGACCAGAGTCTTGACAACGAACCTCGGGTTGGGAAACCGGATACGTCCCAGCGAGAACCTAACGCTCGTTAGCCCCGCTCCCGGCGGTTTTTGACATTTGTCATGTCCCTCGGGGTAAGTGGCTACTAACGCTTGCTCGTTCGAAACTATGCACAGTGAGATAAACGCGTCCAGAGCGTTGGGGTTTGCTTCAACGTTCTAAAGCGACCTCTGTCTTAGGTGTCACAACTCGTTGAATTTCAATATAAAACTGGAAATTTCCGGTTTCGCTGCCATTAATTCAGTCGAATTGAGACCGTGCGTCGGTGGCGAATCTGGAAAGTTATCCCTGAAGTTATCCACAGAAACGTCGGATGGGCGCGGGCGCGCACCGCCATTCGGACCCGAAAAGCAGCGTACGACACACGCCGCGAGTTGCACGTGAGAATTCATGGCCGAAACGGCTAACATGTCGCGCGCTGAACTTGCGTAGCTGAACCTGCCTACCTGTATAGATGAGGAACCCCGCGACATGGCATCAATTCGACAGGACGATCTGATTCAGAGCATCGCTGATGCTGTCCAGTTCATTTCCTACTACCACCCGATCGATTTCCTGCGAGCGATGCGCGACGCCTATGAACGCGAAGAGTCGCCTGCTGCGAAGGCTGCGCTGCAGCAGGTGCTGGTGAACTCCAGAATGTGCGCTATCGGCAAGCGGCCGATCTGCCAGGACACGGGCATCGTCAACGTGCTTATTGATGTCGGTATGGATGTCACATGGGACGCCGACATGTCGGTGGACGACATGATCAACGAGGGAGTTCGTCGCGGTTATACCCATCCGGACAATGTGCTGCGCGGAAGCGTGTTGGCAGATCCGGACGGCAAGCGCAGCAACACGAAAGACAATACGCCGGCCGTCATCCACTACCGCGTTGTGCCCGGCGACAAACTGTCGATCGAAGTCGCAGCGAAGGGCGGTGGCAGTGAAGCCAAGGCCAAGTTCGCCATGCTCAATCCGTCCGATGATCTGGTTGAGTGGATTCTCTCGGTCGTACCGACGATGGGCGCCGGTTGGTGTCCGCCGGGTATCCTCGGCATCGGCGTCGGTGGCACGCCTGAGATGGCCATGCTGCTGGCCAAACGCTCGCTGATGGAACCCATCGATATCCATGATCTGATCGCCCGGGGTCCGGCTAACCATGCGGAAGAGCTGCGGCTCGAGCTGTTCGAGAAGGTGAACGCGCTTGGCATCGGGGCTCAGGGGCTCGGCGGTCTCACGACGGTTCTTGACGTGAAGGTCTCGGACTACCCGACCCACGCAGCGAACAAACCGGTTGCCTTGATTCCCAACTGCACAGCCACGCGCCACGTCCATTTTACGCTTGATGGGAGTGGGCCAGCCGTGTTCGAGCCGCCACCGCTTTCCGAGTGGCCGGACATTGCCTTTGAAATGGGGCCCGATGTTCGGCGGGTTAACGTCAATGGCATAACGCCTGAAGAGGTCGCGACATGGAACGCGGGCGACACCGTTTTGCTCTCCGGGAAAATTTTGACCGGTCGGGACGCTGCCCATAAGCGACTTGTCGACATGCTCGATCGAGGTGAGCCGATGCCCGTCGATTTTGCGGGCCGCTTTATCTACTACGTCGGCCCTGTCGATCCGGTGCGTGATGAGGTTGTTGGCCCGGCCGGCCCGACAACGGCAACGAGAATGGACAAGTTCACGCGCGCGATGCTGGAGCAAACGGGCTTGCTTGGCATGATCGGTAAAGCTGAACGCGGCCAGTTGGCGATCGATGCCATCAAGGACACGGGCGCTGTATCGCTGATCGCTGTGGGCGGCGCCGCGTACCTGGTCGCCAAGGCCATCAAGAAATCGACGCTTCTGGCGTTTGCTGATCTGGGTATGGAAGCGATCTACGAATTTGATGTCGAGGATATGCCGGTGACCGTCGCTGTAGATGCTCGCGGAGAATCGGTGCATCGTACTGGTCCGCAGATCTGGTCCGGTAAGATCGCCGACAAGATCAGGGTCAGTCAGCAGTGAGGTAGCCGATTTGAGCAGCTCCGAGTCGCCATCGATCGTTATCATCGGGGCGGGTGTCGCTGGTTTATGTCTGGCCATGCAGCTTCAGCGTAGCGGTCGAGATGACTATCTGATTTTGGAAAAGGGCGCCGACGTAGGCGGCACCTGGCGCGACAACACCTATCCCGGGTGTGCCTGCGACGTGCCGTCGCTGTTCTACTCGTTTTCGTTTGAAACCAAGCGAGACTGGAGCCGGCTGTTCCCTGGGCAGGAAGAGATTCTTGGCTATCTGCAAGGCTGCGCTGAGAAATACGACCTTGCCCGCAACATACGCTTCGGCAGCGACGTCACCGCAGCCGAGTTTAATGACGATTCTGACGATTGGACCGTGACTCTCGCCTCGGGTGAGACACTCGTGAGCCAAATTCTCATATCGAGCGTCGGTCAACTCAACCGTCCTGCCTTTCCTGACATTCCGGGTTTGCAAGACTTCGCCGGAAAGCAGTTTCACTCTGCCCGTTGGGATCACAGCGTTGAACTCACCGGCAAGCGCGTCGCGGTGATTGGCAATGGTTGCAGCGCGGTTCAGTTCATTCCGGAGATCGCGCCCGAGGTGGGACAATTGACGTTGTTTCAACGCAGTGCTCATTGGCTGATTCCGAGAGGCGATGCGCCGTTCAGCACCAAGGCTCTGGCGCGATTTGAGCGCTTCCCGATTCTGGTCCGCCTGTATCGCTATCTCATCTGGTTGCGCTACGAGCTGATGCTGTACCCGCTGATGAAGCGCAGCTCATGGTTGCGTAAACGGATCGAGAAAGTCTCGATGGACATGCTTCACGAGCAGGTGTCTGACCCCGAGCTGCGAGCCAAACTGACTCCGGATTACCCGATGGGCTGTAAGCGCGTGATTATCCACGACAGCTATTTCCCCGCCCTAGCACGGAACAACGTCGATGTTGAGACGACAGCAGTGAGTTCGTTGTCAGCCAGCGGTCTGACGCTTGCCGATGGGCGTGCGCTGGATGTGGACGTTGTGATCTACGGCACTGGCTTCGCTGCTACCGGTTTCCTTGCGCCGATGGCGATCAAAGGCCGTGGAGGCCGGGAGTTGAATGAGGTTTGGCGCGACGGCGCAGAAGCCTATCTGGGGATGACCGTTCCCGGCTTCCCAAATTTCTTTATGACTTACGGTCCTAACACTAACCTGGGCCACAATTCGATTATCTTCATGATTGAAAATCAGAGTCGCTTCATTCTGAGTTGCCTTCAACGGATGAAGAAACAGGGCTCATCCCGAATCGAGGTGCAGGAGCAGGCGTCGGCTGACTTCAATGTCCGCCTGCAGGAGGACATCGCCCAGAAAACGGTGTGGGTCGGTAGCTGTGACAGCTGGTATAAGAACGCTGCCGGCAAGGTGGTGAACAACTGGTCCGGCTCCACGTTTGATTACTGGCTGAAGACTCGGTCACCGCAGTGGGCGTACTTTATTCAGAACTGACCGAGGCCTTCGCATGCAGGTTCTTGGCGGCACAAATTTGAGGGGCATTACTGACGATGACTGAAGCGACTTCAGCTAGTGGTGGCGAGGAGACAGGCGACTCTCGCAAGCTTGCGATTGTTGCCGGTGTGGGGCCAGGAACCGGCGCTGCGGTGGTACGGCGTTTTGCCCAGGAATATCGTGTAGCCGTGCTTGCAAGAAGCCCGGACGTCATCGAGAGCCTCGCGGCAGAGCTGCCATCGGTCAGAGCGTATGCGTGTGACATGGCGGACGCTGACAGCCTCACCGAGGTGCTTGCGAACATCGCGGACACGCTGGGTGAAGCCTCTGTGGTCGTGCACAACGGTGCCAGGGGTACGTTTGCCGACGTGCTGAAGCTTGATCCGGATGATCTGCAAGCGAACTTCCAGATCAACACGATGAGCTTTCTGCGTCTCGTGCAGGCGACCGCACCCGCGATGATAGCGAGGCGAGAAGGGGCGATCGTTTGTACAGGCAATACCGCGGCCTACCGCGGTGTCGCCAACTTTGCAGGCTTTGCCCCGACGAAAGCGGCACAGCGCATCCTGGCGGAGTCCATCGCTCGGCGTTTGGGGCCAGAGGGCGTGCACGTTGCCTACCTCGCGATCGACGCGGTGATCGATCTGCCCTGGACTCGGCAGCGCTATGCGGACAAGCCTGATTCGTTCTTCTGCCAACCGAAAGACATTGCGGATGAGGTCTGGCATCTCGCGCACCAACCCCGTTCCGCGTGGACGTTCGACGTTAAGATCCGGCCCTTCGGCGAAGCCTGGTGAGGCGTATTGGGATACTTCAAGCGGGGCCGGTGGTACCGCACATCGCGGCGGAACACGGTGACTATCCGGACATGTTCGCCACCTTGCTGGGCCGCACTGATACGGAATTTGTCACCTGGAATGCCCAGCGGGGAGAGTTTCCGAGCAGCGCGAAGGATGCTGATGCCTTCGTCATTACCGGTTCACGATGCAGCGTCTTTGATGCCGACGACTGGATCGAAGGGCTCGCGCGATGTGTCAACAAGCTGATCGATACTGGCGCCTGCGTCGTTGGTGTTTGCTTCGGCCACCAACTGATTGCTCACTTTCGGGGTGGCGCGACAGCGCCGGCGTCTGTGGGTTGGGGTGTCGGCGTGCATAGCGCTAACGTTATTGAATCCGCAGCGACTTGGAGAAAGTCACTTGTGTCTTCGAGCTACTCACTGCTCGCCAGCCACAGGGATCAGGTGACCTCGATGCCGGAGGGTGGGCGGCTGTGGGCCACTAGCGACTTCTGCCCGATTTCTGCCTACACGATCGATGCATCGGTACTGTGTATCCAGCAACACGCCGAGTTCACCAAAGCCTATGCGAGGGCGTTGATGCACCTTCGCGCCGAGCTTATCGGGCCTGATTTGCTGGCGGCGGGGCTTGCATCACTTGACCAGCAGACGAATGGACAAGCTGTTGCGGGATGGATTCACGACTTCATAGACAGGGCGTGTTGAGCTGATGGCGAAGTTACCGATCGAGGTGCCCGATAAGACTGGCAACCAACGTCCTGAGGCTGATCCGCCCGCGGGTTACTCGCGCGAGGAGGAACGCGCGGAGCGTTTGATCAGTGAACCCGGCAAGCTTGCCGAGAAGCTTGCCTCGGCGTCCAGCAAGCTGGACAGCCTGACTACTCGATCGACAAAGTTTGCAGCGGTGCGCGGCGAGCTGGCGACGCTTATCGCGCTGGCCCGTGCGTGGGTTGCTGGTGAGTACCGGGAGATCTCCACTGGATCGATCGTCAGTATCGTGGCCGGCATTGTCTACTTTCTGAATCCGCTGGACGTTGTGCCGGATTTCATCCTCGGCTTCGGTTTCCTGGATGACGCCACAGTTCTCGCGTTTGTGTTGAGCCGCGTGTCCGGCGAGCTCGATCAGTTTCGTGCCTGGCTGCATCAGCGCGAGTCGCCCGTCGATAGCTCAAAGGACGAGTCTTGAAGAGCTTGCTCGTCATTGCGTTCTCGTTGTTGCTGTCTGGCTGCGCGGTGAAGCTTGCCTACAACAATCTGGATCGCCTCGTCCGGTGGCAAACGGCTGACTACATTGATTTCACCGCCGAGCAACGCGAGTTTTTCGACGCGCGTTTCGATGAGTACTGGCACTGGCATCGCGCGACCCAGCTACCGCTTTACTCAGCCTACCTGCGCGAGTTGTCCGATGAAGTGGAAGCGGGATTCGACGAGGCAGCCGCTGCTCGCCTGGAGGGCAACGTTCAGAGCTGGATAACGGATGGTATGGACGCGGCAATCCCGCTCATGACCGAGTTGCTACTGTCGCTCGACGCGGAGCAGCGTCAGGCGCTGCGCGAATCAATGAGCGAGCAAAACGCGGAGCTGCTCGAAAAAGAGCGCGAGTACGAATTCACGAAATCAGTTGAAGACAACTATCGGCGTTTCATCGGCCGATTGACGCCTGAACAACAGGCCGTCGTGAGTGATGCGGCTGCGAGTTACGAGCCGTACGGTGAGACATGGATCGCTTATCGCGAGCGCTGGCAGGCGTCGCTTGTTGCCCTGCTTGAGCGGCAACCAGAGTACGCCGACGCAGTGGTCGAGATACGCTTGTTGGTACTGGAGCGCGAGCGCTGGTACTCACCGGAGATGAGGGAACTCGACGAGCGCAATACGGCTCTGTTCAGGGAGTTAGGCACGTTCGTATTCACCACGCTCAGCGAACGGCAGCGGCAGCGCGCAGTCAGCCGCATCAATGACTACGCGGATACCTTCGACGCGCTGCACCAGGGCCTCAAGGCAAAACCCGAGCCAGCGCCGTGCCTGGTCAGATGCTGATCTGTAACAAGCATCGGCTTGTCGATGGTCAATCGTCGTATGGAAAGGGGTTGGGTGGTTGCGGCTCCTGCTATGAGTAGCCTGGCTACTCGCGCCACTGCCTGATAATCACATCGTCGGATACTTGGAAGCAGAACACAGTCTCTTGTTTTGAGGCGACTGCTATATGGATCAACGGCAGGGCCTGCATGGTCGTTTGTCGGCTGGTATCGATGGCGTAACGCCAGACCACACCACCCTCGATCTCTTGAATGCTGTCTGGAGCGCCGAGCGTAGCATTGAGCCAGCTCGCGGGTGTTCTACCAGGCTGGATTCCGTCACTCGCAAGCACCATCCGATCTGGAAGCACGGATTGATCGCGCTCATAGGCGATGCAGCCGGCCAGCATTGTTGTCGCCACGACGGTGAGTGCCGTGGCTTTCCAGATTCGATGGGCCTTTTGCATCGTCGAGTTCCCTCAGGCGCTACGACTGTTCGTAGCGGCGCTTTGTCCCCGGTGCTGTATCTGTTTCGCCTCGCCGGTCGAGAATCAGCCAGCCGATCAGATACGCGGAAACCATGATTTTCGGAATGAACAGAGCCGCGACGACCGTGCCGACGCGAACAATGGGCTCGTCGAGCGCCAGATATCTGGACAGCCCCGCACAGACGCCACCGAGCCAGGCGCGCTCTGAGTCCAATTCCAGGCGAGTGCTTCTGCTGTTCATTGACTACTCCTTAAGGTATCGGCCAGTTCTGGAATTTCCGAAGTGGCTGAAGTGGCCTCGGCCCCTGAAACCATGCATGCGGTCTGTTCGGCGACAGCGCCGAAGGCCAGAAAGACGACGATCAGCAGGATGATCGCGCCGATGCTCGCGCGGGGATGACTGAGTCGGGATAGGCGGATGTAGGGTTGCATGGTGTTTCCTTTGCGTTCTTGTCGTATTGGCGCGTACCTGCTTGGCTGGCGTGTGCTCCGTTGCCCGCCCTACGCACATAAAGTGCTATTCAATCCTTGTGCCAACAGTGGATCTGGCCGGATTGTCCTATTAAGTGATTGAAAAATGGTCGAAAACCCAATTTCGGCCTGATTATGATCATTCGTTGTTTTCGCCAACCCTTCGGCGTTTTCTAAAACTTGCCACTGCTTTCGCATCTTGTATCCGCGCCCGTGCGGGGCTAAAACAGGCTCCACGGGAGGATGTCGCACAGTGCTTTTCCGGTTTCCCCTAACACACAACAGAGGACACACGGGCTCTCACGCGCTCTTTTGAGGACACACGTTCTTTCATGTTTTCTTGAGGACACACGTTTTTTGAGGACACACGTTTTTTGAGGACACACGCTCTTGCTGGCGCCCGCTCTTTTGAGGACACACGCTCTTGCTGGCGCCAGGCTGGGGACGATTCGTTTTTTGGTGCACACGCTTTTTAGGGGACGCATATGACAACCGAGCCGAGAACAGCCATACCGGATTTCTGGCATTTCGCCACGACGTGGGAGGTGATTGCGGATGCGGTCCCCGAGCGCACGGCGCTCATCGGCGATCAGGGCCGCGTGAGCTGGCGGGAGTTCGACGACAGAGCGGCGCGGCTCGCCAATCTATTGGTTGAGAACGGCGTTAGCGTTGGCAGCAAGATTGGCCTGTATCTGCATAACGGCAACCCGTACCTCGAGGCTCAGTACGCGGTGTTCAAGGCGCGCGGCTGTCCGGTGAACGTCAATTATCGATATAAAGCTGAGGAACTCATCTACCTGCTGGATAACGCAGACGCAGAAGTCATCTTTTTCCAGGCTTGTTATGCGGATCAGATCGCCCAGATTCGTGACAGGCTTCCCAAAGTGCGGCTGTATGTTGAAGTTGCTGATGGCAGCGACAGTGGACTAACCGATGCGCTGGATTTCGAAGCGGCGATCGCGGCCAATCCGCCTGCCGAACGCATCGCTCGCAGCGCCGACGACCTGTACATGCTCTACACCGGTGGCACGACCGGCATGCCTAAAGGCGTGATGTATCCGACGGGACAGTTTGGTCAGTACCTCACAGCGATGGGCGCCGGTGGCCGGGGTCTGGAGCTGCCGACCTCTGTGGAGGAGCTGCGTGGATACGTTGCAGCCGTTACGGAGCAAGGTAGTCAGCCGGTGTCGCTGCCAGCCTGCCCGCTCATGCATGGCACAGGCATGTGGCTCGGCTGCTTTGTGGCGTTGTCTGCCGGCGGAACGGTCGTTACGACATCGGCGCTCGGGCTGAATCCGGATCGCCTGCTGTCCATGATCACTGAGCATCAAGTGACGGACCTCGTCATTGTTGGTGACGCCTTTGCGCGGCCCATCCTCAATGCGCTGGATGCTGCGGCGGCGGCGGGCAAGCCGTTCGATCTGAGCTCGCTCAAGCAGATCGCCTCCAGTGGCGTAATGTGGAGCCAGGAGGTCAAGGCCGGCTTGCTCAAGCATCACGACCTGATCCTGGCGGATGTCATGGGCTCCTCGGAAGGCGGAATGGGGTCATCCATTACGACCCGCGCGGGTGGTGCTAAGACTGCAAAATTCGAACTTAACGAGGGCGTCGTCGTGATTACGGATGACGATCGGATCGTTGAGCCAGGCTCGAACGACATCGGCAAAATCGCGACCAGTGGTTTTGTGCCTATCGGGTACTACAAGGACCCCGAGAAATCTGCGGCCACGTTTCGTGAGGTTGGCGGCGTTCGCTACAGCTTCCCTGGTGACTATGCGACGGTTGAGGCGAACGGCTCCATCACTCTGCTCGGTCGCGGCAGTGCGTGCATCAATACGGCGGGAGAAAAGGTGTTTCCGGAGGAAGTGGAAGAGGCGGTCAAACGGCACGATCTTGTTGCCGATGCACTGGTCGTAGGCATGCCGGACCCCAGGTTTGGCCAGCGCGTGGTGGCTGTTGCGGCAGCAACAGGCAGCCTGACGAGCGATGAGCTGATCGCGTTCTGCAAGGACAATCTAGCAGGCTATAAGGTACCTAAATCGATCATCCTCGTGGACAAGGTGCAGCGTGCGCCCAACGGTAAAGCAGACTACAAATGGGCCCGAGCAATGGCTGAGGCGGAGCTTTCGGAAGCCTGAGAATCGGCAACAGACTTGTGCGTTGTTTGTCTGCGTGACACGGTGATCGACCAACACGATGAGGTAACGGATGATGGACGACGCCAACTCGGCACCTGGCCCGTTAACCGGTGTGAAGATTCTCGACCTGACGTCCATGATTTCGGGCCCGGTTGCGACAATGCTTCTTGCCGATCAAGGCGCGGACGTCATCAAGATCGAACCCCTGACCGGCGATCTCGTTCGTGCAATGGGGCCAAATCGAGGCGGCGAGACGGCCGGTTTCATCTCGGCTAATCGCAGCAAACGCTCGGTCGCGCTGGATCTGAAGAATCCGGATGGCCTGGCGGTGTTGAAGCGACTTGTCACCAAGGCCGATGTGTTTGTTCAGAACTTTCGCCCTGGCGCCATCGATCGCATGGGCCTCGGTGAGCCTGTATTACGCGCCATTCGCCCGGACCTGGTGTACGTG
The DNA here is from genome assembly GCA_964351875.1 of uncultured Pseudomonadales bacterium. Classification (GTDB taxonomy): domain Bacteria; phylum Pseudomonadota; class Gammaproteobacteria; order Pseudomonadales; family Azotimanducaceae; genus JANSWO01. The sequence continues at coordinate 17,474 of CAYGQC010000075.1, forward strand.
TCTATATCGGGTTTCGGTGAGAGTGGCCCGTATGCACATAAGCGCGTCTATGACCCGGTCATTCAGGCGCTATCCGGATTGGCTTCGATTCAAGCCGACGGTGATACCGGTCGGCCCAAGATGGTACGAACCATCATCCCCGATAAAACGACGGCGCTGACAGCGGCCCAGGCGATCACCGCAGCGCTGTTCGCGCGTGAGCGTCAGGGAGTTGGCCAACATATACGGCTGGCCATGCTCGACACGATGGTTGCCTATCTCTGGCCGGAAGGCATGACGGGCCTGACGTTCATCGGCAAGGAGGTGAAGGCGTCGCGCGCCCAATTTGCCCAGGATCTGGTGTTTGCCACCACGGATGGGTTCATCACTGCTGGCGCAGTTTCGGACGTTGAGTGGCAAGGCATGTGTCGTGCGCTGGATCGCCCGGACTGGCTTCTTGATGAGCGTTTCTCGACGCCTACCGGACGCATAGTCAATGTCGCCGACCGGCTGGCGATGACGGCCGAGGTACTCGCCACTCAGTCGAGCGAGTACTGGCTAGAACGCCTGGACGCGGAGGGTGTGCCC
>CAYGQC010000076.1:0-14550 GCA_964351875.1 uncultured Pseudomonadales bacterium
CAATTCGGAGGCCAGGCGCGCTTTTCGTGCAGCAAAAACTGCCAACATTAAACGTGACGCAATTCATGCCCCAATTGCGCCTAACCCCCTAGAGCCACTCTCAAGGCCGAGCAGTGTCAGAACCGCCGGGATCGGCGGAATCAGTCAGGGGCAACAGGCAATGAGCGATCACGACGACGGCGTCATCCATATCCAACGCGATGGCTCTGGCCGGGAGTACCTCCTGGCCATGCCGAAGGCGCCCATCAACATCACCGTCAATCGTGGCGCTGCAACGCAGGCGCGGCTGCGCATGATTCTCATCGTGGCCGCGGCTAGCACCCTAGTCGCCTGGGCTGGCTACTTTACATCCGGGGGCAAGAATCTGTTTGCCGCACTCGGCTTGCCAGAGGGTGTCGTGCTGGCGATCTTTGTCACCGGACTGATCAGCACGTTGGCGTTCGCTTTGCTCAAGGTCATCATGTCCTTCTCTTCTCGCTGGCAAGGGGCAGACGTCGAGGCGATCGAGAGCGGGCACTACCTGTGGCACAAAACGCTGAGCGTCGACGCGGCGAATCAGATCAATCAGGTAAGCACCGCAGGCTACGCGGACAAGCAAAACACTATGCTGAAGGTGTTGGCAGGAGTTTGCGCGGCCACCGCCGTGCTCGGCAGCCTCGGCGGCATCGGAGAGCCCAACTTCGGCGAGTACTTTGTCACCGTCGTTCTTATGACCGTGTTGGTGTTCGCGTTCATCGGCGGGTTTTTCTGGCTGATCTTCTGGGTGTCCCGCCCGACTCAATTTCTGATGAACGGCCTGAATCAGATCGTGTTCACGGCAGACGGCCTTCTCGTCGAACCAATCTACTGGCCATGGGACACGACAGGATTTCGTCTCGAGGAAATCGCGCTGATTGAGGAAGGAACACCCAAGCTGGACCTGCTCTTTGCCAATCACATCAAAGGTCAGATGCAACGCCACGAGCTATCCATTCCACTGGATAGTTCGGACCTGCCGAACGTGCGCATTCTCATCCAGCTACTCGGCAATTATCGAGCGCGCTCAGCTCTCAAAGACGAGGTCCAACAGCGACTGAACCCCGTCGAATCAGCTCACGTCTTCTGACGCGGCGAACCCAAAAGCCTGCATGTCGTAGAGATCCCGATAGGTTCCGCCCGCTGCCATCAGCTCATCGTGCTTGCCAGCTTGCACAATCTGTCCTCGATCGAAGACAACGATCCGGTCAACTGCACGAATGGTCGACAGCCGGTGAGCAACCACAATCGCGGTGCGACCAACCATCAGGTTTTCGATCGCCTGTTGAATAAGGTGCTCGGTGATCGAGTCCAGCGACGAGGTGGCCTCATCGAGAATCAACATGGGTGCGTCAGCCAATATCGCACGCGCGATCGCAACGCGCTGACGCTCGCCGCCAGACAGCTTGACTCCCCGCTCACCTACGAGTGTGTCGTAGCCTTCGGTCAGCCGAGCCACAAACTCATGGGCATGTGCTTTCTTCGCGGCCTCAATAATTTCCTCTCGGGTAGCGTCGGGTCGCGCGTAGCCAATGTTGTCCGCGAGGCTGCGATGAAAGAGGATCGGCTCCTGGGGAACGAGCGCAATCGAGCGACGCAGGCTCGCCTGACTGACGCCCGAGATGTCCTGGCCGTCTACCACGATCTGTCCACCGTCCAGGTCATACAGACGCTGCAAGAGCTTGATCACCGTTGACTTGCCGGCACCCGACTCGCCGACAAGCGCAACCTTCTCACCCGCGCTGATCTCAAGGGACAAGCGATCGAATACCGCCGCATCCTGATTGGGATAGCAGAAGTTCACCGCCTGAAAGTCGATATGCCCGGCAGCAGGTACAAAGCTAACGGCACCCTTCTGGTCATCCACCTGCGGCAGCGTTTCCGCGATCTGAACCAGATCATCAAGCTCGTTTACCGCGCGCTGCAGCTCTCGAACCTGCCAGCCAATGTTGCGCAAGTAGCTGTTGATGAGGAAGTAAGTGGTCACGACGTAGACCATCTCCTCAACGGGACTGGAGCCCGTCTCAACTGAGCGAAGAACAATCGCCAACAGCCCGCCCAGCAGCAACAGAATCATCACCGACTGCACCAAGCCAGCGTTCATGCTGCGCAGCCAGGCATGCCGCGAGGTCAATCGCCAGTGCAATGCGGACCCATCGATCGCAGCATCTTCTCGGTCTTCCGCACCGAAGCTCTTGACGACATTGTTGCAGGTAACCGAATCCGCCAGCGCGCCCCCCATGGCCGTGTCCGCATCGTTCGAGACCTGGTTCGCCGGCGCGACGTAACGCAACGACAGGACAACACTCACCGTCAGAAAAATCGTGACTGCAATCAGGAAATAGATGCCCATGAACGGATCGCGCATAAACATCGCAACCGCAAAGCCAAGCAGAAGTAACAGCGCTGGCCCCAGATCAATCACGACCAGGTCCGCTAGCGAGTCATACGCCCACATGCCTCGAGTGATTTTCCGAACCGTTGAGCCAGCAAAATTGCCGGCATGCCAATCTGTTGAGAATCGCTGCACTCGAGCGAAGCCATCGTTGATCATGCCGTGCATGACTTCAGCGGCCAGATAGATCCAAATGCGAATGTAGATCTGCTGAACTAGGGAAACGGCCGCAAACAACCCAATCAGAATAGCCGCCGCACGCCAGGCGGAATCCAGCAACCCATCACCATCCGCGAACGCCGATATGCTCGCCACGAGAGCCGCCGCCTGAGCCGGCACCTGAACCTCAACGGCGATGGCAGAAAAGACACCAATGACGACCAACGCAAATTTCACTGGCACGCGCAGCCAATAGCCCAGCACAAAGCGAAGCACTGCCACGATCGAGACTCGACGCTTGTCAGCGGAGCCTTGTTTGTCAGCCGCGGTTTCGACGGATGCGGCCTGCTCGCCGGACACGTCGGACATGGGCAAGTGGGTTCAAGCTAGGATTGGCTGCGCATTGTGCGCTTTTGAACACGCAGATTAAAACCACTTCGCAAAGACGACATTTGCGCCAACGATTGAGGGCCTCTTTGATGACGCGCCAACAATCCAAATCTTGTAAAGCAGCCTCCGACGAGCGGCGACGTCTGCTCCGGGAGATTAGTGACGTCTACTTCATCAGGAACATCCGCAACACCGCCCTCATATCGTTGAGCCAGGCCCATCGCTTGGTAAAAGCCCTCCGTGCTATGGACTTCGCGCCAGACGAAGTGACGCTATCTCGGCTGATCGTTGACGAAGGCTTGAGGAATACTCAAACGATGCGCCGCAACATTTTGCTTGGGATTGAGAAAACCCTCGACGAAGCGGAAAGCGGGGGCTTCTAACGAGGTTGTCACCGACGCCTCCCCCTGGACTCTCGGACCCAAGGCCACAGCTTTCCGGCCTAAGCGTTTTTCCTGCGCGCTCGCCTGCTCAGCCACGCCATCGCGAGAAACAAAACGATGTATACGCACAGCGCAAACAGGTAGGGCAGCTCCGGCTTGATCTGATACATCGCAGTACCGGCGATGGGGCCTATGGTGAAGCCGAGCGGCGGACAGGAGCCCGCGATGCCAGCTACCGCGCCCTGCTCTTCCGGGGTAACGGCGAGCGACGCGCCAGACATGAAGCCTGGCCCGGCCAACCCCATACCAAAGCCGAGCAGCGTCATCGAAAATAGTAGCCAGGGCGCGCTTGCCACGCTGGCCATTACCGCGAATGTCACAATCAGAATGGGAATCGCGAGGCGCAACAAGGTGAAGGGTGCGAGCTCCATTCGCTGGACGATGACAATCTGGGCGACCAATGACGACGCGGCGGACAGCATCATGCCCGCGCCGAACATGCGCGCGGTTTCCGTCGCCGTCAGCCCGAGCGCATCCTGCATGCGAAACGCCATTGTCTGCTGCACTATCGCGAAACCCATGAACATCAGAACGCCGATGCCAACAAACGGCGCGATGCGCCGGTCGGTGTAGCGCATTCGCGGGGGTTTGACCTGTGCAATGCGGCCGGGTGAACGCGGCAGGTAACGCCAAACCAGAAAACCCGTAATCAGCGTCAGCACCGCCGCGCAGTAGAGCGGGGTCAGCAGCGAGATCATGGCGAGACCGCCGCCCATTGCAGGCCCGAGAATCGCGCCGACGTTGTTAGCCGCACCGACCTGTCCCATGCCTTTGGTCCGGGTGGCCACAGTCGTGATGTCGGCCATATAGGCGCTGGACGCCGGCATCGTTGCCGCCATGACAATGGCGTGCATGATTCTGGACACGATGAGGGCGACAAACGCCGTGGTCCCGCCGATCACGCCCCACAGTGCAGACTGAAACACACCGGCGAACAAGACGGTGCCGATCGAGTAGCCAAAGAGCCCAACGAGCATGACTTTCTTGCGACCCCAGCGATCGCTTGTGCGGCCCCAGATCGGCGCCGCCAGAAAAACCGTCAACGAGGACAAGGAGATGATCGCACCGACCTGCACTTCCAGAAGGCCGATTTCGCGTCCGAGCGGTGCAAGAACCGCAAAGAGTACGGTCTGGCCCATCCCGATGGTCACCAGCGAAGCCAGCAAAACACGCCGGGCATAGGTGAGTGGGAACGAATCTAGGTTGTTATCGGGCAACGGGGTTAACGCCAATGATGCAGCGCAGCATTCTAGCTCACGAATGGGTCACATGCGCGCTCGTTGTGTAGGGAAGTTGTGTAGGGAAGTTGTGTAGGAAAGATGTGTAGCGAGGATGTGCAGACGGTATGCCACGGATGCATCAGAAGCTCAGCTGATCTTGTCCCTGGGCGACCTACCGGTCAGAAAGTCGTCCACGTTCGCCAGCACTCGCATGCCCATAGCCGTGCGGGTTTCTACCGTTGCACTGCCTAAGTGCGGCAATAGCACAGCACCAGAATGGTCCAGCAACGCAGGCAAGACGTCCGGCTCCCGCTCGTACACGTCCAATCCCACAGCGGCCAGTTGCCCGCTTGCGAGCGCATCCGCCATGGCGACTTCGTCGACAACCTCACCACGAGCGGTATTGATCAGCACAGCGCCTCGCTTCATCCAAGCGAGCTCCTCGCGTCCGATCAAGTGACGATTCTCCAGGCCCCCGGGACAGTGCAGCGAGACGATATCGCTGTCTCCTAGCAGCTCTTGCAAGCCAACCGCGCGAGCATGCTCACTGTCTTTACCGGATCGCGAGTACGCGAGAACGGTCATGCCGAAACCGGCGGCCGCGCGCTGAGCGACTGCCGAGCCAATGCGGCCGAAGCCAATGATACCCAGCGTCTTACCGGTGACCTGTTGGCCCATCAAATGGGTCGGGCGCCAGCCCTGCCAGCGGCCTTCTCGCAACTCGCGCTCGCCTTCACTGGCGCGCCTACATGCCATCAGGATAAGTGTCATTGCAAGATCAGCCGTGGCGTCGGTCAGCACGTCCGGCGTATTGGTTACGATTATTCCGCGCCGCCTCGCGGCATTGATATCAATGTGGCCGAAGCCAACGCCAAAGTTGGCGATCAGGCCACACTGCGCGGCATCGATCACGCGAGCGTCAATCTGATCGGTAACCGTCGAGCACAGCACATCGCAACTCGCCGCGAGTTCTGCCAGCTGTTCTGAATCCAATGGCTCGTCGGCCACGTTTCTTATCAGCGTGTACTTTTGCTGCGCTAGCGCTTCACAAGACTCAGGCCAACGCCGGGTCAGCGCGATGCGGGTCACGGCTGAAACAGTGCTCGCGCACGCCAGAACGCTAACATGAGCAACGAGAACAAGCCGGCGACAACAAACGCCGCGATGACGTTACCGCCATACAGCCAGGTGAAGACAAACATCGCGATGACAATCTGGCCGACATAGACCGCAGCCCAGGGCCACATCCAACGCGACATGTGAAAGAAACCCCAGGCGCCGGCGCCGTAGATCAGCCAGTGCGGCGGCGCTAAAGCCTTGGCCCACCAACCGGTGAACTGATAGCCAAACCAGACCTCCTGATCCTCCGCCACGGGTTTCACGAAGATGTCCCACGGCATATAGATAAAGGTCATGTAGAGGCAGAAATAAAATATCAGCGTCATCCACCAGGGCCGCTTGGCCCAGTCCGACTTGATCATTTCAATCACGTTGCACCCAAATTGCAGAACCAGATCGGCTAATCTAGCTGACCATGACCTATGATCCCAGCCAGCCTTATACAAGCGCCCGTTCGCCGGTCGCCGGCGACAATATTGTCGCCACCTCTCAACCACTCGCCGCCCAGGCCGGCCTTCAGGCCATTCGACGCGGCGGCAATGCGGTTGATGCCGCTATCGCCAGCGCCATCACGCTTACGGTTGTCGAGCCCAACAATAACGGCGTCGGTAGTGATGCCTTCGCGCTCGTGTGGGACGGCGATGAGTTGCATGGCCTGAACGCGTCAGGCCGCTCGCCCGCCGGCTGGACGCGCGAGCGCTTTGCATCGCGCTCTGCAATGCCCCTCTTGGGCTGGGATACGGTAACCGTTCCAGGTGCTGTGAGTGCATGGGTTGCGCTGTCCGAACGATTCGGTGCCCTGCCTTTTAGCGACTTGTTTGAGGACGCTATCCGTTATGCGCACGACGGCTTTCACGTCGGCGCCAAGAGCGCCTTCTATTGGAAATTGGCCGAGAAAACCTACCGCCGCTTTCCTGACTTCTCCAGACACTTTCTGCCAGCACCTTCGGCTGGCCAGCGTTTTGTCAGGCGGGAGCTCGCGGAGACTTTTGCCGAATTAGCACGGACAAACGGTGCATCACTGTATACCGGCAGGCTGGCCGATCAGATCATCTCAGCAGCGCAGGAGGCTGACGCTGCATTGTCCGCGGAGGATCTCGCCGATCACCGTGCCGATTGGGTGAACCCGACCGCACAGCGCTACCGCGATGTCTCTCTCCACGAGATCCCACCGAACGGCCAGGGTCTAGCCGCTCAGATCGCCCTGGGTATTCTCGCGAACATCGACGCCGGAGAGCTCGACAGCAGTGCCTGGGTGCACGTTCAACTCGAAGCCATGAAGATCGCCGTTCGTGCGGCGGCTGAACACATCGCTGACATCGATCACATGAGAGTGGGAATAGACGAGTTGCTCGATACGACGTCACTGGCGCGAGCCGCATCGAGCATCGGCAATCGCGCCTCAACGTTAGAACCACTCGCACTCCCCACGTCACCAGATACCGTCTATCTCACAACGGCGGACTCGAGCGGCATGATGGTGTCGCTCATACAGTCCAACTACCTGGGCTTCGGTTCCGGCGTTGTGATCCCCGGCACAGGAATATCCATGCAGAACCGGGGCAACGGCTTCAACTTGACACCCGGGCATCCCAACGAAGTAGGACCAAGCAAGCGTCCGTTCCACACCATCATCCCCGGTTTTGTTACCGACGATTCCGGTGCGCTCGCAAGCTTCGGAGTGATGGGCGGACACATGCAGCACCAGGGTCATGTACAGATGGTGAGCCGTCTGTTCGATCATGGTCAGAATCCGCAAGCGGCATCGGATGCGCCCAGGTGGCATGTTTTCCCAGGATTTGACGTCGCGGTAGAGCCGCATTTCAATAACCGCACGCTGGCGGCGCTCGCGGATCGCGGCCATCGAATTCGCGTTGATCATAGAGAGCACATCTTTGGCGGCGCACAACTAATCGTACGCGGCGACGACGGTTTTGTTGCCGGCTCTGATCACCGTAAAGAAGGGCAAGCGGTCAGCTTCTAAAGAAGGACATCGAGACATGCGAGAAATCGACACAAGCACGCCACTGCAAGTAGGCGTAGCCCTTTACGACAACGTTGAAATGCTCGACACCTTCGGGCCTTTGGAGATGCTGTCGATGCTGGGCGTGGAGCGCTGCGAAATTCACATGCTGTCTCAGTCCGGCGGTCTTGTTGCCTGTGCGATGGGGTCAAGCGGCGCTTACGGCCCGAAGATCGACAGCAAGCCGTTTGACGACAGCCCGGCGCTCGATCTGCTGCTCGTACCCGGCGGCTTTGGCACGTTCACCGAACTGGAGAATCCCGACTACCTGGATTACCTGCGCGCGCGCGATGCAGACACCCCCATCATCGCGAGTGTCTGCACGGGCTCTGCGTTGCTGGCCAAAGCTGGCCTACTGAACGGCATTGCGGCGACAAGCAACAAACAGTTTTTCAATCTGGCCGTCGCTCAGAGCGAGGCGACTGACTGGCGCGCCGAAGCGCGCTGGGTAGACACCGGGCACATCGTGACATCGTCCGGCGTCTCGGCGGGAACAGACATGACGCTCGCTATCATGGCGAGGGTTTTCGATGACGAAACCGCAGAGACGGCCGCGATCGCAGCCGAGTGGAATTGGCACCGAGACGCTGACGTGGATCCGTTCACGGAGCACCTAAATTCATTGATGCCGAACTAGACGACTAGACGTGAACCCGCGCCACAATGATCGCTCCGGTCGCCGACAAGCCGACACTCGGAAACCGTCATTGCGACGGTCTATTCACATCACGGATTGCTTTGGAATTTACCCCAGTCTTCAGGCCAAGGGGGAAGGTTTCCGGTCGACTTTGAGTACGGAATTCCATTGGTACTCAAGTTGAATACATCCCCATTGTGTTTGCCGATCACATAAGCCTCGCTAAGGGTTTGCTCAGCCGCAACACATTCATTGGGTTCAAACTCGCCGGTCACACCGTGGTTGGCTCCGAAGTACTTAAAGCATGCTCGCGGCGGTGAAAACGCGTCAGATATCCCCCAGGTGCCTGTGACTACAGTGTAGTTTCCCGGATACCACATGAACAAGCGGCCATCCGGCGCTGTGTATTCGACATAAATTCCGTGGCCGAGCTGCTTCACGATCGCCGTAACATCGGTAAGCGCTTCTGCCAACTTTTGACGAATCTGATCTTCGCTGAGTTCGGGTAATTCAGCCCGCGCTTCGGACAACCTTGCAACCGCGCGATCGTCAAACCGCAGCGCGTCTTCGAATTCCATTTGATTCGAATTGCGCGGGTCAGCGACGCATCCAGCCAGTAGAAAGATGAGGAGAAAGCTCGATAGGGAAGTTGTCGTTTTCACGTGATTGGCTCCGGACAATTTGCTACTTCGGGCATTCGAATCCATTGATGACGTCGATATCTTCAACCAGGCGCCATCCGGCATCACTAACATCGAATACTCTGGGCGAGCAAGATTCATGCATGACGACATAGTCTCGGCCAGTTTCAACGTGGAACGCGAGATAGGACCAGCACCACGTGCCATAAATATTCTGATCTGGCACAGAGTGCATGTGGAAGTGGTGCTTCCGGTCGCCGGAAAATCGCGCCGTCCGAATAAACTCTCGATCAAACGAAAAGTTTGCGACGCTTTGATAGTTATCACATTGAGCATTGTCCATAACGGCATAACCTTGATAAGGCTCGTTATGAACAGCTTTTACGCCCTCAATGTTCCGTTGAAACGTGATCGTCGCATGGGGCTCTTCAAGCGGTACTTCCACGTAGTTGGTTGCACAGCCGACGCAAAGCAGCATCAACACAGCGGGGAGAATCCATAGCCTCATTTTTCTTCTCACAATGGTCGAGCCAGCGTTCAAATCAGCACATCCATATACAACCCGAACAAGAACTCGGGCTTTGCTTGGTTGCTTGGTGAGCGTCTGAGTTGTCTTAGCAGCTGTCTTACGTCGCGCAATGGCAACCACCCAGGGGTTTGATGAGCACCCTCATGCGCGAGAGTTCGGGTGCAATCGTCCGATCGAGCCTGAGCTGTTTCGGTCAACCCGCGGATGCTTCGCGAGCTTTCGCCTGCGCCCGCAGATAGAAGAAGAGCTGCCGATCCTGTCGCGAGGTAGCAGACAGGTTGCCTTCGCGCAGCCAGGGCTTCCAGCGCGGCGCAGCAACACCTTCCGGTTTGTCACCCATCACCGTGACGCGTTGGATGACTCGCTCTTCCGAGAAGTCGTTCAGCACAAAGTGCTGCGTGCAGCGGTTGTCCCACATCGCGATGGTGCCTTCGCTCCAGCGATAGCGGACCGTGAATCGAGGGTTCTGCACCCAGCGCGTCAGCAAGCCCAGCAGCGCATCGCTCTCATCAGAATTCATCTCAACGATACGGCGAGTGAAGTGCTCGTTTACATAGAGCGCTTTGCGGCCTGTCTCCGGATGCACGCGTACCACCGGGTGAATGGTCATCTGATCCGGCCGATTATGCGGCAGCTCGTCGTGCAGAGCCGTGAGGCCTTCGCAGAGCTCCTGCATCGGCGCGGACAGCTCGTCAAACGCCTGATAGAGGTTCGTCCACATCGTGTCGCCGCCGACACTCGGGCACTTCACCATGTGCAGTACCGACATCAACGCCGGCTCTGCCAAAAACGTCAGGTCCGTGTGCCATTCGTCCGCAATGCCCCCGGTCGATGCCGACAGCTCGAAGACTTCAGGGAACTCGGGGTATGGGTTCGCGAGTTCCGGGTGGCCTTCCAGATGGCCAAAAAATCGGCCCAGGCGAACGTGCGCATCCATGGCCAGGTGCTGACCAGGGAAAAACAGCACTTGATGGTCAAGCAATGCAGCTTTGATTGCATCGATCTGCGGCTCGTCTACCCTGGCTAAATCCAGGCCGGTGATCTCAGCGCCGAGTGCGCCTGCGACCGGGGAAATCTGCCAATCAGCAGGGCTAGCGGAATGTGGTATCGATTTGCTCATAGCTGGATGCTGACCGAAGGGGGCGCTACATTCAACATCTCCGAAACTGACTGAGCGGCACCGCTCATCGAGCTGACATGCGCCAACGCATCGACAACCTTATCTGCTGGAGCTGTCATGGCTCGCTCGACGAGGTGCCCCAGCCCATCAGTCGGCACGACTACTGCCCAGCCTGCTCTGAAGTTCTGCACTGCTGTCGCTTATGCGCCCTCTATGATCCCGATGCTGTCGATGGCTGCCGGGAAGATCGGACCGAGCCCCCGACCAACAAGAGTGAAGCCAATTTCTGCGACTACTTTGAACCGGTCCCGCTTCAGCCCACGCCTCTCCAGCCGACCGCCGCGCGAGGAAGCGAGCAGAAACTCGCCCAACTGTTTGGCGACGACATTGCAACTGGCGATGCAGAGCGCGACGAAGTGGAAGGATCTTCTGATCCCATGGACACTGCGCGGGCAGCACTCGATGCGCTTTTCAAAAACAAAGACTGACATAATCACAACCGGCTCGAACCGATTCGAACCACGTCCGAAATCTCCTGGGGAGGGGAAAATGAATGACTTGCTCAAACTCCTGCGAATCGCGCGATTCAGTCAGCGCTTGTTAGCGGCCACGCTACTGACCAGCGCGTCGCTGACCGGTGGCTGTAGTGATGCCTCAATAGATGCCGACACCACAGACAATCCAGAGCCAGAATCCGCATCCGCATCCGCAACCGCAACCGCATCCGCATCCGAAACAGCAAGTACCTCGACGGCGCCGAATCCCAGCCAGGCCGGTCAGCGCCAGGTCTTCTTTGGCGACACGCATATCCACACAACGTATTCCTTCGACGCCTTTATCTTTGGCACCAGAACTACACCGGATGATGCCCACGCCTATGCAAAAGGAGAGGTAATCAAGCACGCAGCGGGCTTCGATGTGCAGCTCGAGCAGCCACTGGACTTCATCTCGGTGACGGATCACGCCACCTACCTCGGTATGTTCCAAGCGATGGATGATCCAAGCTCCGCGGTAGGCGATCATCCAGCATCCGCGCTCGTGCGATCTGCCAGCACACCGCTCGCGCGCCGAGCCGCGTTCAATCAACTGCTGCCGCGGATCGGCGGCATTCTTGAAGAGCCGGACGATCTGTGGAACGAGGGGATTGTGAGTGACGCCTGGAAGGCAACCATCGAGTCAGCCGAACGCCACAACGACCCGGGCAACTTCACCGCTTTCGTCGGTTATGAGTACACATCCTCAGGTCCGGACAATGAAAACCTGCATCGCAATGTATTGTTCCGCAGCGGCGATGCGCCAAACTTGCCGTTCTCCCGACTCGACTCCGTTAACCCGGAAGACCTGTGGGACTGGATGGATGAGCAGCGAGCGGCAGGCAAGGACTCGCTCGCGATACCGCACAACTCCAACGGTAGCGATGGCTGGATGTTCAAGCCGGTTACTTTCGATGACGAGCCGTTGACTCAGGAATACGCCGAGCAGCGTATGCGTAACGAGCCCATTGTCGAGATGTCCCAGGTAAAGGGAACGTCCGAAACGCACCCTTCCCTGTCCCCCAATGACGAATGGTCTGGCTTCGAACTGATGACTGTCAAAGTGGCGACCAACATCAACAGCAAGGCGGAAGGAAGCTATGTTCGCGAGGCCTATCTGCGCGGTCTCGAACTCGAGAGCACCGATGGTTTCAATCCGTTTCGTTTCGGCATGATCGGGGCCTCTGACACACACAACTCGGCGGGTTCGTTTGACGAGTCCAATTTCTTCAGCAAGACAGGATTGCTAGACGCCACGCCCAAGCTTCGAGGCAGCGTACCCCTGGACAAGCCGGCTGCCGACGGGTCCCTGTACCTCAACGACTCCCGCAACATGTGGGGAGCATCAGGCCTGGCCGGCGTATGGGCGGAGGAGAATACGAGGGCGTCTCTGTTCGATGCAATGCGGCGAAAAGAAACCTTCGCGACAAGCGGCCCGCGCATACGAGTGCGAGTAGCCGCAGGTTTCGATCTCGATTCTCGCCAACTCGAAGAGGCTGGCAGCGCTGCTTTCGAGCGGGGCGTACCCATGGGCGGCGACCTTCTCCCAGCGACGAATGCTGGACAGGCACCGACATTCTTCGTCTGGGCCACGCGAGACCCACAGACTGCGCCGCTGCAACGCCTGCAGATGATCAAGGGCTGGCTCGCAGACGGCAAATCCCGGGAACAAGTTATCGATATCGCGTGCAGCGACGGTAATACCGTCGACATGGAGACCGGGCGCTGCCCAGACAATGGCGCTCGCGTCGACATCACTGACTGCTCGATCACCGAAGACAAAGGCGACGCGGAACTCAAGGTGGCGTGGCAGGACCCGGATTTTGATCCGGAGCAGCGAGCGTTCTACTACGTGCGCGTTCTCGAGAACCCAGTCTGCCGCTGGTCTACCTGGGACGCCGTGCGGGCCGGAACACAGCCCAGACCAGACATGCACAAGACGCTGCAGGATCGCGCCTGGACGTCGCCCATCTGGTACGTGCCAGGCTAGAAACAATCTGCTTGCTTGCCCACGGGATTGCCGATACACGGCGGTCCCGTGGTAACATCGCGCCGCTTTTTGGGGATCGACTGGGCGAGACAGCTCGGCGAGAACGGCGGGACAAAGCACGTGGCGCGCACGCGTATCGTCTGCAATTGCCCCATTTCATACTGCCCGATGCTGCACAGCGCTGGACACTGCTGCTGCAAATCGAGCGATATAGAGGTCATCTCGGCCGCTGAAGACGTGATCGATACAACGCTATGACAATGGCAACCCAATCCAGAGCAATACTCCTCCGCTCGCGTTGCGCGCCTGCACGCTGGCGGCCTGCCTGTGCTTCCAAACCGCTAGCACTTACCTTGTTGATGCTTTTCGCCACCGGCCTGGCACCTAGCGCGACTGCGGTTCCGCTCAGAGCAGGGTTGCCGATGGTGATCGAAGCAGACACCTTCGAAATCGACATGACCACCCGCAAGGCAACCTGGACCGGCAACGTTATCGCCTCCCAGGCAGGTCACGAGATTCGTACAGAACACTTCACGATCACCCTGGCTCAACAGGACGACGACCAACAAGGTCACGCCTCCGCCGACGCGCAACCAACTGCGACACGTGACGCCGTGATCATCGAAGCCGGCCACCTCGGCTACCATCATGAAGGCCGCGAACTAACGTCCAGCGGCGGCACGGTCATTCTTCGGGGTGACAGCCGTATCGAAGCACACACGCTGATCTATCGCTTCGAGCAACAGCTCGCCGTTGCCGCACCAGACGACAGCGGCCGTGTCCACGTCGTCCTGACCATGGCTGAAGACGCGCCAATCCAGCTCGCCTCCAACAGCACCCTCCCGCTCAGCGGCGCTCAATAACCGCTATCTGACAATGAGGTAGCGTCGGCGCTCGCCGTGCGTTTCGGCTGACAGACCGCCGATCCACCTTCGCCGCTAGAAGATACACATTCTCTATGCAGCGTCATCGTTCCGCTTGAGGACACACGTTCCGTTCCGCTTGAGGACACACATTCCGCTTGAGGACACACGTTTCCGATTTGTGCGTTATGGCTGACGCCGCGCTAGGCGATTGCTTCAACTAACGTGCCTTTCGCTGCACGCGCTGCTTGAGGACACGCGCTGTTTGAGGACACACGCTCCGTTTGAGGACACACGCCTCCAATTTGTACGTCCTGGCTGACGCCGCGCTAGGCAATTGCTTCAACTAACGTGCCTTTCGCTGCCCGCGCTGCTTGAGCGCTCCGTTTGAGGACACACGACTCCGATTTGTACGTCCTGGCTGACGCCGCGCTAGGCGATTGCCACAACTAATGTACCCTTAGCTGCAAAAT
>CAYGQC010000076.1:14650-17821 GCA_964351875.1 uncultured Pseudomonadales bacterium
TGGCTGACGCCGCGCTAGGCGATTGCCACAACTAATGTACCCTTAGCTGCAAAATCGATTTGAGGACAAAAGTGCCCTGTTGAAGACACACGCCTACGGGTTGTACGTCTGCACTCACACAGTTCTCAGCGAAGTCTCACGCAATCTAACCCTGCCGCACCTCCGCGCGCCCTATCACCTCGCATCCTTCGCCAAACGTTCCGCACCCCGCTGCGCGGCTAGCGTCATAATGTTGCGGTTGCCGCGATTCCAGAAAACGTTGAGGGTCACGCCGGCGATTTTCCATCCCTGCTCGGTTCTCACGACAACGTCGTCGTAGTAACCACCAAGCGCGTAGTCAGGGCTGCCACCATCGTGGCGAAAAAAGTGCTCGGCTTTCATGTACATACGCAATCGCGCTCGCTCGCCGTCGGGCTCGATATCGACAACCGGGTTTGTCATCACATGCTGAGTTGCATCCAAGCCGGTAAACAATACTTTGCAGCTATCGACCCAGGTGTCCGCTGGCATATCGGCCGCGGGCTGGCCGCTGTAACTCGAAAAGTCCATGTGAATGACGTCCGAGAAGATGCTCCGGTAGAGCTTCCAATCTCGCGTATCGATCCCTAGCGCATACTCATATCTGAGTCGAACTATGTCGTTGAAGTCTTTGAATTCCATTGCTTTACTCCTAGAGAATATTGCCAACGGCCGGTCACTCACTCGTCCTTTGCTACGATGCCTGGCAGCCTGAGAAAACCCTTGGGCAGGACAATGATTACCGACAGCTACAGGGGACACCAGTGCAGTTCTACGCCAACCTTCCTATGCCATTGAACTTCGACCTCGCAGCGTGGGCTCAACAGCGCGAAAGCGCCGGTTGGGACGGCATCTGCGCGAGTGACCACCTCTGGGTGAACGACAACCCATATCCGCACGTATTCGCAACGTTGGGCGCAATGGCCCAGGCGACAACGCGGATCCGACTCACCTCGTCGTTCGCCAACAACCTGTTCCGCTCTCCCGTGGAATTTGCCCAGGCAGCCCTGACCATCGCCTATCTCTCCAACGGACGCTTCGATGCCGGGCTGGGCGCGGGTTGGCTCGAAGACGAAATGACACTCACCGGGCGGCGCTACCCGTCGGGTGGCGAACGCGTCACGATGTACCGCGAAGCGATGACCATCGTGCGCGACATCTTTCACACCGGGCAGTGCGACTTCGAGGGTGAGGTGTACCAGGTTCACACGTCCAGCAAGCGCTTGTTCGGCAATCCTGCCTCGCCGCCACCCCTCATCGGTGCTGCGTCTGGTCCTCGAGCACTCCGGGAGATCACACCCCTGGTCGATCGAATGGAAATCAAGGCCAGCGGCCGCTCAACGCGCGGCGGCAGCCTGGATATGGCGACGTTCGCAACCATTACCGAGGACGAGGTCAAAGCGGCGATTGAGCGGGTGCGCGATATTCGGCCAGACTTGCCACTCGGCGGCTTTCTTCTGGTAGCGGTGGGTGACACCGAACCAGTGCGGCAACTGAAACAGATGATGGGCGACGCCTATCTCGCGCGCTTCATGGGCGAACCCGAAGCCGTCGCGCTGGCGTTGACCGACATTGGCGAACTCGGCATCGATCGGCTTCAACTCACACCCCTCGCACCGGGCTCTCTTGAAGCACTCGAACCATTCCTCACCACCATGCAGGGGGCATGACCATGACTATTTCCATCAAACACCGGGCGTTCGCGGACAGGGACGAGGCCATGGTCGATATACAGCGCTGCGGCACGTGGCCAACCACGTTCGTATCCGGCAAATCTGATGGTCTGCAACTGCACTGGCATGATCACGACGTTATCGCCTATGTGATCGAAGGAGAAACCTCGTTCTTCGACGCGGCCCAGGACAAGCACCTGCCCATCACTGCCGGCGACAAAGTGACTATCCCACGCGGAACCGTCCACGCCGAAGGCCCGGTAGAAGACCGGATCGTCTACCTGCTCGCGACTCCTGAAGCGATGAAGAGCAAAGATTTTCTGCGGCTGCAGGATCCTGATCACGCGCCCTGAGACGTTGCCGTCCCATCGACAGACAAACAAATATGCACCGAGCGCGCAACGGGCCTACCGGAACTCGGACAAACTGCTACGGTCACAGTAGAGCCGCGCAAAGTACCGCGCTGGTCGTATTGGATGAGACAGGATTTCGACGGATGACAAAACACAGCGCGGGCCAAGAACGCCTGGGTAGCGTATCGATACTCCAAACGCCGCTGCTCAACCGCGGCAGCGCATTCAGTCTCGCCGAGCGGCGAGAACTCGGCATCGAAGCTCTGCTGCCTGCAGGCGTCAACTCGCTTCAGCAGCAAGCTGCGCGCGCGTACAAAGTTGTGGCATCCCAGGCATCACCGATAGGCAGATATCGAGAGTTGATGAGCCTGCAGGATCGCAACGAATATCTGTTCTATCGCGTCATGCTCGACCATCTGCCGGAGTTTCTACCCGTGGTGTACACACCCACGGTGGGGGAAGCGGCGCAGAAATTCTCAGAAGTGTTTCAGCGCGGACGTGGGCTATGGATCACGCCAAATCATCGTGGCAGGATTCGAGAGGTGATCAGTGATGCGGTGGGCAAGAAGCCCGTCAGGCTGTTAGTCGTCACTGACAACGAAGCTATCCTCGGCCTTGGTGACCAGGGTGCTGGCGGCATGACCATCTCCATCGGAAAGCTTGCGCTTTATACCGCCTGCGCAGGCATCGCTCCCGAACAGACGCTACCGATCTCCCTCGACGTTGGCACTAACAATGTCGAACTGCGCAACGACCCAAATTATCTCGGCCTGTGTGAACCCCGGCTAACAGGCGAGGCTTATGATGAGTTAGTCGAGGAATTTGTCTGCGCGATCGAGAGTTTGTTTCCAGGTGCGCTGCTGCAATGGGAAGACTTCCGCAAAGATAACGCGCTCAACATCCTCGATCGCTACCGGTCACGGCTGCCGTCGTTCAACGATGACATTCAAGGCACCGGGGCGGTCACACTTGCTGGCGTTTTCTCCGCTCTTAGAATCAAGAATGAGCGGCTGACTGACCAGCGCTTTCTCATCTACGGCGCTGGGGCTGCCGGACTGGGGATTGCCCGTCAGATAAAGGCAGCCCTTATCGAAGCAGGCATCCAAGGGCAGGACCTGGATAGCCAT
>CAYGQC010000077.1:0-17711 GCA_964351875.1 uncultured Pseudomonadales bacterium
GTCCCGAGCTGGGAAGAGCTCGATCAGTTTGCCGATGCCGTCAGTGCCGTGGACTACTACCTTGAGCGCTTGGGCGATGAGTCCAGCGGTCAGCAAGAGAACATTCTGGGTCAGGTCGAGCGCTCGCTGACAAGCCTTGGTTTCCTCGGCGCGCAATTCGATCCTGACTTTGTTGTCCCCGACACAGCAGTTGTGGACGCGGAAGCTGAGCAAGAGCCGGTTGATGAAGTGAACGCCTCGGGCACCGAGAGCGTTGCGTTGGATAGCCAGCCAGCGTTGCACGACGCTGTCGATGACACGGTCACCGCCCCGAATTCCGAACCGGCCGAAGACGCGGATGCGGCTGAAGCGGCTGATGCGACCGGCGAAAGAGAGGCCGCCGTTAACGAGTCGATCTCTATCGAATCTGAATTGCTACTCGACGGAACGGATACCGATGCGGATCTGCTCATCCCGCTGGATGACGAATCCGGCCTCGAAGAATTTGATCTGGGCAGTGAGCTGTTCGTTGATATGGCGGGTGCAACAGAATCGCAGGGTGCTGCTCCGCTCGACGCTACAGAACCAGCAGAGGAACCCGACGCCGAGCGTCGAACGGACGCGGCGACCCCGGAAACCAGTTTCCTCGACGTAGAAGGCGATTCGCCAACGGCATCGGCAGATATCGATCCCTCGGCGGATGCGGAAACAGAAACAGAAGCGGATGCGGAAACGGAAGCGGATGCGGATGCGGAAGAGACGCTGTCCGAGCTGCAGTGGTACAGCGAGCCGGAGGATCTGCCCGCGCAACACACCGCTGAAGAGACCGGAGAGCAGACGACGGAAGAACCGGCGC
Organism: uncultured Pseudomonadales bacterium; assembly: GCA_964351875.1. Classification (GTDB taxonomy): domain Bacteria; phylum Pseudomonadota; class Gammaproteobacteria; order Pseudomonadales; family Azotimanducaceae; genus JANSWO01. The sequence goes on from CAYGQC010000077.1 coordinate 836, forward strand.
AGCTCGGTGCGACGGCAGCCGCAGACTCCGAACCCACGCCAACCCCTGCGGATGAGCTCGATCTGATCGATGACATCCCGTCGCTTGCGCTGGATGAAGCGGGAGCTGTTGATGGCTCTGAATCGGAGACGGACTCAGAGGTTGTTAGCGAATCGCTTGAGCTGATCGATGTTGAAGCGCGCGACGATTTTGCGAACGATGAGTTGGCGACGCCCGAGTTCAGCGAGTCGAACTCGCCTTTGGGCCTTGAAGAGCATAACGAACAGCTCTCTGCGTCTGATGCCTTTGACGACGTGGAAGATCTTGAAAGCGCTGATGCTGATAGTGCTGACCTTGCAGAAGCTTCTCCAGAGTCCTCAGACGAGCTTGAGTTGTCGAGCTTTGATGCGCAGGAAGAAAGCGACGCCCTCAGCGAGCAGCCGGCCGATGCTGGCTCGCACACTCTACTCGACGGGCTCGAGGGTATAGACAGCATAGATTTTGATTTTGGTGGCAGTGAATCCCAGGAAAACGCGCCGCCAGAAATCGCGGCGGCGACTGGATCGCCGGCGGGATCAAACGATTCGAAGCCCGAGCAGGACGCGACGTCTGTTGCGGATATCGAGGAAAGCTTGGAGCTTGAGGAGCGCGACGAGGAAATCGTCGAGATCTTCTCTGAAGAAGTCTCCGAAGTACTTGAGGCCGTCGGTGAGAATCTCGCGATCTGGAACGATCATAGAGGTGACAAAGACGCAATTGGTGAGATCCGCCGCGGGTTTCACACGCTCAAGGGCAGTGGCCGCATCGTTGGCGCGCTAACGCTGGGCGAGCTCGCCTGGTCTGTGGAGAATTTGCTCAACCGCGTAATCGACAACACCGTTACCGCATCGGATGACGTCCTCACGGTTATCGCAAATGCGTCGAGGCTTATAGACGGAGCGCGCGATGCGTTTGTCGCGCGTGGCGCTGCGGACGATGCGGAAATCGATGCTCTGATGGAGAGTGCCGACCTTCTCGCCTCGGGCGCGTCGCTCGATGACATCGACGAACTTCCCGCACCGTTGGCGCGTGTAGACGAAGACGCTGTGGAATTGATCGGCGACGACGCGGTTGTGTTGGAACTCTTCCTCGGCGAAGCCGATGGACTGGTTGCCGCACTCGAGCAGATAGCCGTTGCCGATGAGTTGGTGCTGCAAGACGAATTCCTGCGTGCTTCACACACGCTCGCCGGCAGTTCAGCAGCGGTCTCTGCTGATGCCATGCGCCGTGTTGCAGGCTGCCTCGAGCAGCTCGCCTTCGACCGAGCGAATCGCACGCGCGTTGCTGAACCACTCGATTCGGCCGCGACAGCTTATGTGCGCGATGCCGTGTTCTGCCTCAGACGGCTGTTGACGGATCTTGCTGACAATCGCGCCAGCGAGGACGTTTCCCGGTTCGAGCGAGAACTGGCTGAGATTCAGGCGTCTGACCTGGCAGGCGAAAGTGCGGCCGAGAATGCAGCCGAGAGCGGCACAGAGTCTAGCCAGGCGATTGACTCTGCTGACAGTGACAAAGCAGGCCTGCTGACTCACGAGTCGACTCAGGTTCTGTTTGACTACGAGCAGCACCTGGAGGCCTGGCGTTGGGGCACGATCGATCTGGCAGCAGCCGAAAGCCTGTGCGACTCACTGGCGACGCTGTCTGAGAAAGCCGAAGCCGCTGGCGTTGAGCCCATTGCCGAGTTGGCTGCCGTGTTGGGTCGTGGTCATCAGGCGCTAAGCGATGATTCGCTGCAGGAGGCGGATCTCGAGCTACTGAGAAGCGCTCACGAACTACTGCTGGCGCAGCTAGACAACGTTGCCGTCGGCCAGCAGGTGCAGACCGATGAGGCTGTGGTCGGCGCGCTGCGCAGTCTGGCGCAAGTTGAGCCGGCTCCCTTCGAGGAAGGGTTGGCTGCGGAATCGGTTGCAGACGATGAACCTGTTGCTCAAGCCGATGCGCTCGAAGCAACGCCATCACAGGATGCTACTGCGGCTGAAGCAGAACCGACGCCAATAACAGACAACGAATCGGAACAGCTAACGGACGAGTCGGACAGCTTCGATCTTGCTGACCTCGTGTCCGAAGACGAGTTGGCTGCTGAGACCGATATCCCCCTCGACGATCTTGAAGCACTTTCTTTAGCGCCTGACGACGCATCCGTTGACGCGCCTCGAGAAGCTAGCCTCCCGCCGGCGAGCACGGCAGCTCAGCTTGAAGTGGATTCGGAGATCGTGGGCATCTTCTTCGAAGAAGCCGACGAGATCCTGGAGGGGTTCGATGCGAGCCTGCAGCAATGGCTCGCTGAGCGCGACAACGCCGTCCACCAGGAGAACTTGCTGCGCGGCCTGCACACACTCAAGGGTGGTGCGCGTCTGGCTGGGCTAGTCGAACTGGGCGATGAAACCCACCGCCTTGAGTCTTTCCTGGTCGATGCCCAGAACAACGGCACGCCGACCGACAGTGCGTTCTTTGCGGACCTGGGCAATCGCCACGAAGCGTTGTTGTCGTTGCTCGCCAGTAACAGAGCAACGGTCGCGCAACAGGCCGAAGCCGCGGCTAATCTGCCAGCCGAGTCGACGAATGCCGGGCCTGCGTCTGAGACTGAGCGGACGACGTCTGCCGCGCCTGCCCCGCGTGCTGCGACAAAGCCGGTGGCGCAAAGCGAGATGGTTCGGGTGTCATCGGGGCTCCTGGAAGAGCTGGTCAACCTGGCCGGTGAGAGCAGCATCATGCGCGCTCGCATCGAGCAGAGCATCAGCGACTTCGGAACCGCGCTCGGTGAAATGGAAACCACCATCGATCGAGTAAGGGAACAGCTCAGGCGCCTTGAGATCGAAACGGAAACCCAGGTGCACTTCCGTTCCGATGTCGCCGGCCCGACCTATAAAGAATTTGATCCGCTCGAAATGGATCGCTACTCCCAGTTGCAGGAGCTAACCCGGTCGTTGTCTGAATCCGCTTCGGACATGCTGGATCTGAAAGAAACCCTGTCGGTTAAATCCCGAGAGGCGGAAACGCTGCTGCTGCAACAGGGACGTCTGAATACAGAGCTGCAGGAAGGCCTGATGCGCACGCGCATGGTGCCGTTCAGTCGGCTTTTGCCGCGTCTGCGCAGAATCGTTCGGCAGGTCTCGCGCGAGCTCGACAAGCAGGTCGAGTTCCATGCCTACAACGCCGAGGGCGAGCTGGATCGCACCGTTCTGGAGCGCATGGTGCCGCCGCTCGAACACATGCTGCGCAATGCCGTCGATCATGGCATCGAGAGTGATGAGGAGCGACGAGGCTACAGCAAGCCTACGGTCGGTCGCATCGATCTGCGGCTGTCCAGAGAGGGTGGCGACGTTGTCATCGAGATTTCTGACGATGGCGCCGGCATTGACGTCGAGAGCGTTCGGGCGAAGGCGATTGAGCGCGGCCTCATGGCGGTGGACGCCGAGCTCTCCGATGAGCAGATTCTGGAGTTCGTGCTAGCGCCGGGCTTCACAACGGCTCAGTCGGTTACGCAGATTTCTGGCCGCGGCGTGGGCATGGACGTAGTCCACAGCGAAGTGAAACAGCTTGGCGGCAGCATCGATATCGCGTCACAGCCAGGCAAAGGCACTCGCATTACGGTGCGGCTGCCGTTTACCGTTTCGGTAAACCGCGCGCTTATGGTGTCGGTTGCGGACGACATGTACGCCATACCTCTGAATACGATCGAAGGCATTGTGCTTCTGTCGGCGCAGGAGCTGGCGGACGCACAAAACAGTCATGCCGGTGTGTTTGAATACGCGGGTATTCCTTACCGGGTGCGGTATCTCGGTAACTACATCGGCCGCGATTATGTCGCCCGGACGGATGCCGCGAGCGTCCCGGTTGTACTGGTACGCTCGGGTGACCATGCGGTGGCGGTGCATGTGGATTCCGTTGTGGGCAGCCGCGAGATTGTCGTGAAAGCACTGGGCCCCCAGTTTGCGGGCGTCGGCGGAATCTCGGGCGCGACGATTCTGGGCGATGGCAATGTCGTTGTGATTCTGGATCTCGTTGCGTTGGTGCGAACGCAGGGCGTCGATGGTTTTGTCGGCCGTGCGCGGCCGCGGGTGGCGCGAGCGGAAGTTCGAACCGTCATGGTCGTGGATGATTCCGTAACCGTGCGCAAGGTGACATCGAGATTGCTTGAGCGCCAGGGCATGGAAGTTGTTGTGGCGAAGGACGGAGTCGAAGCCATGTCGCTGCTGCAGGAACAGCGCCCTGACATCATGCTGCTGGATATCGAGATGCCTCGGATGGATGGTTTCGAAGTGGCTCGTCAGGTTCGCCACGACGAGCGTCTGAAGTCTCTGCCAATTGTGATGATCACATCGCGAACCGGGCAGAAGCACCAGCAGCACGCTAAAGAGGTGGGCGTTAACCAATTCCTGGGCAAGCCGTTCCAGGAAAGTGAGTTGCTCGCTACCATCGATGAGTTGGTGCACTGATATGGATATCGCGTTGCAAAACGATTCCCGTGAGTTGTCCTGTGTCCTGATTCCCTCCGGTAACTATCAACTCCTGTTGCCAAACGTGAGTGTTGCGGAAATTCTGCCCTGGCGTCGTATCAAACCCCTCGAAGACACACCGAACTGGTGTCTGGGGCTACTCGGCTGGCGCGGTGAGTCGCTGCCGGTCTTACGCTTTGAACTCGTGGCGGCGGAGGTTGGTGACGCACCCAGGACAGGTCGATGTCTGGTTGTGATGAACCGATCGCACTCCGTTCGCTCTTTGCCGTTCTGGGCGTTGGCTGCCGATGGCCTGCCGCGCATGCTGTCGCTCGACAGCGAGGACGTGAATGAGTCCGCTCGCACGCCGGTCGCGACGGAGAGTGCCTGCGTCATGTTGGGTACGGAAGAAGTCTCGATCCCAAATCTTGGCTACCTGGAAGAACGCGTATCGTCACTTCCGGGGCTGTCGGGCTAGCCGCGAGGCGAGACCGGTGTAGTCAGTATCGAGCTGGCCAGTGCCAGCTCTGTTGCACGGCGCTAAGCGCTGCAATGCAGGCGGTCTCGGCGCGTAGAACCGTGGTCCCCAGCTTGCGGGCTTGCACGCCGTTCTGATTGGCAGCCGCCAGCTCCGCGTCACTCCAGCCACCCTCTGGCCCGATCACAACAGTGGTGTTCCCTGGATCGTATCCTTCCATCGAGCTGCCTTCCGGCTCCAACAAAAACACGCACTCGCCATTGCGGCCGCTCACTTCGTCATCAAGCGCGCTCAGATACTGCGTAAATTCCATCGGCGCCTCGAGTGTTGGGAGCCAGCAGCGGCCGCTTTGCTCGCAGGCCCCGCTGATGACACCCCGCCAGTGCGCCATCCGCTTCTCCAGACGGTCTTCAGAGAGCGAGACGTTAGTTCGCTTGCTGGTCAGCAGTTTGATTTGATCGACCCCGAGCTCCGTAGCCTTCTGAAGCGCGGTGTCCATGGCCTGGCTTTTTAGCAGCGCGATCGCGAGGGTAAGCCTCGGGGTGTTGGCGGCGTGGCTTTCAAGCAGGTCAGTCAGCTCAAGCGTTGCGCCTTTGCGGTCGATGTGGGAAATCTGTGCGGCAAACTCGAGTCCGCGCCCGTTGAACACGGATACCGCCTGCCCGCTGCGCAGCCGCAGTACGTTCGTCAGATAGTGGCTCTGCTCACGGCTGAGGGAGGCGTCGCCTACCTGGTTGGTGTCAGGCAGGTACAGCCGATGCTTCAGGCTTGCTGCGCGCATGTCTGGCGCAGCCGATGCCACACTTCCAGCGCGGGGCCGGTCTTGTTCAATGTGTAGAAGTGGATGCCAGGGGCACCGCCGCTGATGAGCGCTTCGCAAACGTGGCTGGTGACGTCGTTGCCGAAAGCCAGCAGACCCTCTGGATCGTCCTTTAGAGACTCCAGGCGCTTGCCGAGCCAGCGCGGGATGTCAGCGCCGCAATTTCTGGAGAAGCGAACCAGGCCTTCGAAGTTGGTGATCGGCATGATGCCGGGCACGACCGGGATCTTGATACCGCGCGCAGCCACTCTCTCGATGAAGTCGAAGTAGGCTGGCGGGTTGAAGAAGTACTGGGTGATAGCGCTGTTCGCGCCCGCATCGACCTTGCGGGCAAAGAAGTCGAGATCCGCCTCGGCGCTGCTCGCGTCCGGATGGACCTCCGGGTAGGCGGCGACTTCGATGTGGAAAGCATTGCCGCTGTGCGCGCGGATCAGCTTGACCAGGCTTTCCGCATTGCTGCTCTGTCGTGGGGCTGCGACCGCGCCGGATGGCACGTCACCTCGGAGCGCGACGATGCGAGTAACGCCCCTGGCTTTGTAGTCATCCAACATCGCCCGAATCTGATCTTCGTTGTCGTTACCGATCGACAGATGCGGAGCGGCGGGTACGCCAACCTCCGTCAGCAGTTTGCTCACGGTCTCCCGGGTGCCGTCGCGAGTGCTGCCACCCGCGCCATAGGTCACGGAGAAGAACTCCGGGCTCTCGGCTTTCAACGCCGTTGCGTTGGCCAGCAGCGACGCCTCGCCCTTTTTGGTGCGCGGCGGGAAGAACTCAAACGACAGTCTCATGGGCAACTCATTCTGGTAACTCGGCTCGAGCCTTGCGATTCAACAGCGCCTATATCCAGCAGCGACTATATCCAGCAGCGACTATATCCAGCAGCGCCTATAGCTCCGCGGCGAGTGCTTCTGCGCGGTCGGTTCGCTCCCAGGTGAAACTCTCCTCGGTGCGCCCGAAGTGTCCATACGCGGCCGTGTCCCTGTAGATAGGACGTAGTAGGTCGAGCATGTCGATCAGGCCGTGTGGGCGCAAATCAAAGTGTTCACGTACCAGTTGAACGATTCTGTTGTCGGGCAGTTTGCCGGTGCCGAAGGTGTTGATCGAGATCGATGTCGGCTCGGCCACGCCAATCGCGTAGCTGACCTGAATCTCACAACGCTCAGCCAGGCCGGCGGCGACGATGTTCTTCGCAACGTAGCGGCCGGCGTAGGCGGCGCTTCGGTCTACCTTGCTGGGGTCTTTGCCGGAGAACGCGCCGCCACCGTGGCGCGCCATACCGCCGTAGGTGTCGACGATGATCTTGCGACCGGTCAGGCCCGCGTCTCCTACCGGACCGCCAATCACGAACTTGCCCGTTGGATTGATGAACACCTTGGTCTCTTTGTTCATCCAATTGGCGGGAATCACCGGCTTGATGACCTCTTCCATGACTGCTTCGTACAGCGTCGCCATGGTTACGCCTTCGCTGTGCTGGGTTGACAGCACCACGGCGTCGACGGCGATGGGGTTGCCCGCCTCGTCGTAGCGGAATGTCAGTTGGCTCTTGGCGTCGGGCTCGAGAAAGGTTAGCGAAGTGCGCCGAGCCTCGGCCTGCTGCTTGACCAGACGATGCGCGTAGGTGATCGGCGCTGGCATCAACACGTCGGTCTCATTGCTCGCGTAGCCGAACATCAAGCCCTGATCACCGGCGCCTTGTTCCTTGTCGTCCCGGGCGTCGACGCCCATCGCGATGTCGGCAGACTGGCGACCGATAGCGTTGATGACCGTACAGTTGTCCGGATCGAAGCCGGTTTCGCCGTTGCTATAGCCAATGTCACGGATGACCTGGCGGGCAATGACGTCAACGTCGATGCTGCCGGACGAGCGCGTCTCGCCGGCGACCATGACGACGCCTGTCTTAATCAGGGTTTCGCAGGCGACCCGCGAATAGCGATCCTGGGCCAGCAGAGCATCCACGATGGCATCGGAAATCTGATCGGCGATCTTGTCCGGGTGGCCTTCGGAGACCGATTCAGAGGTGAAAACGCTGTAGTCAGCCATGGAGAAACTCTGTCCGTGTTAACTCGGGGGCAGCGATTGTACCCAATCAGCGTTGCTTGTGATTTGGTGAGCCTTCAAAATACCGGCCTCTTTTTTCATCCCCGCAGGCAAACCATGTCCTCCGCTATCGAACGTGCGAACGCGATCCGTGTGCTTGCCATGGACGCGGTCCAGCGCGCCAACAGTGGTCACCCTGGTGCGCCCATGGGTATGGCGGATTTTGCCGAGGTACTGTGGCGAGAAGTCTTGCGCCATGACCCCGCAAATCCGGACTGGATCAATCGAGATCGCGTGGTGTTGTCCAATGGCCATGCGTCGATGCTGCTGTACTCCGCCCTGCATCTGACCGGCTATGACGTGAGCATCGACGACCTGAAAGATTTCCGTCAGCTCGACTCGAAAACGGCCGGTCACCCCGAATACGGGCACTGCCCCGGGGTGGAAACCACCACCGGCCCGCTGGGACAGGGTTTTGCCAATGCCGTTGGTATGGCCCTGGCAGAACAGCGCCTCGCCGCCGAATTCAACACGGACGAGTTTTCGGTGATTGACCATCGGACCATTGTCATCGTGGGTGACGGTTGCCTCATGGAGGGCATCTCCCACGAAGCGGCGTCACTGGCTGGCACGCTCGGCCTCGGCAAGCTGGTCTGCCTGTACGACGACAACGGTATTTCGATTGACGGCGAAATTGGCGAGTGGTTCGGCGAAGACGTGCCCGCGCGCTTTGAAGCCTACGGCTGGCGGGTTATTCGCAACGTCGATGGCCACGACCGGGATGACATCGCCGAAGCCTTGGAGAACGCCACCGATGACTCCGGGCAGCCGACGCTGGTTTGTCTGCGCACGACCATCGGCTATGGCTCGCCGGCCAAGGCGGGCACCGCCGATGCTCACGGATCGCCTCTTGGGGATGCCGAGATTGCCATCGTTCGGGGCGAGCTGAACTGGGGCTCCGCACCCTTCGAGATCCCGGAACACGTTCGCGAGGAATGGGATTGCCGGCCTCGGGGCGCGGCGCTTAGCAGTGATTGGCAGGCGCTGTTTGATCGTTATCAAGATTCTCATCCCGCTCAAGCTGCCGAGCTTCTGCGGCGTATGGCTGGCGAGCTGCCCGCTACCTGGGCGGATGACCTGAACGCGCTGGCGGTCTCCGCGCAGGCATCGGGTGAATCGCTGGCCACGCGTAAGTCGTCCCAGGCTTGCATTGGCGCTGTCGCAGGCGCACTGCCTGAACTGTTCGGTGGCTCGGCCGATCTGACCGGCTCGAACGGCACGCGCTGGGCTGGAGCTGAACCTTCGCGCTACATGAGTTATGGCGTGCGTGAGTTCGGCATGACCGCCATCTGCAACGGCATCGCGCTGCACGGTGGCTTCATACCCTTCTCAGGCACGTTCCTGGTGTTCATGGAGTACGCGCGCAACGCGGTCCGGCTCGCATCGTTGATGGGCATCCGCAATATTTTCGTCTATACCCACGATTCGGTTGCTGTGGGTGAAGATGGCCCGACGCACCAGCCTATTGAGCAGCTCACCAACCTGCGCACCACGCCGGGTCTGGCGACGTGGCGCCCCTGCGATACCGTTGAATCAGCCGTTGCCTGGCGTTGTGCCATCGAGCGTAGCGGCCCGAGCGCTCTGATCTTCACGCGTCAGGGTTTGCCCTGCCAGCCGAAGGACGCACAGCAGATCGAGGATATCGCTCGCGGCGGTTACGTTCTGGTTGAGGCTGAGGGTGAGCTGTCGAGCATCATTATCGCGACCGGTAGCGAAGTGGAGCTGGCTGTGCAGGCAGCGGCTCAGTTGAATGCGTCCGGCAAAGGCACCCGGGTCGTGTCTATGCCGAGCGCAGAAACATTTCTCGCCCAGGATGCGGCGTACCGAGAGGCTGTGTTGCCGGGTGCCATCCGGGCACGCGTAGCGGTCGAAGCGGCTCATGGCGATTACTGGTATCGCTTTGTCGGGCTCGATGGCGCGGTCGTCAGCATCGACCGCTACGGCGTTTCCGCACCAGGTAATCAGGCGCTTGAAACGCTCGGCATGACCGTCGAATCCGTGCTTGCTGCCGTGCACCGCGTCACCTCATAGGCGAGGCAATCCGGGTTAAATAGGTGTGCCGGCTGTCGTTACAGATGTGATGGATAGCTGTGTGAATGATTCACGCATGCCTCGGCGACAACCATCGCCGTGCGGCGCGGGGACACCAGTTCAGGATCGAGCGCAGAAGACCGCGCAGGAGACAAACCCATGACGATAGCGACCCTTGATGACATCGATGTCCGCGGCAAGCGGGTGTTTGTGCGTCAGGACCTCAACGTTCCGGTCAAAGACGGTGTGGTCACGAGCGATGCCCGAATCAAGGCGGCTCTGCCCACGCTGATCCGCCTGCTGGAGGCCGGCGCCGCTGTCATGGTGACCTCTCATCTGGGCCGCCCCACGGAAGGTGAGCCCGACCCTCAATTTTCGCTCGCTCCAGTTGCGGATCGATTGTCGGCGCTGTTGGATCGGCCGGTCTCCCTGGTCACAGACTGGATAGACGGCGTTGACGTAGCTGCCGGTGAGCTGGTGCTCCTTGAGAACGTACGGTTTCTTGCCGGTGAAAAGAAAGACGATGAAGACCTGGCCAAACGCATGGCCGGGCTGTGCGATGTCTTCGTGATGGACGCATTCGGTACCGCCCACCGCGCCCAGGCGTCCACCCACGGTATCGCTCGTTTCGCGCCAGAAGTGTGTGCCGGACCATTGCTTGCCGCAGAACTCGATGCGCTGGGCAAAGCACTGGCGGACCCCGCCAGACCCGTTGTTGCCATTGTTGGCGGCGCGAAGGTGTCCACCAAGCTTGAGGTGCTGCATTCGCTGGCCAAGGTGGCTGATCAGATTATCGTTGGCGGTGGTATCGCCAACACGTTCATCGCCGCTGCCGGGCATGGCATCGGCAATTCGCTCTATGAGGCAGATCTGGTTGATGAGGCTCGAGCGCTCGCCGCGAGCGTTGGCGTTGTTGAAACTCTGGATGTCATGGTTGCGCCGGAATTCTCCGAGACCGCAACAGCGACGCTTCGCCAGGTTGCTGACGTCGGCGACAACGAGATGATTCTCGACATCGGGCCGCAAACGGCGCGCGCTATGGCGGAGCTGCTGCAGAGCGCTGGCACGATTATCTGGAACGGGCCGGTTGGCGTGTTTGAGTTTGATCAGTTCGGGGAAGGCACTCGAGTGCTTGCGGAAGCGATTGCTGACAGCCCAGGCTTCTCCATCGCCGGTGGTGGCGATACTCTCGCCGCGATTGAGAAGTACGGTGTCGGCGAAGGGATCTCCTACATCAGCACGGGCGGTGGAGCTTTCCTCGAATTCGTCGAGGGCAAGACGCTACCCGCAGTGGCGGCTTTAGAAGCTCGGAACTCGTCCGCCTAGGACCGGCGCGACAGTCACGAACTGGTTACAACGTACGCGGTCGGGGCAGCACCCTTGCGCGTAAGATACTGGGGTTATCCTTGGTGATCGCTAAGCGAGGCCTGCCCGGACCAAGCATCAATCATCGAACTTTGAACGACGAACTCTTTTTGAACTAAGTACAGCGCGAGGATCGCCATGGCTCTTATCAGTATGCGGCAAATGCTAGACCACGCCGCCGAACACAATTACGGCGTACCGGCATTCAACGTCAACAACCTCGAACAGATGCGCGCGATCATGGAAGGCGCGGACGAGACCAATTCTCCGGTGATCGTTCAGGCTTCAGCCGGTGCTCGTAAGTACGCCGGCCCGAATTTCCTGCGCCACCTGATTCTGGCAGCGGTGGAAGAATTCCCGCACATCCCGGTGGTGATGCACCAGGACCACGGCGCATCCCCCGACGTGTGCCAGCGCTCGATCCAGATGGGGTTCTCCTCGGTGATGATGGACGGCTCGCTGCTCGAAGATCAGAAAACGCCAGCCGAGTACGAATACAACATTGACGTCACCAAGCGCACCGTCGACATGGCGCATGCTTGTGGTGTGTCCGTCGAGGGCGAGCTGGGCTGCCTGGGCTCGCTGGAAACCGGCGAAGCTGGTGAAGAGGACGGCGTTGGCGCGGCCGGCGTTCTGTCGATGGATCAGTTGCTAACTGATCCCGAGCAAGCCGCTGACTTCGTGGAGAAGACTGGAGTCGATGCGCTGGCGATCGCCATCGGCACGTCGCACGGCGCGTACAAGTTCTCGCGTCCACCAACCGGCGACATTCTGGACATCGAGCGCATCAAACAGATCAACGCGCGCCTGCCGAACACACACCTCGTGATGCATGGCTCCTCAAGCGTGCCGCAGGATCTGCTCAAGATCATCAACGAGTACGGTGGCGAGATTGCGGAAACCTATGGCGTGCCGGTTGAAGAAATTCAGCAGGGCATCAAGCACGGCGTACGCAAAGTGAACATCGACACCGATCTTCGCCTGGCGGCAACCGCGTCGATTCGTAAGTTCCTGGCGGAGAATCCGTCTGAGTTTGATCCGCGCAAATATCTGGGTGTGTCCCAGAACGCGATGAAGCAGGTTGTGGTTGATCGCTACCACGCGTTCGGCACGGCCGGCAACGCGGACAAGATCAAGCCGATCTCATTGGAAGGCATGTTCGAACGCTACGCTGCCGGCGAGCTGCAAGCGGTGGTTCGCTAGCGGCGAGACTCATCGGGCGCTTCTATCAGAGGCGCCCGTTCGTCTCTTCACGTCGTTGTCTTCAGAGCTCTAGAACAAGACCCGAGTTCTAAGCGTTTCTTCAATCCCACGCAAGTGATTCAGCGCCACAGCGCTGTGCTCCGCATCGATGTCGACAACAACATAGCCGATGTCGCCACTCGTCTGCAGGTACTGCCCCGCCACGTTCACCCCCGCATCGGAGAACACCTGGTTGATGCGCGCGAGTACGCCCGGCACGTTTTTGTGTATGTGCAGCAAACGATGATTGCCCGGGTGCGCAGGGAGTGCTACTTCCGGAAAGTTCACGGCCGACAGCGTCGAGCCGTTGTCGCTGTAGCGCACCAGCTTGTCCGCCACCTCCACCGCAATGTTCTCCTGGGCTTCTACCGTGCTGCCGCCGATGTGCGGTGTGAGCAATACGTTGTCCAGATCCCGCAGTGGCGAGAAGAACTCTTCGTCGTTGGATTTGGGTTCGCTCGGAAACACATCGATCGCAGCGCCGCCGATGGCGTCCTGGCTCAGCGCGCTCGCTAGTGCGTCAATGTCGATCACGTTGCCGCGTGAGGCGTTGATCAATACCGCTCCGCGCTTCATCTGCGCAAGCTCACTCGCGCCCATCATGTTGGCTGTCTCCGGTGTTGCCGGCACGTGCAGGCTGACAACGTCGGCCTTGTTCAGAAGTTCAGTCAGCGATGAGCACTGCTGGGCGTTGCCCAGGTTCAGCTTGGTCACCACGTCGTGGAAGATGACGTTCATGCCGAGGCCCTCGGCCAGTACGCCCAGCTGGGAGCCGATGTTGCCGTAGCCCACCACGCCGAGCGTCTTGCCGCGCGCTTCGAAGGAACTCGTCGCCGACTTGCGCCACTCACCACGTTTCAGGGCGTTGTGTTTGCTTGGTATCCCGCGCAGCAGAATGATCGCCTCGGCGAGCACCAGCTCGGCAACGCTGCGGGTGTTCGAATAGGGCGCGTTGAAGACGGGTACGCCGCGCGCTGCTGCCGCGCCCAGATCCACCTGGTTGGTACCGATGCAGAAGCAGCCCACCGCGATAAGCTTGTCGGCTGCCGCGACAACCTGCTCCGACAACTGGCTGCGAGAGCGAATGCCGAGCATGTGCACGTCAGCCAGAGCCTTGATGAGATCGTCACCCTGTAAGGCGCCGCTTTGCCGCTCGATGTTGCTGTAGCCGGCGGCTTCCAGTTTGGCGACCGCCTGATCGTGAATCCCTTCGAGCAGGAGGACTTTGATTCGGGATTTGTCGAAAGACAGGGCTTTGCTGCTTACGGTCGTCATATGCGTGCTACTTGGTGTCTGCGTTCTGCAGCGAGTGTTGGCAGGCTGCGAGGGGCGCATATACTAGCCGCCCATTTTCAACCTCACCACGACCATGCTTGCCGAACTGCATGAAATTCTCTCACCCGAACGGGTACTAACGGACGACGCCTCCCTGGCTCACTATGGCCGGGACTGGACGCGTAGCTATGAGGTGGCGCCTGGCGCGATCGTTTTCCCCGAATCGGTGGAGGAGGTGGCGAGGCTCGTCAAATGGGCCCGGGCGACCGCCTCAGCGCTAGTCCCGTCCGGTGGGCGAACTGGGCTCTCTGGTGGTGCTGTCGCCAGTAACGGCGAAGTGGTTGTCTCGTTCGAGCGGATGAATCGGATTCTCGACTTTGACGCGGCCGACGGCGTGGTCAGAGTACAGGCGGGTGTGATCACCCAGGCGCTGCAGGATTTTGCCGAGGATAAGGGGCTTTACTACCCCGTCGATTTCGCGAGCAGCGGCTCATCCCACATTGGCGGCAATATCGCGACCAATGCCGGCGGCATCAAGGTGATTCGCTACGGCCTCACCCGGGACTGGGTGGCGGGCCTCACCGTGGTTACCGGTGCCGGCGAGATTCTGGAGCTGAACCACGCGCTGGTGAAGAACGCCACGGGCTACGATCTGCGTCATCTCTTTGTCGGCTCGGAAGGCACGCTCGGCTTTGTCGTCGAGGCGCAGATTCAGCTCGCGCCCGCGCCCGCTGAGCAACAGGTGATGGTGCTCGGCATTGAGCGGTTTACCGACATCGTGGCCGTGCTCGATCACTTCAAGAAGGCTTTGCCGCTATCAGCCTTTGAGTTCTTCTCCGAGCTGGCGCTGGGCTATGTCACCAGCCATCGCGATCTGCCTCGGCCGCTCCAGCAGGCAACGCCGTTCTATGCCTTGCTCGAATTCGACGAAGATCGGCTGGAGGACGCAAGCACCGCATTCGAAGCCTGCGTCGAGGCGGGTTGGGTGATTGACGGCGTGCTGAGCAGCTCCCGCGCCCAGGCGGCAGCGCTGTGGCAGCTCCGCGAAGGCATATCCGAATCGATCGCGCCGAAATCGCCGTACAAAAACGATGTCTCGGTTCGGATTGGTGACATGGAATCGTTCATCGACGAGACCAATGCCTTGGTCACAAGCGCCTACCCGGATTTCGACGTCTGCTGGTACGGCCATATCGGCGACGGCAACCTGCACATCAACATTCTCAAACCCGACTCGCTCGCGAGCGATGTGTTCTATGAGCGCTGCCATGAGATCTCACCGCAGATCTTCGCGGCGGTTCAGAAGCGCAACGGCAGCATCTCGGCCGAGCACGGTGTGGGGCTGTTGAAGCGGGACTTTCTCGGCTTCAGTCGAAGCGAGGCCGAGCGTGCAGCGATGGCGGCGATCAAAGCCATTTTCGATCCGGACGGCATCATGAACCCAGGCAAGCTTCTGGCATAAGCGGTGCGCCGGGCGGTCAGCTCAGCTCAATCCAGAGTTGTCACGCCGTCGGCGCCAGCGACCAGCACCTGGTCTGCGCGATTGGCCGCGAAGATGCCGTTGCACACCGTACCCACCAGATTGTTGATGCGCTGTTCCAGGCCGTCCGGGTCTGTGATGTCCAACCCGTAGACGTCGAGGATCAGGTTGCCGTTGTCAGTGACGACACCTTCCCGCCAGACTGGCTCACCGCCGAGCCCCGCGAGGCCGCGCGCGACTAACGATCTCGCCATGGGCAGCACCTCCACCGGCAGAGGGTACTCGCCCAGGGTCTCGACCAGCTTGGATTCGTCGACGATGCAAATGAAGGTGTCCGAGCAGGCCGCAACAATCTTCTCGCGAGTGAGTGCCGCACCGCCGCCTTTGATCAGCGCGCGGCTCGGGTCCACCTCGTCCGCCCCGTCAACGTAGACCGCGATCGGGCCTGCGCTGTTTGCGTCGATGACGCTGATGCCGTGGCCGCGCAGTCGATCCGCCGAGGCTTCACTGGAGGCAACCGCGGCGTCGAACTGGTGTTTGTGGGCGGCCAGTTCGTCGATAAAGAAATTCGCCGTTGAGCCTGTGCCCACACCGACGATCGTCTTGCTGTCTAACATTGGCTCCACCGCCGCCATCGCGGCCTTCGCTACCGCGCGTTTCAAATCGTCTTGGGCCATACTTCCGGCAATTCCTCTGTCGCGATAACCGAAGCTAATGCTCGAACGATACGTCAAGAAAATCCTTGCGTCGCGGGTCTACGACGTTGCCGTCGAGACGCCCCTGCAAAAAGCGCCGGCGTTGTCGGCCCGCCTGCGCAATCAGGTGTGGCTCAAGCGCGAAGACCTGCAACCGATCTTCTCGTTCAAGGTGCGCGGCGCGTACAACAAGATCTCTGGACTATCCGAGGCGGATCGCGCCAAAGGCATTGTCGCGGCATCCGCCGGTAACCATGCCCAGGGCGTTGCGCTGGCTGGCCGCGAGCTCGGCATCAAGACCATCATCGTGATGGGCCGCAACACACCCGACATCAAGATCGATGCCGTGCGCGCGCTCGGCGCGAAAGTGGTTTTGCACGGCGACACCTTTGACGAGGCCAAGCTGCACGCCGATGAGCTGGTCAAAAAGCATGGCTACGTCTTTGTTCATCCCTACGATGATCCGGAAGTTATCGCCGGGCAGGGCACCGTGGCGCTCGAGATCTGCAATCAACATCCCGGTTTGCCAGATGCGATTTTTGTCCCGGTCGGTGGTGGTGGTCTGATTGCCGGCGTCGCGGCTTACGTGAAGTACGTGCATCCGTCGGTCAAGGTCATCGGCGTGGAGGCCGAAGGCTCGGCGTGTCTCAGCGCCGCCATGAAAGCCGGGCGCCGCGTTCGTTTGCCCGCGGAAACCCTGGATCTGTTTGCCGATGGGGTATCCGTCGCCCAGATCGGCAAAGAGACCTTCAAGATCGCGCGCCGCTATGTCGATGAGGTCATCACCGTCAACACCGACGAGATCTGCGCCGCTGTCAAAGACACCTTCGATAATGTGCGCTCCATCGTCGAGCCCTCGGGCGCGCTGGCACTGGCGGGGCTCAAGCGTTACGTCGAGCGCACAGGCGTGCGCGACCAGCAACTGATCGCAATCGC